>JBGUQG010000151.1:0-16549 GCA_045130815.1 Christensenellales bacterium
ATTCCCCAAGATGCATTTTCGGCGCCTTGAACTGCATTTCTGCGTTGGTTTCCCTTGACTTAGCGCCACTAAGCCTGCGGAAAACCGTCTTGAAATGCAGCCCAATCCACTCGAAACTGCACATGTCTCATTTTAGAAACACACTCTAAGTCGGGATTTGTGGGGATACAAAGATGAAGAAATACGCGATGCCGATCATTATGCTGGTTGTATTTGAAACGATCGCAATCACCTTGTGGCTGACAAAGGGCAATCTGTTCTATCTGTTCAATTTCAGCTACATTGGTCTGTCCATTTCGCTGGGCGTCTTCCTGTTTATCAAACAATACAAGCATGCCAGACGCATTGTTCAACTGCTTGTCGGCCTGTACATGCTTGTATATCTCGGATTGATCTGCAACGAAAACATGCAGATTGAAGGATTCTGGTATTATCTGTTCACAGGCGTGTTTGAAGCGGCCACCATCCATTATGCTGTGGCCAAGATATTCGGACCGCTGATATTCGGGCGTGGATGGTGCGGATATGCCTGTTGGACGGCAATGGTGCTGGATTTCCTGCCCTATAAAGTGCCAAAGCAGCCGCGGAGGCGATTGGGATGGATCAGGTATATCACCTTTACCGCCTCACTCATATTTGTCGCAGCACTGTTCCTTGCGCATGTGAGGAGCATTGAGAGGATCATGTTCTGGGCGTTTATCATTGGCAACATTCTGTATTATGCGGCAGGGATCATCCTTGCGTATGCCTTCCAGGACAATCGGGCTTTCTGCAAATACATCTGTCCGATCACGGTTTTTCTGAAGCCGATGAGCTATTTTTCTCTGATTCGTTTGAAATGCGACAAGGAGAAGTGCATCTCTTGCGGGAAATGCAAACGTGTTTGTCCGATGAATGTGGATGTTACTGATAATTCAAGAAAACGTGAAAACGGAACGGAATGTATCTTATGCATGGAGTGCGTAAGGAACTGTCCGAAAGGCGCTTTATGACAACTTCACGTTTGTCAAGATCCTCCTGATGATCAAAAAACGAAGGTTGAGAGTCTAAAGCATATTTCGCCCTGGAGGACGCTGTCGATGGATTTATTTGTCAATGAGCGTGATTTCGCGCTGCTCAACCAGGATCATTATATCCGATGAAAAAACACCTGATGAGGCTTTCACCCTGTCAGGTGTTTCGCTGAGACTGTTTGAGACAGCCCCGTTTCATATCTTCTACCGTTCCTCCCGGAAGTAGGGCAGGCCCAGGCTGGCGGGGGGCTGGTTTTCGCGCTTGTTGCGCATGCTGGTGATGATCAGCACGATGATGGTCACCACGTAGGGCAGCATCTTGTAGATCTCCTTGATAGCCAGGTTCATGCCGGAGGGGATGTACATGTGCAATATGTACAGCCCGCCGAACAGCACCGAGGCGATCACGCCCACGTTGGGCCGCCAGATGGTGAAGATCACCAGCGCGATGGCCAGCCAGCCGCGGTCGCCGAAGGCGTTGTTGGACCATATGCCGCTGGAGTAGTCCATCACGTAGTACAGCCCGCCCAGGCCGGCCACCATGCTGCCGATGCAGGTGGCGCCGTACTTGTAGCGGTTCACGTTCACGCCGGCGGCGTCGGCGGTGGCGGGGCTTTCGCCCACGGCCCGCAGGTGCAGGCCCAGCCGGGTGTGGCGCAGCACGTAGCCGGCCACCAGCGCGATGATCACGGCCAGGTAGGCCAGGAAGCCGTAGTTCAAAAACAGCTTGCCGAACCAGCCGGTGGTCTCGGCCCAGGGCAGGGTCTTGCGGTAGCAAAGGCTGGTGGCGGAGAGCGCCATGTAGGGCATGTCGCTGCCGGCCAGCTTGATCAGCGAGCCGCCGAAGAAGTTGCCGAAGCCCACGCCGAAGGTGGTCAGCGCCAGGCCGGTCACGTTCTGGTTGGCCCGCAGCGTGACGGTGAGGAAGCAGTACAAAAGACCCATCAAAAGCGAGCCCAGCAGGCAGGACAGCAGCGGGATCATCACCGCCCAGAAGGGCACGAGGGCCTCCGGGGAGGGCAGCGACGATTCATACAGGAACGCGCCGATGGTGCCGCTGATCGCGCCCACATACATGATGCCGGGGATGCCCAGGTTCAGGTTGCCGGATTTCTCCGTCAGCGTTTCGCCGGTGCTGCCCAGCAGCAGCGGTATGCCCTGCATCACGGCCCGGGGGATGAAGGATATGAAGTCAAACATCGATTCAGCCCTCCTTAGCGTGGCGGAAGTTGATCTTATAGTTGATGAAGAACTCGCTTCCGATGATGAAGAACAGTATCACGCCCGTCAGTATGTCGGAGAAGGACTGGTCCAGCCCGAAGGACGTGGAGATCTCGCCCGCGCCGCGCTGCAAAAACACCAACAGGAACGATGTCAGTATCATCCACACGGGGTTGAACTTGGCCAGCCACGACACCATGACCGCCGTGAAGCCGCGGCCGCCGGTGATGGTGGTGGTCAGCGTGTGGTCGGTGCCGCCCACCAGCAGCATGCCCGTCAGGCCGCACAGCCCGCCGGACAGCAGCATCGTGCGCACGATCACTCGGTCCACCTTGATGCCCACGTAGCGGGCGGTGCGCTCGCTCTCGCCCACCACGGAGATCTCGTAGCCGTGCTTGGAATAGTTCAGGTACACGTACATCACCGCGCAGATCACCGCCACGATGATCACGTTCAGCAGGTACTTGTAGGTGCCGATCATCGGAAGCCACCCGATGCCGGAGGACTGGTTGATGATGCCGATCTGGCCCGCGCCCTTGGGCACCTCCCACACCACGATGAAGAAGGCGACCAGCTGGGTGGCGATATAGTTCATCATCAGTGTGAACAGCGTCTCGTTGGTGTTCCACTTGGCCTTGAATATCGCGGGGATTCCGCCCCATATGGCCCCGGCGATGATGCTGGCGACCACCATGCAGGCGATCACCGCCCAGTTGGGCAGCGCGCCCCGCAGGCAGATCATGCAGGCCGCGGTGGCCAGGCCGCCGGCCAGCATCTGGCCCTCGCCGCCCACGTTCCAGAAGCGCATCCGGAAGGCGGGGGTCACCGCCAGCGACACGCTGAGCAGTATGGCCAGGTTCTGCAGCAGCACCCACACGCGCCGGGGGCTGCCGAAGGAGCCGTTGAAGATGGTGACGTAAACGTTGACCGGGTTCTCGCCGGTCACCAGCACGGTGATCAGCGCGCACATGATCATCGCCAGCACCACCGCGCCGCCGCGGATGCACCAGGCCCTGTGCCAGGGCAGCGCGCCGCGCTTGGTGATGTGAAACAGCGGTTCGCGGGTCTTATTCATGCTCGCCACCTCCAATCCGGGTCATCATCAGGCCGATCTGCCGCTTGTCGGTATGGCGGCCGTCCACGATGCCGCTGACCTTGCCGCCGCACAGCACCAGTATGCGGTCGGCCAGCTCCACCAGCACGTCCAGGTCTTCGCCCACGTAGATCACGGCCACGCCCTCGGCCTTCTGCCGGTTGATCAGGTCGTAGATGGTATAGGAGGAATTGATGTCCAGCCCGCGGACGGCGTAGGCCGTCAGCAGCACCGAGGGGGCCTGGGTGATCTCGCGGCCCACCAGCACCTTCTGCACGTTGCCGCCGGACAGGCGGCGCACCGGCGTGGCCAGGCTGGGCGTGACCACGGACAGATCGCGCACCACGTCCTCGGCCACGTGGTGGGGGGTGGCGCGGTCGGTGAACAGGCTGTGGCCCCGGCGGAACGAGCGCAGCATCATGTTGTCGGTCAGGTCCATGTTGCCCACCAGGCCCATGCCCAGCCGGTCCTCCGGCACGAAGGACAGCACCACGCCCATCTCCTGGATCTTCAGCGGGTCCTTGCCCAGAAGCTCCTCGCGGGCGCCGTTGTCCTCGATGTAGCTCACGCTGCCCCGCTCGGTGGGCTGCAGGCCGGCGATGGCCTCCAGCAGCTCCTTCTGGCCGCTGCCGGAGATGCCCGCGATGCCCAGGATCTCGCCGGAATTGGCGGTGAAGGACACGCCGTCCAGCTTGACGATGCCCTCCTCGTTGCGCACGGTCAGGTCCCTGACCTCGATGCGCGGCCTGGGGTTCACCGGGTCGGGCCGGTCGATGTTCAGCGTCACGGGATGGCCCACCATCATGTTGGTCATCTCCTGGGCGTTGGAATCGGCGGTGCGCATGTCGCCGATGTAGCGCCCGTCGCGCAGCACGGCCACGCGGTCGGAAAGGCTTTCCACCTCGTGCATCTTGTGGGTGATGATCACGATGGCCTTGCCGTCGTCGCGCATGTTGCGCAGCACCGCGAACAGCTTGTCCGTCTCCTGGGGGGTCAGCACGGCGGTGGGCTCGTCCAGGATCAGTATGTCCGCGCCGCGGTACAGCACCTTCACGATCTCCACCGTCTGCTTCTGGGAAACGGACATGTCGTAGACCTTCTGCCTCGGGTCCACCTCAAAGCCGTAGGCCTTGCAGATGGAATCAATCTTCTGGATGGCCTTGTTCATGTCCAGCCGGCCCTTCAGGCCCAGCACGATGTTCTCCGCCGCGGACAGCACGTCTACCAGCTTGAAGTGCTGGTGGATCATGCCGATGCCCAGGTTATAGGCGTCCTTCGGCGCGCGAATGACCACGGGCTTTCCGTCGATGAAGATTTCGCCATCGTCCGGAAAGTAGATGCCGGACAGCATGTTCATCAGCGTGGTCTTGCCGGAGCCGTTTTCGCCCAGCAGCGCCAGGATCTCGCCGCGGCGAATCTCCATGCACACGCCTTCGTTGGCCAGCACCTTGCCGAAGCGCTTGGTGATGTTCCGCATTTCCACAGCGGGCGCCATGTTTCGCAAGTTGTTCACCCCTTGTATTTGATAAAAAACAAATTACTGCAAAGGACAGCACGGCGGCGTTCGTCCCTGTGCTCTCCTTTCGCAGTAGTGAAAGCGGGAGGCTGCGGCTGTCGCA
This sequence comes from Christensenellales bacterium, assembly GCA_045130815.1. Classification (GTDB taxonomy): domain Bacteria; phylum Bacillota; class Clostridia; order Christensenellales; family Aristaeellaceae; genus UBA2862. Next base: position 4,947 of record JBGUQG010000151.1, read on the forward strand.
GCCTCCCGGATTGCCCCGATGATCGCTGTCAGAACGCGGTATCCAGCAGGGTGATGCCGTCGATCTGCACGTCGAAGTAGGGCGCGGAGCGGAACTCGGACTCATGGAAGTAGCCGTCCGCGATGACCTCGGTGTCGGGGGTGTAGGCTTCGTCGGTGTCCACGTCGGCCATGTAGCTGGTCAGCGTCTCGCCGTTCACGGTAAAGGTGGCGGTGTCGAACACCTTCAGCTCGCCGGCCTCCATGGCGGCCTTGGCGGTCTCGATGGCCTCGGCGGTGCCGGGGGCGGCGGCCTGCTCGTTCAGCTCGGCCAGCAGCACGGAGTTGCTGCCCAGGGAGCCGGTCCAGTCAGCGGGGATCTCCTCTCCGTTGGCCACGGCGTTGATGATCACTTCGAAGTAGGGCTCCCAGTTGATGCGGGAGGCGACGATGTAGGTGTTCGGGCAGGCGTCCGCGGCGGAGCCGTTGTAGAACACGAAGGGGATGCTGTTGGACTCGCACAGCGCGGGAGCGCCCATGGAGTCGGCATGCTCGGAGATCACGACGCAGTTGCTGTCGATCAGCTTCTGGGCGCCCTCGGTCTCCAGGGCGGGATCATACCAGGAACCGGTGAAGGTGACCTCCATCGTGGCGGTGGGGCACACAGAGCGGGCGCCCAGGAAGAAGGAGGTGTAGCCGGAGATGACCTCGGCGTAGGTGTAGGCGCCGACATAGCCCAGCTTGGCCTGATCGGCGGTGATCTTGCCTTCCTCGATCAGCTGGTTCAGCTTCAGGCCCGCGGCGATGCCGCCCAGGTAACGACCTTCATAGATGGAAGCGAAGGCGTTGTGGAAGTTGGCCAGCCCCTCGGTGTGGGCGCGGGTGCCGGTGGCGTGGCAGAACTGCACGTTCGGGCACTCCTTGGCAGCGTCGATCATGTAGGGCTCGTGGCCGAAGCTGTCGGCGAACACGATGTTGCAGCCGGCGTCAACCAGGTCCATGGCGGCCTCGTAGCATTCCTGGCCCTCGGGGATGCCGGTCTTGAAGATGGACTCGACGCCCAGCTTCTCGCAGGCTTCCTTGGCCGCGTTGATGAAGTTGAGGTCGTAGGTGGAGTTCTCGTCGTGCAGGAAGATGAAGCCGACCTTCACGGGCGCAGCCTCGGCGAAGGCCGCGGCGGAGCAGGCGCAGATGATCAGCGCGACCGCCATAACGATGCTGAGCAGTTTCCTCATTCTCTTTACCTCCTGTAATCCCGGGCCTTCCGGGGCCTCGGGTGGTATTTAATATGATAAATACAATGCTTTAGGATCAAAAGCATTATCGTGTAAAAAGCTGATGAAAAACCGCACAATATCGTGGTAAGCAGGTCGATTGTTCGGTAATCTGACGAAAAATCCAGCTTTACGGCGAATTTTAACGCAACTGTAATGACAAAACGGTTAGCGCTGCCTATAATACTTTTCCAAGGAGAACATCCTCTCCCGCTGGCGTTCAGCTGCTTGCCCTGGGCACGGTTGGGCGCTTTTTTTGTTGAAAAGGAACGGGGAACAGGCAATCCGGTCGCCGGATGTCCTGTTCCCCATTGCATGAAAAAAAGTGTAAGCGCGTCGTGCGCCTATCCCTTGACGGCGCCGATGGTCATGCCCTTGATAAACTGCTTTTGCAGCGCCACGAACAGTATGATGATCGGGGTCGCCGAGAGGATGATGGCCGCCATGGCGGTGGCGTAGTCGTTCTTGGTGGCGGAGAACAGGACCTTCATGGCGATGATCACCGTGCGGTTGAACTTGCTCTGGATCATCAGGTTGGCCAGCATGTAGTCGTTCCACACCGTGAAGGACTGGGTGATGATCAGCGTGGCCATGGGGGCCTTCAGCAGCGGCAGCACCACCCTGAAGAAGGTCTGATAGACATTGCAGCCGTCGATGCGCGCGGCCTCTTCGATGTCGATGGGCACCGTCTTCATGAAATTGGTCTGAAGGAAGATGCCGAAGGACAGCCCGGTGGACACGTACAGCGCGATCAGCCCAAGCTTGGAATTCGTCAGGCCCATCCGGTTCCACAGCAGGTAGATGGGCAGGCACAGCGCCTGGGCCGGGATCAGTATGCCGATCAGGAAGTACACCCGGCTGAAGCGGAAGAACCGCGTCCGGCCCCGGGCGATGGCCCAGGCCGTGATCGTGCACAGGAACGCGATGATCACGACGCTGACGCCGGTGTAGATGAACGAATTCAGGAACGCGGTGCCCAGCTCCAGCTTCTTCCAGGCGGTGGTGAAGTTGACCGGGCTGAAGGAGGCGGGCATGGACAGCGGGTGATTCATGGCCAGCTCCCGGGTGGTCTTGAAGGCGTTGTTCACGATGATCAGCAGCGGGAAGGCGAAGAACACGGCCACCACCAGTGCGATCAGCTGCATGCATAGCCTGGACCAGGAGAACCTGCGCCTCGCGGGCGCGTTGACGGCGGTCATAGCTGCACCTCCTTCTTGCTGAACAGCTTCAGCTGCACCACGGCGACCAGCAGCAGCACCAGGATCAGGGAAACCGACATGGCCGAGCCATAGCCGTACTGCTTGAGCTTGAATGCCGCGTTGAACGTGTAGTAGACGATGGTGTTCGAGGAGCGCCCCGGACCGCCTTCGGTGGCGGTGACCAGGATGTCATAGGTCTTCAACGCGCCGGTGGTCAGGCCCACGGTGCAGGTGATGATCGCCGGCATCAGCAGCGGCACGGTCACGTGGAAGAAGCGCTGTACGGCGTTGGCGCCGTCCACGCGGGCGGCCTCGTAGTATTCCGGAGAGATGGATTGCAGCGCCGCCAGGTAGATCATCATCCACAGGCCGGTCCACTGCCAGCAATTGGCGATGGTCAGGCCCGCCAGCACGGTTTTGGGGCTGCCGAGCAGCTGGGTGTAGATCTTCAGGCCCAGGCTTTCCGCGATGCCGGGCAGTACGGAGGAATAGATCTTCTTCCATACGAAGCCGGTCACGATGGAGCTGAACAGGCAGGGGATGAACACCAGCGTGCGGTGCAGCGTCCTGGCACGGATGCCGCTGTCCAGCAGCACCGCCAGCAGCAAGGCCCCGATGTCCGCCGTCATGGAGTTCACCAGCGCGAATATGATCGTGAATTTCCAGGTGCCCATCACGTACTCGTCCCGGACGATCCGGGCGTAATTGCCCAGCCCCAGGAAAACCTTGTCCGCCGCGAACCCATCCCAGGAGAACAGGGAATAGTAGAAGCACATCAGTATGGGCAGTATCAGGCCGATGGTGAACAACACCAGCGCCGGGATCATCAGCGAGGCGTACTGCAGCCGCATCCGTCCCATGCAGGAAACGTTCTTTTTCATGGGTAAGCCTCCGCGGTTCATCGGATAAAACGAGGGGTGGAACGCGTCCACCCCTCGGCTTTGGTCTGCGCTTACTTGGCGCCGCAGACATCGCGGCGGGCGTCCGCGCGCTCCACTAGGGTATCCATGTCGATGGAGCCGTTCATGTATTCGGTGATGTCGGCAGCCAGCTCGGCCCAATACTCATTGAAGGGGATCTGGCCGGTGATCTTGTTCTGGTCGCGGGTCAGGCCGACCTCGCTGTAGTGGTCGATGTCGCTCTGGGCGGGCGTCTCGAAGGAGACCGCGCCCTTCACCACGGAGGCCTCGCCCTCGGCGTTGCTCCACATGGAGGCCATGTCGGGATCGGTCATCACGGTCAGCAGGGCGTCGACGGCGGCCTCATGTTCGGTGGTCGCGCTCTTGAAGAAGGTGATGTCGCACTCCATGTTCAGGCAGCCGTTGCCCTGGCTGGAGGGGAAGGGGAACACGCCGAAGTCGATTTCCGGGTCGAGGGCCAGGAAGTTGGCGGAGACGGTGGCCATGTCGAACTGCATCGCGGCTTCGCCCTTCACAAAGCGGGCGTCGCAGGTGGTCTGCTCCACGGAGAAGCAATCCTCGAAGCTGTTCTCCACGATGAACTGCAGCATCTCGATGCCCAGCTGCATGTCCTCGTCGGCTGCGCTGCGCTCGCCGGCCTTGTACTCGTCGCCCCAGGTTTCAGAGCTGGTCATCAGCTCGCCGCCGATGCCGATCGCGGCCTCCCAGCCCCAGAACCAGGCGTCCAGGAAGTGGGTGGCAAAGGGTGTGACGCCGTTCTCCTTCAGCACGTCGCAGATGTGCTTCAGGTCGTCGATGGTGGTCGGGGGCTCCAGGCCGTACTGGGCGAAGATGGCGCGGTTGTAGTACACGCCGCCGTAGGAGGCCAGGTAGGGCACGCCCAGGATCTTGCCGTCCACGGTGGTGGAGCTTACGGCGGTCTCATACACGTTGTCGATGTAGCTCTTGCCGGTCAGGTCCGCCCACACGCCGTACTGGGCGTAGTTGTTGGCGTCCTGGGATTTGGCGAATACGGCGTCGGGCATGCCGGACTGCATGTACTGCTGCATCTTGCTGGGCAGGTCCTCCCAGGTGATCAGCTCCCAATCGATGGAGACGTTCGGATAGGCTTCGGCCATGGCCGATTCCACCTCATACTCCAGGCCGCTCTGGGCGGGAGACTGGCACCACAGGACCTTGATGGTGGTGGGCTCGTCGATGGTGATGCCCTCGGCGATGCCGGCGGGCACCAGGGCCAGCACGAGAACCAGCGCCAGCACCATGCTGAACAGACGCTTCATAAGAAAACCTCCTTTTATTGAAATGCTACGCATTTCTTGTTAGCAACAGTATAATTCATGCAGATTGCCGAATAAAAGGAGATTTCTGTCCAAAACTTGGAATATTTTGTCCTTTGAGCGCCGTCCTTATCCGCTCCTCTGCCGCTTCTGGTAGTCCCGGGGCGAGCAGCCGCACTCCCGGCGGAACAGGTTGCTGAAATAGGCGTAATCCGAATAGCCCACCGCGGCGGCGACCTGGGCGATGCTCAACCGGCCCTCGTCCAGCAGCTGCCTGGCCGCCTCCACGCGCCGGGCGGTGACGTAGGCCGTCAGGTTGAGGTCAAAGGCCCGCTTGAAGCTGCGGGACAGATAGGACTGTGAAATGTTGAAGCGCTCCGACAGCATGGGAAGGGACAGGTCCTCGGAGAAGTGGGCGTCGATGAAGGCCTTCACCCGGTGCGGTACGTCGTCCGGCAGCTCGTTGCCGTCATCCGCGTCGCCGGTCAGCTTTTCCATCACGGCGTAGAGCTCCGCCTCCTTGACGGGCTTCAGCAGGTAGTCCACGGCCCCGCCCACCAGGGCCCCGTGTACGGTTTCGAAATCGCTGTACCCGCTCAGTGCCACGACGTGGACCCGGGGAAATTCCGCGCGAATGACCTGCATCATGTCAGCGCCGTCCATAAAGGGCATGTCCATGTCCGTAAGCACGATGTCCACCCGCTGATCGCGCATCACGGCCAGCGCCTTTTCGCCGTCTTCCGCCTCCAACAGTCGGTCGATGCCAAAGCGCTTCCAATCGAAGCGGTGTGTCAGCTTATGGCGGATCCAGGGTTCGTCGTCCACGATCAGCAGTGTTCTTCCGCGCATGTCGCTTCGCCCTCCTTGTTTCCCGGCAGCAGCAGGATCATCTGCGTCCTGCCGTCCTCCGATGCCGCGCGCAGCCCATAGGGCGTGCCGAACAGCAGCTGGACGCGCTCGTGGATGTTGCAGATGCCTATGGACGTGTGCTCCGCGTCCTTGGTGATTTCCCGACGGATGATGCGGTTCATCTCGTCGATATCTCCCGCCAGGCCGTTGTTTTCCACGACGACCTCCACATCCCCGCCCACGGGGCGCGCCAGTATATTCAGGCGCTTTTCACCGCGCTTTCGGCGCAGCCCATGGCGGATCGCGTTGTCCGCCAGCGGCTGTACGGACAGTCGGGGCAGCCGGGTGCCCAACAGCGCCTCGGGGACCGACACGTCCAGCAGGATCTCGTGGTTCATGCGCACGTTGATGATCAGCATATACTGGCGCACGTATTCCAGCTCCTCGCCCAGCGACACGGTCCTGTCCGGGCCGTCGCTGCCGATGCTGTAGCGCAGCATCCCCGACAGGGCGATGCACATTTCATCCACCGTATCGCAGCCCTGAGCCAGCGCGATGGCCCCGATATTCTCCATGGTATTGAACAGGAAGTGGGGATTGACCTGGGCCTGCAGCGATTGATAGCGCGCCTCCTCGAAGGCCCGGCGCAGGCGCGCCTCCTCCGCGGTGGTGATCTCCATGTGATCCATCATGGAATTGAAGCGGCTGCAAATGGCGTCGATCTCATCCCGCCCGTCCGCCGGCAGGCGCAGATGGGTCTCGCCCTGTTCGATCCTGTGGAATACATCGGTGACGCCGTGAATGCGCCGGTTGACCCGCCGGGAAAGCGCGACGGCGAACGCGCCGGACAGCAGCAGCAGCGCCGCCAGCTCCGACAGCGTGAGGCGCAGCAGCCGTGACAGGCTCTGCCGGAGTTCGATCTCGTCGGTGAACAGGCACACCGTCACGCCGGTGTCCGGGGCCTCGGTACAGCAGAAGTAGTTCCCCTCCGTCATGCCGGAGAACGGGCCGTCGAACAACTCCCGGCGCTGCATGAAGCTCCTGACGCGCGCGCTGTTCGGCGCGGGAAGACCGCAGACCGCGCCGCCGGGGGTGTACAGCCAGGCATACTGGTTGGCAGAAGTGATGGCGGAGGCGGCGATATCCACCAGCGCCAGGGGTTGCAGGTCGCATACGATGTAGCCGACCTGCCTGCGCCCCATGTCCTGATAGACCCGCTTCACCACGCGCAGGAACACGTCGCCGCCGTCGCCTTCACTGCAGAACACCCGGAAGCGTGCGCCGTCACCCTCCACAAAGCTGCGCACGAGGGTGGCGGCGGGATCCTCCGGCGCGCGATAGATGTCCAGGGAATCCTGCCTGTACATGTTCGCGCCGGAGCGACTGTAGCAGCCGCGCACCGCATGCTGCATGTCGTAGATCCATATGCAGCGCAGGGGGCGGAAGTAGGCGGTCTGGGAAAGCAGGCTGCGAACCGGGTATTCCTGCTTGTCCCGGGAAGAGGTTTCCAGTCCGGACAGGAAGTCCGGGTATTGGTAGACAGCGTCCAGGACCTGGTCCAGGGTATCGAAGTAGGCGCTCGTCTGCCCTGACAGCTCGCCAAGGATCTTTTCCGAAAGTGTGGAGGAGTGGCGGATGGTCTGGTCGCGCAGTATGAAAAAGCCCACGCCGGCCTGTAGGAACAGCAAAACCAGCATGAGCGCGAAGCAAAGGATCATGATGCGCCTGTAGTAGTTATGGGTCAGCATTAGGGTCACGCTCGCTTTCATACCCGGTATCCCATCACAGTCTATCACAAACGGCGATGCCATGGCAAGCGGGAAATGAAGCGGGGACGGGTCTACGCGTAGCTGTGTATTCCCGGCAGCCAGGTGTTCACGCCGATGTAGGTGAAGATCACGCACACAAAACCCACCACGGCGAATACGGCGGCGGCGCGGCCCTGCCAGCCCCGGCGCAGGCGCAGGTGCAGGTAGGCGGCGTAGATGATCCAGGTGACCAGCGACCAGGTCTCCTTCGGGTCCCAGGACCAATAGCTGCCCCAGGCCCGCTCGGCCCAGATGGCCCCGGTGATGATGGTGAAGGTCAGAAACAGCAGCCCCAGCGACACGCTGCGATAGCTGATCATGTCCAGCTTTTCCCGGCCCGGAATGTGGGTGTCCATGAAGCCGCCCGACTTGGCCTTGTCCCGCAGCAGGAAGATCAGCGACAGCACAAAGGCCACGCCGAAGGCCCCGTAGGCGATGATGGCGGTGGACACGTGGAACCCCAGCCAGTTGCTGCGCAGCGAGGGCATCAGCTCGCGCACCTCGCGGCTCTGCATGGCGGCGTAGCCGATGATCAGAAACGTCACCGGCGCGGCGAAGGCCCCCAGCACCGGGAACCTAAAGCGGATCACGAAGATCAGGCTGACCAGGCTCAGCCCCCAGGAAAAGGCGGTGGCGAATTCATACTGGTTGGTCAGCGGCAGCCGGCCCGCGCCGATGCCCCGGCACACCAGCGCCGCCGTGTGCAGCGCGAAGCCCGCGGCCTGCAGGGCGACGGCGATCTTCGCCACGCCCTCCTTCCTCACGGCGATGAAGGCGAAGTACAGCAGCATGGCCGCGAAGTAGGCCAGCATGACGATGGTGAACAGCGTGTTTTCAACCTGAAGCATGGAAACCCCTCCTATTGCCTGTCCTGGCGCAGCGCGCCCTCAAACCGGTCCCTGAACAGCGCGCCGCCCTTGCGGCACTGGCCCGTGACCGTCCAGCTGCCCTCCGGCTCGCGCACGGCCCACACGCGGGTGGGCTGCAGATAGAAGGCCAGCAGCAGGCCCAGCATCGTGACCAGCCCGCCCACGAGCGCCAGCGGGGTGAAGTGGTCCACCTTGGCCTGGATCAGCGTGAAGCCCCGGGGGTCGGTGAAGGTGACGGTGTATTCGTCGATGGTCAGCTCCTCGCCGTCCATCAGCGCGTTCATACCCAGCATCTGGCCCTGGTAGTACACCGAGTACAGGCAGGCCGGGTTGTTCAGCTTTTCCGAGGCGGTGGACGGCCCCACGCCGGGCGTCATCACGTAGTCGGGGTAGAAGGCGTTCAGCATGACCACCAGCTCCGGCTTGTCCTGTATGGGCAGGTAATCGCCGGCGCACACGGCCTGGGATTGCAGCGGCCGGCCGTCCTTCAGCACGTTGGCGGTGACGGCCCAGCCGGTGGAATTCTGGTAGAACTTCATGCCGCACAGCGTGGCCGGGTGGTTCACGCTGATCTCGGCGCTGCCGTCACCGGGCCCGGCGCTGTTGCCGTTCACCACGGTGATGGCCGAGGTGTACTGGGCCACGCTGCCGTCCTCGCGCCGGTCGATGGTGAAATTGTCGATGGTGAGGAAGCAGCCCGTATCGCCGATGGGCTTCGTGTCGCCGGGCACGCCGTACACGGTGTACTGGCGCTGGGTCATCTGGCCCAGGCCGAAGCCCAGGATCAACAGGAAGATCCCCAGGTGGCATACCCACGCGCCCCACAGGCCCGCCCGGTGCTTCGCGGAAAACAGCGCCTCGCGCCCGTCGGGCGTGCGCAGGGCGGCGGGCTTGGGCATATGCAGCCGGGTGAACGCGGGCGTCGGGTCGTCCACGCCGCTTACGGACGCGTCGCCCGGGTGGAGCAGCGCCTCCTGCGCGTCGCCCTCGGCGCGGGTGCGGCGCAGCAGCTGCGGCAGGCGCGTCAGGTTGCACAGAAGCAGGTTCAGGTACAAAAACGCGGTGATGGCGATGAACCACGGGCTGTGGAACGCATCGTCCAGCCGCAGCGCCACGATCAGCGCCGCCGTGCGCTCGGAATAGCGCTGGGCATACCAGCCGGTGCTCTGGTTCTGGGTGATCAGGCTGCTGACGGAGCAGGCGACGGCCAAAAGGATGAGCAGCAGTATGGCAAAGCGCATCGAGGAAAGGAATTTCCAGATTTTTTTCATCGGATTCATCAGTTGGCAGTAGCCGGTTGGCGGTTGGGCGACCAAAAGCCTTCCCCTATGGGGAAGGTGGCACGATGAAGTCGTGACGGATGAGGTCCTTGACGATGGGTGCGCGCCACGATTTCAACAAAGGCGCGCGACGGTTCGGCGGGGGACCTCATCCGCCCCACTGCGGCGCCGCGATCGATTCTGCGAATCGACCGCCGGCAGTTCGGCCTATGGCCGAACCAGCTTTGCCAAAGGCAAAGCTGGTTCGGAGGCACCTTCCCCATAGGGGAAGACAGTGACATTGCGTTGGTTTATGGCCTGGGGCGCATCATGCGCACGACGTCGGCAGGGGTCGCGCTGGCGGTCGCCGGGGCGGCGACCTCTGCGCCCAGCAGGGCCAGGGCCTCGTCGATCTTCGCGTTGGAGGTCTCCAGGCAGCGGTTTGCCAGCTCGGTGTTGTGCGCGCCCTCGGAGTTCTCCACGTAGCAGAAGTCGAAGAACCACTGGGCCTCCCTGTGCAGCCTGCGCACGGCGTTCAGGTCCTCCTCGCTCCAGGTGCCGGAGGCGACGGCGGCGGCCAACGCGTCCTTCATGGCGCTCAGGCGGTTGCCGGTCTCGGTCTCCCTGGCGGTGATGTCGGCCTGTATGCCGCGCACGAAGGCCACCATGTCGGTGTCGCCGTGGCACTTGGCGCAGCTGTCCAGCAGCTGCTGGTTTTCCAGCGGACTGACCAGCAGGTGGCTGCGGTACGCCACGCCAGCGTCGGTGGTCTCGGTGGGCATGTGGCAGTCCGCGCAGCTCAGCAGCGCGCCGTGCTTGCCGTGCACCACGGTCTCCATCTCCGGGTGCTGGGCCTTCAGCATGCGGGTGCCGGTGCTCTCCTGGGTCCAGTCGGCGAAGTCCAGGCTGTCGTAGTAGGCCAGGATGGCCTCGGGCGTCATGGCCTCCACGCTGTCGTAGGGCATCATGGTCTCGCTGTCCTGGGGGGTGAAGTAGTACTCGATGTGGCACTGGCCGCAGGACAGCGTGGCGGGCTTGATGGCGCCCACGTTGTCGCCCAGGGCCTCGTTCACATACTGGTGGGTGACCACCAGCGCGCCGTTGTTGCCGTTGTCCGCGCCGTGGCAGGTGTAGCAGTTCACATTGGTGGTCATCTGGGGCATGACCTCGTCAAAGGGCATGGAGTACACGGCCACGCCCTGCTCCTCGATCATCTTGTGCAGATCGGGGGTCTTGCAGGTGATGCAGTTGGCCTTGGGATGGGGCCGCTGGGTCTTGGACAGGTCCTCCAGGGTGTACTCGTGGCCGCGGGCGCTGCCGTAATCCTTGGCGAAGCCGTAGCCCTCGTAGATGTTCACCAAGTAGGGGTCCTGCTCCAGGTAGTCGGTCACATAGCTGTTCTCCTTATTGTCGCCCATGCTGGTGACGATGTAGGGCATGATCGCGGCCAGGCGCTCGGTCTCGCTGAGCGCGGTCGCGGTCTCGGTGACGGGGGCTTCCGGCTCAGCTTGCGCCTCGGCGGCCTGGCCCAACGCGGGACGCGGGCGCATCATGCGGCCGGCGTCGCCTGCGGGGGCTTCCGCCACGGCCTCGGCTTCGGCGGCCTGGCCCAACGCGGGACGCGGGCGCATCATGCGGTCGGCGTCGGCGCTTGCGGCTGCCGGGGCAGCTTCCGCCGTGCCCTTGGCCTCGGCCAGCAGCTCGTCCACGGCCTGTTTGACCGCGTCGGAAGAGATCGTCACGCCAGTGACGGCGTCCACGGTTTGGTCCTTCACGATCTGGTCGGCCCAGGCGCTGCGGACCTCGTCGGTCAGCAGATCGTTCGTGCCCTCGGAGTGCACCGCGGCCTGAGTGACGTTGCCGTTCAGCACGGTGATGGCCACGTCGATGTCGCTGAAATCGGTGGTCTTGCGGGTGGCGTAGGTGCCATCCACAAGGTCTCCGGCGGGAGCCGCTTCGGCCTCGCCCGCTTTCGCGGCGGCCTCCAGCTCGGCGATCCGGGCCTCGGCCTCGGCGGCCTTGGCCTCTGCCGCGGCCAACGCAGCCTCCAGCTCGGCGACCCTCGCGTCAGCCTCGCTTGCCTCGCCGCCTTGGGCCTGGGCCAGCAGCTCGTCCACGGCCTCCTGGACCGCGACGGAGGAGACGGTGACGCCGGTGACGGCGTCCACGG
>JBGUQG010000152.1:0-3792 GCA_045130815.1 Christensenellales bacterium
GCGCCGCCCTGTATGGCGTAGGCGCCGGCCTTGTCCATGGGCTCGCCGGTGGCGATATAGGCGTCGATCTCATCGTCGGTCAGCTCCCGGAAGGTGACGCCGGTGCGCACCTCGCGGACCTCCAGCCGACCGGTTTCGGCGTCCGCCAGGCACACGCCGGTGAACACCTCGTGCTCCCTGCCGGACAGGGCGCGGAGCATCCGGCGGGCGTCCCCGGCGTCCTCGGGCTTGCCCAGGGGCGCGCCGTCCAGCGATACCAGCGTGTCCGAGGCGATGATCACGCCCCGGTCGTAGTGGGCCATCGCGGCCAGCGCCTTGCGCCGGGCCAGGGTCATCACGATATCCCGGGCGAGGCCCTCCACATGCTCGTCCACGTCCGGGGAACAGGTCTCAAAGCTGTAGCCCATCCTCGCCAGCAGCTCCCGCCGCCGGGGCGAGCCCGACGCCAGGATCAGGGGCCTTTGCGTGTCGTTCGTCATAGCTCATCCTCGTTTGCGCATAATACTACATTATATACCATTCAATATTATAGCACACATTTTGCGGGAATAAAAGCAATTCCCGGCCTTGACCGGGAATTGTCACGAACATATTACACACAAAAAACAATGTGGGAGGGGAGACTACTTCGCGATCAGCTCCGTCAGCAGCGCGTTGCTGCGCTTCAGGAAGTCCACCATGCGGTCGGCCACCAGGGGCTGGCGGGCCATCTCGGCCAGGTCGGCCACCTGGGCGCACACGGTTTCGGTGTGCTCGTTTTCCTCGGCGGCCTGCAGCCACTTCACCAGCGGGTGCTTGTCGTTGAGCACCAGGGTGCGCTTCTCGGGCAGCTTCATGTCCATGCCGCCCCAGCGGCTGGACATCTCGGTGAAGCGGCGGTTCTGCTCGTCCACGGTGATCATGGCGATCAGGCCCTCGTCCTTGAAGGGCTTCAGCTGGACCTCCACCTGCTCGTCGGCCATGGCCTTGCGGAACAGGCCCTCCAGCTTCTTGCGGGCGTCCTCGCTGATCTCGCCCTCCTCGGTCAGGCTGTCGGCGGCGGCGTCCACGCGCTTGAAGCTGACCTTGCCGTCCCGCTCGGAATACTCCAGGAAGCTGATGAAGTTGTTGTCGATCAGCGTGTCCAGCAGGATCACGTCCTTGCCCTGGTCGTTGTACAGCTTGATCATCTGGGCCTGGCGCTTTTCGTCGCTGGCGTAGTATACGGTCTTTTCCTCGCCGTCGCAGTTCTTGTTGACGTACTCGTCCAGGGTCACGTACTCGCCGGCGGTGGTCTTGTAGATCAGGGCGGGCTTCACGCGCTCGTAGAACTTCTCGTCCTTGATGCAGCCGTACTTCACGAAGGGATGGATGTCGTCCCAATAGCGCTGGTAGTCCTCGCGCTTGGTGTTGAACTCGCTGACCAGCCGGTCGGCCACCTTGCGGGTGATGTAGGCGGCCATCTTCTTCACATAGCCGTCGTTCTGCAAAAACGAGCGGGACACGTTCAGCGGCAGGTCGGGGCAGTCCACGCAGCCCTTCAGCAGCAGCAGGAACTCCGGGATGACCTCCTTGATGTTGTCCGCCACGAACACCTGGTTGTTGTACAGCTTGATGACGCCCTCGCTGGCGGTGAACTCGTTCTTGATGCGGGGGAAGTAGAGTATGCCCTTCAGGTTGAACGGATACTCCGCGTTCAGGTGGATCCAGAACAGCGGCTCCTCAAAGTCGTTGAACACCTTGCGGTAGAAGGCCTTGTACTCCTCGTCGGTGCACTCGTTGGGCCGCTTCATCCACAGGGGATGGGTGTCGTTGATCTGCTGGGGCTCCGCGGGCTTCTTGAGCTCCTCGCCCTCCTTGGGCTCCTCGGGCTCTGTGACCTCGCTGACGAAGATCGGCACCGGCATGAACGCGCAGTGCTTCTCCAGGGTGCTGCGAAGCGTCCACAGGTTCAGGAAATCCTTGTCCTCCTCGTCGATGTACAGCGTGATGGCCGTGCCGCGTTCGGCGCGGTCCGAGGGCTCGATCTCATATTCCATGCCGTCCTCGCTGATCCAGCGCACGGCGGGGGCGTCGGTGTAGCTCTTGGAATCGATGACCACCTTGTCGGACACCATGAACGCGCTGTAAAAGCCCAGGCCGAAGTGGCCGATGATGCCGGCGCCCTCGCCCTTGCTGTCCTCGGTGTACTTGGTGATGAAGTCGGTCGCGCCGGAGAAGGCCACCTGGGCGATGTACTTGACGATCTCCTCCTCGGTCATGCCGATGCCGTTGTCGATGAAGGTGAGCGTGCCCTTCTGCTTGTCGGCGATCACGTCGATGCGGTCCTCGGCGTCGCCGGCCTCGGCCTGGCCGTTGCTGACCAGCCAGCGGAACTTGCGGATGGCGTCGCAGCCGTTGGACACCAGCTCGCGGGCGAAGATATCCTTGTCGGAATACAGCCACTGCTTGATGACCGGCATGATGTTTTCAGCGTTTATGGAAACGGTTCCCTTGGACATATCTGTTACCTCCGTTTAAATTGGCTTTATATCCAGTATTATAATCCGAATTGAGAGGATGTCAAGGGATTTTTGGCACTCGACAGTTAAGAGTGCTAACATTTTAACGGATGGCAACCTGAAATCTCATAAATTCTACTGGCGGTTGCTTGCAAACAGCGGTAGAATGTGCTATGATGACATTGGGTGAAAGCCCGAGGACAACGACACAACGCTTTATAAGGAGGCGGAGGATATGATTGACAACATCGCGGTCGGAAAGACCATCGCAAAGCTACGGCAGAACAAGAACATGACCCAGCAGCAGCTGGCGGCGGCGTTGAGCGTATCGCATCAGGCCGTTTCCAAATGGGAGACCGGCGCGGCACTGCCGGACGTGCAGACGCTGATGGCCCTGACCCGGCTGTTCGGCATCACGATGGAGCAGCTGCTGGACGGCGAGGTGCCCCAGGACCGCATCGAGCCCCCGAGGCCGGCCTCGCCCTTTGACGAGCCGATCCAGAACATAGGAAACTTCGTGAACAACATCGTGGGCAGTATCTTCCGCCCGAAGGAGGAGCAGGAGGCCGAAGCCGGGGAAGGCGGCGACGCGCCCGCGGACGAGGCGCAGGCGGAAACGACCGACGAGGCCGATTTCGACGTGCAGACGCTTTTGCAGATGGCGCCGTTCATGAGCAAGACGGCGGTGGACGAGCTGCTGATGCAGAACCGGGGCAAGCTGACCGCCGAGGACATCGCCCGGTTCGCGCCCTATGCCAGCCAGGAGTGCCTGGAAAAGCTGATCCAGAACAGCGAATCCGACCTCAACTGGGACCTGCTGCGCAAGGTCGCGCCGTTTTTGAAGCGCGACATGGTGGACAGCCTGGCCAAGGCCGCCGCCATGGGCAGCCGCAAGGTGAAGCAGGCCGTCAGCCAGACCGGCATCAACACCGATGACATCGGCAAGGCCGTGCAGGACGTGGGCCAGAAGATCGGCGAGGGCGTCGAGAAGGTGTTCAAGAAGGCCGGCAAGCTGGGCGGCGACGTGATGGGCAGCGTGTCCGACGCCATCGGCGGCTTCGTGGACGGCATGAAGGAGAAGCAGAGCCGCGCCGAGGCCCTGCGCCGGGCCGCCTGCGAGCGGGCCCTGGAGGACGAGAAGTGGGAGTGGCTGGCCGATCACGTGGGCGACATCCGGGATGAGGAGCTGCTGCGCGAGATCGCCCAGAAGGCCAACGGCCTGGGCATGCACGACTGGGTGCTGGAGCACCTGAACGGCTATGCCGATACCCGCACCATCGACGCCGCCATCGAGGCCGGCAACGGGGGCTGG
>JBGUQG010000153.1:0-5420 GCA_045130815.1 Christensenellales bacterium
TCTCCTATGACGAGCTGCGCAAGGACGACCGGGGCGTGATCTGGTGTCACGTCTCCTACGATGGCTACACCGGCTGGATCTCAACGCGCTACGCGAAGAAGAAGTAAGCGTTCCACGGCTTGAACCGCGGCCGCCGGCCGCTGGCGATAGATACAACACAATTCTTTCAAGGAGGAATGGATAAAAATGAAACGTTGCCTCAAGATGATGTTGGCGCTTGTGCTGGCGCTGCTGATGGCCGTACCGGTGTTTACCGCGCTGGCGGAAGAGGACTACAAGGTGTTCAAGGGCAGCAACCCCTGGTACGTGAACCGGGAGGAGCTGAAGGCCTATAAGAAGCCCGACAAGGATTCCAAGGTTCTCAAGAAGCTCAAGGGCGCAGACATGGTGATAATCGACCAGGTCACCCGCGACAAGAAGTGGTACGGCATCCTGATCGAGGATACCAAGCACGGCGGCCAGATGATCGGCTGGGTGCAGGCCAAATACCTGGTGGATTACTATCCCCAGAGCCTTTGCCCCCACAAATACGGCGACTGGAAAGTAGAGAAGAAGGCCACCTGCACCGAGGAAGGCTATCGCGTTCGCTTCTGCGAGCTGTGCGGCCTGAGGGACGAGGGCGTCATCAAGAAGTTGGATCATGAGTGGAGCAAGTGGAAGGTGACCAAGGAGGCCACCTGCGCCAAGAAGGGCGAGCGCACCCGCACCTGCTCGGTCTGCGGCAAGAAGGAGACCGAGGAGTTCTACGACGAGCACACCTTCGGCTCCTGGGAGATGACCAAGGAGCCCACCTGCACCGAAAAGGGCGAGCGCCAGCATACCTGCAAGGTCTGCGGAACGACCAAGAGTCAGGCGCTGGACATGCTGCCCCATGAGTATGAGTACAAGATCGTCACCGAGGCGACAGACCATTCCGCGGGTGTGCGCGCCAAGGTTTGCGTGAACTGCGGCAAGACCACCGCGGAGGAGAGCTTTGATCCCGAGGGCACCGTCCGCAAGGGCGACAAGGGCGAGGCCGTGCGCGCCATCCAGCAGCTGCTGGTGGAGCAGGGCTACCTGAACGCCGGCGGCGCGGACGGCGTGTTCGGCGGCGGCACCCAGAAGGCCCTGATGAAGTATCAGCAGGACCGCGGCCTGAATCCCGACGGCGTGGCCTGGCCCCAGACCATCGACGACCTGCAGCACGACTTTGGCCCCTGGCAGGTCGTGAAGGAAATGACCCGCGTGGAGTCCGGCGAGCGCGTGCGCGTGTGCCAGGGCTGCGGCTTCGAGCAGCATGAGACCATCGACGCCGGCACCGTGCTGGAGAAGGGCGACCGCGGCGAGAACGTGCGCGCCATGCAGCAGATCATCAAGCAGGTCGGCTATGACGCCGGCGGCTTTGACGGCATCTACGGCGGCAAGCTGGACAACGCGCTGGCGGGCTTCGCAGCGGACAACGGCATGGTGGTGGAGACCGGCAAGATCCGTCCCGCCGACGTGGACGCGGTCGTGAACGCCTGGTTAGACACGCTTCCCGCCGAAAGCTGGCGCGGCGAGGGCAACCTGGAAACCCCGGTGGACCTGGCCCTGAGCGTTGAGCCCGAAGGCGAAGCGGACGAGAGCGGCATCGTTTCCTACAACTGGACCCTGACCAACCTGGGCAGCCAGAAGGCCACCTTCACCACGCTGCTGTTGACCTTCGGCGACGAGGCCGATTTCACCCATGACGACCTGGTGATGGTGCTGGATGGCGTCGAGCTGAAGCCCGGCGCGGCCAACAGCACCTCCGGCAGCTTCAACGTCGACGCCGACTGGGGCGAGGGCGCGATGAACTTTGCAGCGATGGCGGTCAGCGAGGCCAACGGCGACAAGTGGCTGAGCAACACCGTCACCTTCGAAAACAACTCGGAGCCCGCCGCGAAGACCATCCTGCCCGAGAGCTACGATATCGATGTGAACGCGCTGGCCGACGGCATCTATCCTGTGGCCTTCAACCAGGGCGACGTGCTGGGCGGCGCTTCCGGCATGTTCATGAACGCGGTGCATGTGTACACCCGCGACTGGTATGACATTATGGATATAAACACCATGAAGGTTGGCGACACCATCGTGGTCGGGGGTGAAGAGGTGCCCGTGCTCAGCGTCGAGTTTACCGACTACGGGTATCTTGTTAACGATGAGCAGGACGATGTTGAGTCCTTCTACCTGGCCGGTGAGGACGACAACAACGGCTTCGGCGTGCGCGGCCTGGACGATCTGACCACCTACACCGAGCAGGGTGTGACCACGCTGGTGATCGACGAGACCGCCACCTTCACCGACGCCTGGGATATCGAGAAGGAGCCTGTGACGGTGAGCGGAGAAGCCATCCTCGAGGCCATCCAGACCAGCGAGATGGATATGTTCGTGCCCCACAACACCACCGTGCGCATCGAGAACGGCAAGGTCGTTGAGATCAACCGCGTGTATGTGCCGTAATGCTCAAGAAAGGCACACAGTCTGAAGAGGCCTTGCGATAACGAAGGCTTTGACCCGGCTGGTCTGAGCCAGGGTCGCCGACACCCGGGCCTCGAATTGAACAGGTACAACAAATTCAACATACCGGAGGGCGCGTAAATGCGCTTTCCGGTATTTCATTTACAGGATTTATGTGTTATAATACAGAATGATAAGTCATAGGCAGTTTTGCCATGCATGGGAGAGAATGGAATGATCAAGAAGCTGGTTGGACAGATGCTGGCCGCGCAGATCCTGTCGGCGCTGACGGTTTCACTATGCCTGCTGATCGATAACCTGATGATCGGCCGATACCTGGGCGACGAGGCGCTTTCGGCCTACGGCCTTGCGAACCCGGTTCTGCTGGTGATCGGCGCGGTGGGCAGCATGCTGTGCGCCGGGGCGCAGGTGGCCTGCGGCAAGTCCCTGGGCCGTGGCGACAAGGAAGAGACCGACGTCGGTTATTCCTCCGCTATCGCCTTCGCGGCGATCTTCTCGCTGGTGTTCACCGTACTGGTTGCGGTGCTGCGGGTGCCGCTGGCCAAGGTACTGGGCGCGCGTGGCCGCGACGCCTCGCTGCTGCACGACACCAGCACGTATATGGCGGGCTTCGTCATCGGCGCGCCGGCTTCGATGGGCGCTCTGATACTGGTGCCGTTTTTACAAATGGCGGGGCAGAGCAACCTGTTGATCGCTGCGGTGCTGGGGATGACGGTGTCGGACGTGTTGTTCGACTATCTGAACGTGGCTGTGTTCCACGGCGGCATGTTCGGCATGGGCCTGGCTTCCTCGCTGAGCTACTATGTGGCCGTGCTGATCGGCGGCGGCTACTTTCTGTCGAAAAAGTGCGCGTTCTCCTTCTCCAGAAAGCGGGTCCAGTGGCGCAAGGTGCGCGAGCTGTTTGTGGGCGGCGTGCCCACGGTGGTAGGCATGGCGTCGTCGGTGGTGCTGGTGTTCGCCGTGAACAAGATGCTGCTTGCCGACGGCGGCAAGGCGGCGGTGGCGGCCTACGCCGTGATCAATACCATCGTCAACGCCTCCAACTGCATCAGCACCGGCGTCGGCGGCGTGGGTTTGACGCTGTCCGGCGTGCTGTACAATGAAGAGGACCGCAACGGGCTTTCAGAGCTGTTGCGCCTGCTGTCCCTGTGGGCCCTGGCGTTGGGCGTGGCGGTGGCCGGCCTTCTGATCGTGTTCGCAAAGCCCTGCGTAACGCTGTTCATGCCCGTCGCCAGCGAGAGCCAGACCCTGGCCATCGCCGGCCTGCGTCTGTTCGCGATGGGGCTGATCCCCTGCTGCATGAGCAACGCGCTGCGCAACTGCTATCAGGGCACAGGACGCGTTTTCATGATGGAGGTCATCTGCGCAATGGCCAACGCCGTGCTGCCCACGCTGGCGGCGCTGCTTATGATCAAAACCGTGGGCGTGAAGGGAACCTGGCTGTACTTCGTCATCGCCGAATCGCTGACACTCGCTGGCGTGGGGATCTATGTGTGGATGAAAAAGGGCAGAGTCACCCTGCGTCCGGCGGATGTGCTGCTGCTGAAGGACGTCTTCGGCGTTCCGGAGAAGGACCGCTTGGAGGCCAGCCTGACCGACCTGGACGGAGTCATGGATTTCTCCCGTTCAGCGGCGGACTTCTGCTTGGCCCACGGCGGCGGTCAGCGTCTTGCCAACCACCTGGCGCTGTGCGTTGAGGAGATGGGCGCGAACATCGTGTCCCACGGCTTCAGAGGCAAGGGCAAGAACAGCCTGTCCATCCGTCTGCAGGTGAAGAACGGGCGCTGGACGTTGCGCTTCCGCGACGATTGCAGGGAATTCGACCCCGTCAGCCACGTGGAAAAGAATATGGACGACAGCCTGGGCATCCGCCTGGCCATGCGCATGGCCGACGAGGCGCGATATACCTACTCCATGAACCTGAACAACCTGACGCTGACCCTGCGGGAGGGGGCGTGACGGCGATGGACTACAGGCGCAGCGTTACGATGGATTCTTCCGGCTTCGTGCTGCTGGCGGACTTCGTGCCCGGGATCGTGCAGGAGATCCGCTATTACTCCACATACAATTTCGTGGGGGACAGGGTGGACGGCTACGAGGAGCCCGTCGCCCTGATGACGCGGGAGGCGGCCAGGGCGCTGAAGGCCGTGGCGGGCGAGGTGAACGCCCAGGGTTACCGGCTGAAGGTGTTCGACGCCTACCGGCCCGCTTGCGCCGTGAGGCACTTTGTGCTGTGGGGCGTGGAGGACCTGGACCTTCGCATGAAGCCCTTCTTCTATCCTGACCTTGAAAAGCAGGAGCTGTTCAGGCAAGGCTACATCGCCAGCCAATCCAGCCACAGCCGTGGCAGCGCCGTGGACCTGACGCTGCTGGACATGCGCACCGGCAAAGAGATGGACATGGGCAGCCCCTTCGACCTGTTCAGCGAGGTCTCGCACCCGGATTCAAGAAAGGTGACGCAGGAGCAGTTTGACAACCGCATGCTCCTGCAGGGGGCAATGATGCGCAACGGCTTTGAGCCGCTGGACTGCGAATGGTGGCATTTCGTGCTGAAGGACGAACCCTATCCCCAGGTCTACTTTGAGTTCCCGGTCTCATCTTCCTATCTGAAGCGGTAACGTCAGACGTTTGGAGGCGATTGCACAATGGTTTCCCTGATGCTGGCACTGGTGGTGCTATTGGTGGGCTTTGGCGTGTACGGCAAGGTCGTCGAAAAAGTGTTCGGACCGGATGACCGTCAGACCCCGGCCATCGCCATCAACGACGGCGTGGACTGCGTGCCAATGAAGCCCTGGAAGGCATTCCTGGTGCAGCTGCTCAACATTGCGGGTACAGGACCAATCTTTGGCGCCATAATGGGCGCGTGCTTCGGCCCGGTGGTCTTCCTTTGGATCGTGTTCGGCTCGATACTGGGCGGCGCGGTGCATGACTACATGTCCGGC
>JBGUQG010000154.1:0-3931 GCA_045130815.1 Christensenellales bacterium
CGGCGCAGATGTGGAACGAGACCGTGGTCCGGGACGGGACGGCCTGCCGCCGCTTCTGCCGCCTGGACAGGATCGAGCGCGTGGAGAGGTACGAGCGCCTGTTCGACGCGGCCCGGGCGTGCCCGGACGCCGAAAAGCTGCGGCAGCTGGAGGCCTACTACACCTCCGGCGACTGGCGGGAGGATTACCTGGCCGACGAGAACGGGGAGCTGCCCCCTTCCCTGAAGCGGGGCGTGCTGTCCCAGGACGCGCTGTACGACTTTTTGCAGGAAAAGATGCCCGTCGGGGCGGTGAAAGGAGAGAACCCTATGGACCTGATACCCAGCTTTTCCGTCGACCACACCCGGATCGTGCCGGGCATATTCACCAGCCGCGTGGACGCGGTGGCGGGCGGCACGGTCACGACCTATGACGTGCGGCTGACCCATCCCAACACGGAGCCCGCCGTCGACGTGGCGGCGATGCACTCGCTGGAGCACATCGTGGCCACCTTCCTGCGCAACGACCCGGACTGGAAGGATGAGGTCGTCTACTGGGGCCCGATGGGCTGCCTGACGGGCTTTTACCTCATTCTGAAGGGCAGCCGGCCATCGAGGGAGATCTGCGATTTGCTGCTGCGGGCCTTCCGCTCGGTGCAGGACGCCCAAAGCGTGCCCGGCGCGACCCCGGCCAACTGCGGCAACTGCCTGATGCACAACCTGGCCATGGCCAAGTGGTACGCCGCGCGCTTTGCCGACTACCTGGCCGAAAACGCCGATAAGCCCGGGACGTTTGAATACCCGCAGACCCGGCGCCCCGTCACTGAGGAGGGTCAGCACTTCTACGATTCGTAAGGCGGTTTTTTGCGGTGGAAGCGCCGAAGCCGTAATCACATCGCACCACAGGTCCGACGGACGGAGGGGGAGCAAGCGCGTCTACAAGGAGCCCATGAGCTTTGAAAAGGCCGCGCAGATCATGCGCGAGGGCATGGGCACCCAGTTCGACCCCGGCATGCTGGTGGTGTTCCTGAGCTGCCGGAGCAAGCTGGAGCGCTATTATTCCTTCATCCGGGATGCGCCGGGGACGGGCCGGGCCGCGACTGAGACAGCGCGCCGGGCGGGGCGCGGAACAACAGGATATTTTATTTCAAAGGAGTGAATGTGCATGAAGTATCAGATCAAGGGAGAACCGATGCCCGTGGTGATTTGCGAGCTGGAGCCCAACGAGAAGGTGACCTGCGAATCCGGCGCGATGAGCTGGATGACCCCGAACATGGAGATGGAGACCTCCGGCGGCGGCCTGGGCAAGATGCTCGGCCGCATGGTGTCCGGCGAAAGCGCCTTCCAGAACCATTATGTGGCCAGGCGGGGCCAGGGCATGATCGCCTTTGCCTCCAAGTTCCCCGGCGCGATCAAGGCCTATGAGATCACCCCCGCCGCGCCCATCGTCTGCCAGAAGAAGTCCTTCCTGGCCTGCTCCGAGGGCGTGGAGCTGAGCGTACACTTCCAGAAGAAGGTGGGCTCGGGCCTGTTCGGCGGCGAGGGCTTTGTGATGCAGAAGATCTCCGGCAGCGGCGTCGCCTTCGTCGAGATCGACGGCTCCACCGTGGAATACAATCTGGAGCGCGGCCAGCAGCTGGTGATCGACACCGGCTATCTTGCGATGATGGACGCCACCGTCAGCATGGAGATCCAGCAGATCAAGGGCGTGAAGAACGCGCTGTTCGGCGGCGAGGGCCTGTTCAACACCGTGGTCACCGGCCCCGGCAGGGTGCTGCTGCAGACGATGCCGATCAGCGGCTTCGCCAGCCTGATCGCCAGCCTGATCAAGCCCCAGAACTGAACGACCTTGAACGCGCCCCCGCGCGATGCGCGGGGGCGCGCTGTGCCTGTGCAGGGAGGAAATCGTATATGGACAGATGGATCGGGGTGCTGCGAACCGTGCTGCCGGTGCTGCTGATGCTGGGCATCGGCATGCTCTGCCGCAGCGCGCGGCTGATCTCGCGGGAGGGCGTGGACGCGCTGAAGCGGGTGGCGGTGAACATCGCGCTGCCCGCGGTGCTGCTGAACGCCTTTGCCACCACGCGCTATACGCCGATGGACGTGGCGGTGCCGCTGATGATGTTCATCGTGTGCGTGATCGCCTGGGCGATGGGCCGGGCCGGGGCGCGACTGTTCGGGCTGTCCTCGCGCTTTGTGCCGTTTTTGACCACGGGCTTCGAGGCGGGCATGCTGGGCTACGCGCTGTTTGAGATGCTGTACGGCAGCGCCCGCACCGCCGAGTTCGCCCGGATCGACCTGGGCCAGGTGCTGTTCGTGTTCACGCTGTACAAGGTGCTGCTGGGCGCGCAGGGGAATGAAAGGGCCGACATGAGCGCGCTGCTGAAGCAGATGGCGCTGTCGCCGATCATCATCGCCATCGCCGCCGGCGTGCTGCTGGGCGCGACGGGCCTGTACCGGGCCCTGGAGCCCTCCGGCGTCAGCGGCATACTGGACGCCTGCACCGATTTTGTCGCCGCGCCCACCGCCGCGATCATACTGCTGGCCATCGGCTATGACCTGGTGCTCAAAGACATCCCCTGGGCCCCGGCGGCCCGGGTGGTGGCGCTGCGCCTGGCGATCATGCTCGTCCTTCGGCTGGCCTTCGGCGCGATCCTCAACGGGTTGTGGCCCGGCGCGGGTCTGGACAGCGCCATCAACGTGATGTTCATATTGCCCCCGCCCTTCGTGCTGCCGGTGTTCGCCGACGACCCCGCGCAGCGGACCTATGTGTCCAGCGCCCTGTCGCTGTCCACCCTGGCGGCCATCCTCGGCTTCGCGGTGCTGGCGGCGCTGGGGATCTGAAAGGGCGACCCCATCCTGTATCTTGAAAAACGATGGAAATGATGGTATCATGAATCCGACGGGGCAAAAGCGCCCATATTATACGGAAAGGATTTGAAGCCATGAACACCTTTTTTGAGAAGCACGGCGCGCTGCATGTGTCCGGCACGCGCCTTGTGGATGGGCAGGGCAGGCCGGTACAGCTGCGGGGCGTCAGCACCCTGGGGCTGGCCTGGTATCCGGAATTCGTGAACGAGGCGGGCTTTCGCACCCTGCGGGACGACTGGGGCGCGAACGCCGTGCGCCTGGCCATGTACACCTGCGAGGAGGGCGGCTACATGACCGGCGGCGACAAGGCCGCCCTGGAGGCGCTGATCGACAGGGGCGTGAAGCTGTGCGCCGCGCTGGGCATGTACGCCATCATCGACTGGCACATCCTCAGCGACGGCGATCCGAACATCCACGCCGGCGCCGCGGAGGACTTCTTCCGCCGCCTCAGCGCCCTCTATGCCGACCAGGCCCATGTGCTGTACGAAATCTGCAACGAGCCCAACGGCCCCGGCGTCACCTGGTCGGTGGTGAAGGCCTACGCGGAGAGGATCATCCCCGTGATCCGCGCCAACGCGCCGAAGGCCGTGATCCTGTGCGGCACGCCCACCTGGTCCCAGGACGTGGACCAGGCCGCCGCCGATCCCCTGGCGTTTGACAACGTGATGTATTCGCTGCACTTCTACGCCGCCACCCACAAGCAGGCTCTGCGGGACAAGGCCGAGGCCGCCATGGCCGCGGGCGCGCCGGTGTTCATCGACGAGTTCAGCATCTGCGACGCCTCCGGCAACGGCGTGATCGACTATGACTCCGCCGCCGAATGGCGCGCGCTGATCAAAAAGCACGGCCTGTCCTACATGGCCTGGAGCCTGTCCAACCGCGACGAGAGCGCCGCTCTGGTCCGCGCCGACTGCCAAAAGACCAGCGCCTGGACCGACGCCGACCTCACCGACACCGGCCGCTGGCTGAAGCAGGCGCTGGCGGAGGACAGGGAGTAGGGACACCGAGCGCCCGGAAAACGGCACAGTGCGCCGTTTTCAGTGGTTCGAGCGCCCGGAAAACAGCACAGTGTGCTGTTTTCA
>JBGUQG010000155.1:0-3575 GCA_045130815.1 Christensenellales bacterium
CTGCGACACATGAGACCGCAGCCCTCGAATTCAATACACAGCTGGAAGGAGGCTGACCTTCATGGCCGGCAACAAACCCCTGGGTCCGAACCTGAACGCGCCGGAAGACGACATCTCCACGGGCACCGCGGCGGATGTCGAGGCCGTCATGCGCAAGTACGACCGTGAATCCAACACCCGCATATGGGAGGGCAAGCCCAAGCTCGTCGTCGGGTGCATCCTCGCCGCCTTTTCCGCGTTCTGCATCTACGTCACGCTGTTCGCCAACTTTCTGGAGCAGGTGCGCATGACCAGCTTCATGGGCCTGGTCATCATCATGGGCTTCTTGACCTATCCCGCCCGGAAGGGCCACGTCAAGCCCAACAGCCTGCCCTGGTATGACATCGCGCTGATGGTGCTCGGCGCGGGCGCGTTCTTTTTCTACACCTTCAACGCCCACACGATTCTGAACATGCGCCTGAAGGAGCTTCTGACCAACCCGCTGTACACCACGATGGCCGTGATCGGCATACTGGTGCTCGGGGAGCTGTGCCGCCGCAGCGTGGGCGTGCCCATCCTCTGCGTGGCGATCTTCTTCATCGGCTACACCTTCCTGAACGGCAAGACCCTGTCCCGCACCGCCTATGAGATGTTCTACGGCGACAACGGCATACTGGGCACGCCGGTCAGCGTGTGCAGCAAGTACATCGTGGTGTTCATCATCTTCGGCGCGTTCCTGGAAAAGACGGGCGTATCCGCCTTCTTCATCAACCTGGCCAACAGCCTGACGGGCCGGTTCGCCGGCGGCCCGGCCAAGGTGGCCGTCATCTCCTCGGCGCTGTGCGGCATGGTGTCCGGCAGCTCCGTGGGCAACACGGTGACCACCGGCTCGGTGACGATCCCGATGATGAAGAAGACCGGCTACAAATCCGAGTTCGCCGGCGCGGTGGAAGCCGCGGCCAGCACCGGCGGCCAGATCATGCCCCCGATCATGGGCGCGGCGGCCTTCCTGATGGCGGACTACCTGGGCGTGCCCTATTCCAACATCATCGTGCGCGCCATCGTGCCCGCGGTGCTGTACTTCCTGGGCATATTCATCGCCGTGCACCTCGAGGCCAAGAAGCTGGGCCTGAAGGGCATCGACCCGGCCATGCTGCCCCGGTTCAAGAGCCTTTTGAAGGACACCTACCTGCTGCTGCCGCTGATCGTGCTGATCTACCTGGTGTGCTCCAACACCCGCACGATGCAGTTCTCCGCCGCGGTGGCCATCGTGGCGGCCATACTGGTGGGCATCGTCAACAACTTTACCGGCTACTACAGGCGCGCCGCCGCCAGCAACCAGTCCGGCGCGGCGGGCGAGATCCCGAAATCCTTCACCCCCAGGACCGTGTTTGACGCCATGGAGGCCGGCGGCCGCGGCGTCATAACGGTGGCCGTCGCCTGCGGCATCGCGGGCGTGATCTGCGGCTGCATCACCGTAACGGGCCTGGCCAACAAGCTGATCAGCGCCATCGTGGGCGTGTCCGGCAACAGCATGCTGCTGGGGCTGTTCCTGACGATGATCTGCTGCATCGTGCTGGGCATGGGCGTGCCGACCACGGCCACCTACTGCATCATGGCCTCCACCTGCGCGCCGATACTGATCCAGATGGGCGTGCCGCAGATCGCGGCCCACTTCTTCGTGTTCTACTACGGCATCGTGGCGGACATCACCCCGCCGGTGGCCCTGGCGGCCTACGCCGGCGCGGCCATCGCCAAGGGCAAGCCCATGGCCACCGGCGTGACCGCCACGCGGCTGGCCATCGGTGCGTTCATCATACCGTTCGTGTTCGCGGCCAGCCCCGCGCTGCTGTTCATCGACACCGTGTGGTACGAGGTGGTGCTGATCACCGTGACCGCCACGCTGGGCATGATCGGCGTGGCCGCGGGCCTGTCCGGCTACCTGCTGACGAACATGAACATCGTCGAGCGCCTGCTGACCATCGGCGGCGGCCTGGCGCTGATCATCCCCGGCACGCTGACCGACTTCATCGGCCTGGGCCTGATCGCCCTGGGTTTGGCGATGCAGGTGATTCGGAAGAGAGCGAAGACGGCAGCATAGCACAAAACCCTGTAAAACGGATTCCCCGGCATCAGACGATGCCGGGGAATTGCTGTTACAGGGTTCCTATATCGCCTCGTTCACCACGTTCTCCGCCAGCGCCCGGTTCTTGTAGGCGGGGTCGGCGCTGACGTCCCGGATGATATGGACGTACTCGGGGATGGCCGCGCCCTCGTTCTCGCTCTCCAGCTCGATCTCCATAATGGCGCGGTCCTGCCAGAAGGGATAGATGTCGAACTCCAGCACGTGGCCCTGGTAGGGGATGCGGTATCGGGTCTTGTTCAGCGGCCTGCAGCCGGGCTGCAGCTCCTTTGAAAGCCGGATGAACTCCAGCTGGTCGATCTCGCCCTCGTCCTCCTCGCAGCTGAGGTCGGAAAGCCGCCGCTTGAAGGTCTTGTAGTAGCGGATCTCGCCGCCCGTCACCACCTGGCGGATGCGGCGGGTCTCCCCCGGGCCGGACACGGTCAGGTAGATCTGCACGATCTCCCACTGCTCCACGCCCCTCTGGGCCTTCAGGGTTTCGATATCCGGATAGCGGATCAGGTACTTCCGCTCGATCTCACAGTGCTTGCCGGTGCTCACGGGCACACCTCCCTCCTTCAATCACAGGCCGATGCCGTTCAGCTCGTCGTCCGGGGCGTCCATGCGCCAGTCCCAGGTGAGCTTGGTCAGCGTGCAATAGCCCTGCTCGGCCAGGGTCAGGTCGTAGTCCTCGCCCGCGAAGTCCCTTCCGATGCCCTGGTAGTTCCAGCCGCCGCCCTCCGCGGGCACGTAGTTCGGCTCGTCCAGGAACACCGGGGCCAACCGCGCGGCGACGAGGCCCTTCAGCCGCTCGTAGGGCAGCGCGGGCACGTTCAGGCTGTACAGCGCGCCGAGGGGCAGCGGATGCCCGGGCATCCACCCCGCCACCCGCAGCGCCACCCGGGCCGCGGCGGTGTAATCCTCGGTGTGCGGGCTGAACGGATCGATGAACAGCGACACCGCCAGCGCGGGCGTGCCGCACATCGAAGCCTCCATCGCGGCGGCCACGGTGCCCGAATAGACAGCCGCGCCGCCCATGTTCATGCCCCGGTTGATGCCGGAGATCACCAGGTCGATGCCCTCGCCCCTGGTCATGAACAGGCCGAAGGAGGCGCAGTCCGAGGGCGTGCCGTCCGTGGCCCAGGCCCTCTCCGCGTGGGTGAACGCCACCTCCCGGGCCTGCAGCGGCCTTCCGAAGGTCGCGCTGTGGCTGGCGGCGGAGCGCTCCTGGTCCGGCGCGCAGACGAATACCCGGTGTCCCGCCGCCGAGAACACGTCGGCCAGCGCCCGTAACCCCGGCGCGAAGATGCCGTCGTCGTTGGTAAGAAGTATGTTCATGCGCTCTCCTGTTCTCTGTTGCCGGTTCCCTCAATTCGCGTTCTTGTAAAACCGCACCGAATCGTTGTAGATCTTCACGATGTCCTGCAATATGTCGGCATGGCGGAAGCTCTTGTGGTACAGTATGTTCATCTCG
>JBGUQG010000156.1:0-4689 GCA_045130815.1 Christensenellales bacterium
GCCCGAGGTCGTGTCCGAGGCGAACGCCCAGGGGCTGATGCAGCTGCTGCCCTCCACCGCGGAGTGGATCGCCGGAAAGTTCGACGAGGTCTACGAGGAGGGCTGCCTGTTCGCGCCGGAGACGAACGTGAAGTACGGCAGCTGGTACCTGGGCTTTTTGATGAGGCGCTTCGGCGGCGACGCCACCAAGGCCGTGGCCGCCTACCACGCGGGCCAGGGCAGGGTGGACGAATGGCTGGCCAACCCGGAATACAGCCCGGACGGCATCGCCCTGGAAACGATTCCCAGCGACGCGACCCGCACCTATGTGGAGCGGGTGTTGAGGTATTATGAGAAATATCGTGAATTGTACGCTTCGGCGCCTTAGCGCGCTGGCGGTGGCGCTGTGCCTGTTTGTCTGCGGCGCCGGGGCCGAGGACCTTGCCTCGGACCTGGGCGGCGGCCTGCAGGCCCAGCTGCCCTCCCAGGAGGAGCAGGCCGCCCTGGTGGACATGGAGACGGCGGACGTGAAGATCGGCTACATCGAGCCCGGCTACGCCTCCTACAACCCGCTGACGGCCACCGACTGGAGCATGGTCAGCATCAACCAGCTGGTATTCGAGAGCGTGGTGGACCTGGACGAGAACATGAAGCCCGTGCCGATGCTGGCGGACAACTGGGTGCAGGACGGCAAGATCTGGACCTTCAACCTGCGCAGCGGCATACAGTTCCACAACGGCTATGAGCTGACGGCCTACGACGTGGTGCGCAGCTATCAGACCCTGTCCCAGGCGGGGGAGAAGAACCCCTACTCCGCCCGGCTGCAGGCCATAGCACGCATGGAGGCCAGCGACATCTACGAGCTGACCGTGACGGCCAGGAACAACAGCCTGATGACGCTGTACGCCATGAACTTTCCGGTGATGCAGTATGAAACGCTGTACGACGAGCTGCCCCGGGGCACCGGGCCCTACTGGTACATCGCCTACAACGAGGCGGGCACCGTGCGCCTGGAGGCCAACCCGCTGTGGTGGAAGCAGCAGCCCGAGGTGCGCAGCATACTGCTCAAGCGCTATTACAATGCGGGCGACGCCATCGAGGGCATCCGCACCAACCAGATCAGCATGCTGTCCACCAAGAGCCCGAAGGCCTCCCTCAGTCGGAAGCTGTCCGGCCTCACCAGCCTGGATTACGCCACGCTGACCTATGAAATGCTGATCCCAAATCTCGCCAGCGGCACGCTGACCAGCGATGTGAACGTGCGACAGGCGATCATGTACGCCATCGACCGCTCGGTGATCGCCTCCAACGCCTACCTGGACATGGCCATACAGTGCGAGGTGCCCCTGGTGCCCACCTCCTGGCTGTACGAGAGCCAAAGCGCCATCTACTACTACAGTCCGGAGCGCGCGCTGCAGCTGATGCAGAGCCTCGGCTGGCGGGACATGACCGGCGACGGCCGCCTGAACAAGCGCAACGGCGTGCTGCTGGAGGAGCCGCGGGTGACCATCGTCACCTACAACGAAAGCACCAACAGCATCCGGGAAAACGCCGCCAACCTGATCAAGGAGTACCTGGAGGCCGTGGGCTTTACCGTGACGGTCAGCGTGATGACCAAGGCCAAGGCCCAGGAGGCCGTCAAGAGCCGCAATTACGACCTGGCGCTGTTCGGCGTGAACCTCAGCGAGATCCCGGATCTGAACGCCGTGCTCAGGACCGGCGGCGATTTGAACTTCAACCGCTACAGCAACGAGGACATGGACCTGCTGCTGGAACGCGTGCAGAGCGCCGCGGACGAGACGATACTGCGCAAGATCTACAGCGACATCCAGATGACCGTGGTGAACCGCCTGCCCGTGCTGGGCCTGCTGTTCAGAACCGGCACCGTGCTGTCCACCCGCAGCATCGGCGGCATGTACGGCCTGCGGGCGTACGACAACTTCAACGGGTTTGAGTTCCTCAGGGAATGACGGCATGAAAAACGGGCTGCGTTTCGCAGCCCGTTTTTCATGCCGGTCATTTGAACAGCATCGGCAAAAAGTCATGGATGCAGCGGCGCCACACGCTCCAGTCGTGGCCGCCGGGGAAGGTGCGGCGCAGCATGTCCACGCCCTTTTCCGCGATCAGCGCGTCGTCGGCCTCAAAGCGGTCAAAGAACTGGTCCTCGGTGCCCATGGCACGGTAGAACACCTTGAAGCTGTCCTTGAACCTCGCCACGTCGTCCAGGATCTTCAGGTGCGCCTCGCCGTTGTCCCGCCAGGGGGCGCGCAAAAAGCCGCTGAACAGGCCCGCGTAGCCGAATCTGTCGGGGTTGGAGAGCGTCACCAGGCTGGTCTGGAAGCTGCCCATGCTCAGCCCCGCCATGGCGCGGTGCCACTTGTCGGTGAGCACCGGGTAGTTGGCCTCGATGTAGGGAACGAGGTCCTCGAGGATGATCCTGGGGAACAGCTCGAACTCCCGCTCGCCGCCCTCGCGCCGGGCCATGCCGTTGCCCATCACGATGATCATCGGAACCATGTCGCCGTCGGCCAGCAGCCGGTCCGCGATGCGGCCCAGGTGGCCCTGGTACACCCAGCCGGTCTCGTTCTCGCCGTAGCCGTGCTGCAGATACAGCACCGGGTACTGCTTCGCCGGGTCGTAGTCCGCGGGGGTGTACACCAGGCAGATCTCCAGTTTCCCCGTCACCGAGGAGGGATAGTAGCGCCGGGTGACCGCGCCGTGGGGGATATCCGAAAGGTCGTCCCATGCCGTCTCGCCGGGCACGGGCACGTCCACGAAGTTCATCGGGCGGCAGCAGCCGTAGCCGATGGGCAGGTAGGGGTTCAGCACGTCCGCGCCGTCGATCTTCAAAAAGAAATACTTGAAGCCGCGGCCCAGGTCCACGGCGCCCTCCCACATTTCATCAGAGGCCTTCTCCAGCGGGAACAGCGCGCCGAACTGGTCGATCGCGACCTCCTTCGCGTTGGGGGCCTTGATCCGGAAGAACACCCTGCCGTCCTCCTTGATCTCATAGCCCTGGTCGCCGTCGCGGTCGGGCTCGCCGTAGTAGGGGTCGAAGGAAACGGAGATGTCCAGGGGCCACTGCTTTTTCATGGATACCACTCCTTTTCAGCGTATTTGCTGCCACTATTCTACCAAAAAGCGGCGCGACGGACAACCGCTGCCGATAAAATCGAAAGCGGTGAGAAGCCCGTCGTATAAACTGATATATTCATTTGACATTATATTTAAGCCAGTGTAAAATGAAAGCATCCTTACCGAGGGAGGGATCCTGATGAAGAAGCTGATTTCCACGCTGCTGGCGCTGATCATGCTGGCGGGGCTGGGTTCCATGGCGACGATGGAGGCGTTGGAGGACGAGATCACCGGCGAGGCCGTGGAGCTGGCTGTGCCGGAGGAGGAGGTCGCGCTGGACGGCGAGTCGGAGGAGGGTGGTTATGCCGATTTCATAGGGGACGCCGCCGTGTCCGCGTCGAACGACGACAGCTACAGCATGGTGCACATCACCAGGCCCACCGGGTATACGGAGGTCCGGCCGGGCGCGGAGGTGGAGGTCTGGCTGAGGTACGACTACAGACCCGACTGGGATGCCGGCACGATGGCCGCCAATCTGTCCCCGACCACGGTGGAGGTCTGGAAGAATGATGAACTAATCGATACCAGGAAGGTCAGGCCCGGCGCGCTGGACTTTTCCGACGAAGGCGCGAAATACCTGACGCTGACGCTGGACGGGATCGGTGTCTACGAGATTCGCGCCAGCGTGCCCTATTCCCGGACGGAATACAGCGAAGCCAGGGTCTATGTGACTCCGGAATCCACGGCCCGACCTGAGCCCACGTCCACACCGGAGCTCGCCAACCCCGTCGGGGAGGGCGAGAAGACGGTGCGCATCATCAGTCCCGAAAACGGCGCGAAGCTGTCCGCGGGGAAGATCCCCATCGTCGTCCAGCTCGTCAAGCCGGCCTCCGGCGATCCCGGCCGGGAAGCGGTGGAGGCGCTGTACGCGCCGCTGGATATCATGATCTATCGGGAGGGCGAGTGTGAAGACCTGGAGTCGCGCTTTGGCGATGAACTGCCCGACGAATCCTTCAAGCCATGGAGCGCCTATGAATTCAACGCGGAGCTGGCGGGCGCTTATGAGATACGGGTCTGTTCGCGCGAATTTGAGATTTGGGACAGCGTTACGGTCCGGGTCGACGGCCCCTCCCATTACAGCACAATGCCCGAAAGCGAGAATCCGGGCTTCCACATCGTGCCGAAGCAGAGAGAGTACACGGTGGACCTGAGCGGCGGCGACAAGACCGTCCGGGTCGAGTACAGGCTGACCAGCTTCGAGGACGACGATCAAATATGGCGCGAATCCCATCTGGACAGCGAGGGCATGGACTGCGTGGAATTTGCGGACGGCGGCTATTCGAGCGAGGAACCCGAATATGATTACGACAGCGATACGTGGTACTACGATTTTTGGACGGAATACGCCGCCAGGAAGGCGGGCACGACGAAGCTGTACATATACGCCTACAAGACCATCGACGGGGACAAGGTGCGCTACGACCGCCAGGAGATACTGATCCATGTGATCGACAGCTCCGCGACGACCGAGCCGAGCGTGACACCTGTGCCCACCGAAGCACCGAAGGCAGATATCGCCAAGGCCAAGGTCTCGGTGAAGAATCAGGTATATACCGGCAAGGCTATCAAGCCCGC
>JBGUQG010000157.1:0-2845 GCA_045130815.1 Christensenellales bacterium
GCCACATCTTCGGCAAGGACGGCCTGTACGCGGCGTCGCTGCTGGTGGAGATGCTGTCCGTCACCCAAAAGCCCCTGTCCCAGACCGTGCAGGACATCTTCGACGAGTTTGGCGAGGCCCATACCGCCGAATTCGACTGGCGGCTGACCGAGGCCCGCAAGCAGGAGATCCAGACCCGTGTGTTCGAGAACCGGGAGCTGCCCGACTTCCCCCGCAGGGTGGAGCGGGTCAGCTACGCCGACGGCTGCAAGGTGTACATGGAGGACGGCTGGTTGATCGTGCGCTTCAGCGGCACCGAGCCCCGGGTGCGCATCTTCGCCGAAGCCCCGACGATGGAGGAAGCCAGGGCGCTGGTGGGCGGCATGGCGAGGTTCCTGAATCTGCCGTTTGAGGGATAGATAATGCGCGTCTTTAAGAAGATCCGCGTTCAGCTGGTTGTGATGGTGCTGGTATGCTACCTGGTGCCCGCGGTGGTGCTGGGGGTGTACATCGGCGGCCCGGTGCTGCGCGACCTGAAGGCCAAGACCGAATCGACGCTGACCACGGGCATGGACTATTCCCTGATGCTGACCCAGGACGCGCTGGAGCGGCTGGTGGGCCTGTCCCGGGACGCGATCTACGACGGCGAGCTGACCGACGCCGCGGCCCGCAGGGACGCGGGCACGATCTCGGACGGCGAGTTCCTGCGCCTGGCCCGCAACTACATCGAGCGCAAGTACAGCCGGGAGGGCGCGCTGACCTTCGCGGCCTGCTTTACGCTGGACAACCCGGACCTTCTGCTGTCCAACCGCGCCGGGTACGACGCCGCGGCGGCCTACCAGGCCGAGGCCCACCGGGCCGTGATGGCCATGGGCGAGGCGCTGGATACCGACAGCCGCTTCGTGAAGCTCGGCGGGGGCGTATACCTGGTGCGCAACCTGATGAACCTGCGCATGAAGCCCTTCGGCATGCTGGTGCTGGGCGTGGACATGGACGCGCTGACCTCGCCGCTGGCCACCCTGGCCCGCAGCTGGGAAGCGCGGCTGGACATGCGGCTGGACGACGTGGCGCTGTCCGACTGGACCGGCACCAACGCCCCGGAGGCCGAGGGCGGCTGGGAGGCCCTGCCAGACAATGAGATCGCCAGCGCGGGCGCGGGGCTGTACGCCCTGACGCGCACCGGCGACAACCGGGACTGCGCGCTGCGGGTGGGCCTGGTGCTGGGCCGGGCGCGGCTGTACGGCGAGATCGACGCCTTCCGGCTGCTGCTGGGCGGCCTGCTGGTGCTGCTGGTCCCGATCCTGGTGGCCATCGCCTGGTATGTCTACCGGCGCATCACCCGTCCCATCGCGATACTCGCCCAGGCCGCCGGACGCATCGAGGCCGGGGAGCTGGGCGTGACCGTGCCCATGCGGGGCGACGACGAGCTGGGCAGCCTGGGCAAAGCCTTCTCCAACATGAGCCTGCGGCTGAAGCAGCTGATCGAGCGCACCTACAAGGAGGAGATCGCCCTGCGGGACGCCCGCATCCAGGCCATGCAAAGCCGCATCAACCCCCATTTCATCAACAACGCGCTGGAGAGCATCAACTGGCAGGCTCGCATCGAGGGCAGCGACAGCATCTGCGCCATGGTGGAATCGCTGAGCGTGCTGCTGAACGCGGGCATGTCCCGGAACAACCGGCGCATGGTGTCGCTGAAGGAGGAGCTGGAGGTCACCCGGGCCTACTTCTACTTCGTGGGGCTGCGCTTCGGCGACAAGCTTCAGACCGCCATCGACGCCGCGCCGGACAGCCTGGAAGCCACCGTGCCGGTGCTGACGCTGCAGCCGCTGATCGAAAACGCCGTGGAGCATGGCATCGCCCCGGCGGGCGGCGGCGAGATCTCGCTGCGCTGCGCCATGGAGGGGGACGCGCTGCAATTGAACGTGGTCAACAGCGGCAGGCCCGTAATGCCCGAGGACCGGGCCCGCATCGACGCCGCCCTGAGGGGCGACGGCGAAAACGGCGCGCACCTGGGCCTGGCCAACATCGCCGCCCGCCTGCGCCTGATCTACACCGGCCAGGCCGGCATCCGCGTGGACAGCGACCCGGACGGCAGGACAAGGGTGACGCTGAGTGTGCCGCAGGAAGGAGAATGAGGAATGGGGAATGAGGAATGAGGAATTCAGGAAGAAATCCTTACGGATTGCTTTACATTCAGACATGAGAGCAAAGGCTATAAGCATTGCTTGTAAGGCTTGAATCAAACAAATCCGAAGGATTTGCACATCCATTCCTCATTTCTCATTCCTAATTCCCAATTATTTCCGGAGGGTTCTTATGAAACGACTGCTTGTTATCCTTCTAACGTGTCTTCTCTGCGCGGGGGCTTGCGCCGAGGGCGTCACGCTGCGCACGGTCAGCTGCTTCGCGGGCGAGGACGCGGCGGCGGTGGCCTACGCGGGGCTGCTGAACGCCTATGAGGAGCAGACCGGGAACCGGGTGCAGGACGATTCCGCCACCAGCGACGAGAGCTGGAAGGCCCGGGTGCTCAGCGACTTCGCGGCCGGCAACGAGCCGGACGTGCTGTTCTTCTTCGCGTGCAGCGCCGACTCCGCGCCGATACTGCGCAAGATGGTGCCCATCGCCGAGATCAACGCCGCCTATCCCGGCCTGGAGCTGACCGAGAGCGACATCCTGCGGGAGGCGGACGGCGAGATCTACGCCATCCCGGCGCGGCCCTACTACGAGGGCCTGTTCGTGAACACCGACCTGTTCGAGCAGCTGTCCCTGCCGCTGCCCGAAACCTGGGACCAGCTGGAGGACGCGGTGGCCGCCTTTGACGCCGCGGGCATCGTGCCCATCGCGGCGTCGCTTTCGGACATCC
>JBGUQG010000158.1:0-9940 GCA_045130815.1 Christensenellales bacterium
AAGTTCTGCCTGAAGGAGCGGAAAAACATGGTGGTGATGTAGCTGCCCTCGTCCTTGGCGATCTTGAAGGAGGTGTAGTACAACGCCGTGGTGGATGCCCCGATAGTGACGATGGGCAGACAGCAGATCAGCCACAGCACGTTCAGGCAGCAGCCGTAGCTGAGCTTGATGAACAGCTGACCAAACTTACTGTCATAGGAAAAAAACCGCATACCGTTACCCCCCTGATTATATGTTCCCTGCTGCCCGCGCCCTACTCCCTCGTCGAATCCCGGTAGATCAGCCCGGTCTCGGTGTGCACGGTGCGGAAATCCAGCCCCGGCTCCTCGATGCGGGACAGCAGCAGCTGCATCGCCGCCACGGCCATGATCTGGGTGTGGATGTGCACGGTGGTCAGCGTGGGCGTCATGATGCGGGAGTTGGGCGAATCGTCGAAGCCGCAGAACAGCACGTCCTCCGGCACCGACCGGCCCAGCTTGCGCAGGGTGTAGATCGCGTCCTCGGCCACGAAATCGTTGGCGCATATGAACACGTCCGGACAGTCCGTCAGTGCCGCCAGGGCCTCCTCCAGCCTTTCCGTACCGTCGGTCTTGATGCAGAACCGCTCCTCCACGGGCGCGTTCGCCATCAGCATGGCATAGCGGAAGGCGGTGTAGCGCTCGAAGAAGGACTGGCAGTGCTCGTAGTCGCCGATGAAGCCGATCCGCCGTTTACCCCGCACCAGCATGTCGTTGACGAAGCGGGTGATGGCGGTGGTGTTGTCCATGTACAGCTGGTCGGCGGGCAGGCTGATGCCGTCGCGCTTGTTGGGCCCGTCCACAAACAGCACCGGCAGGCCGAGGCCGCAGATCATTTCGTCGTAGGTCCGGTCGAACATCTCCACGCAGATGATGGCCCGAGCCTGGGTGGGGTCGAAGCTCAGCGGCAGCGTGCGGCACAGAAAGTTCTCCCGGTCCACCCGATAGGCGTTCAGCGTGTAGCCCCACCGGGGCAGATCCCGCTTCAGCTTGTCCAGCATCAGCGTGGCGAAGTGGGCGGGGGAGATGACCGAGCCGTGCAGCAGGGCGATCTCGCCCTTGCTCTGTGCCTGCTGGGGCGGCAGGATGCCGGTGTGGGCCTTGATATAGGAAAACTGCTTGTAGCCCATCTCGACGGCCTTTCCCAGGATCTTCTCCCGGGTGGCCTCTGCCAGGCCGCCGGTATTGTTGATGGCCTTGGACACGGTGTTGCGGGAAATGCCCAGCTCGTCCGCGATGTCCTGTATGGTGACGCGCTTCATAGAGGAACCCTCCTTGACAATTCACGTATATTGTAGCACATGATGATGCAAATGTCAAATCAAAATGGTGAAATTGAGCAAATTCACATCTTTACGCGCTGATCATGCCTGGATTCGGCGGGTTATGTTTACTTTCAGCAAGAAATAAAGTAAATAAATGTGCATATGCCCTGTTATGGACTTGACACATGGGTTTAACAATGGTAAAATACGGTTGAAGCCCCCGACAGGAGTGTGCATTTGCAATCTGCCAATGCAAATGCACACTCGGGGAGAACAGAAAAAGGAGGATTACAATGAACAAGCCCTTGCCTGCCAAGGTAAAAGTGCCCTTCAAGCAGAGAACGCACAACACTTTGGTATACCTGCGGCAGCACTGGCAGCTCTACCTGATCTTCATGTTGCCGGCGTTCGTGCTGACGATCATCTTCCGCTACATTCCGATGGGCGGCGTGGCGATCGCCTTCATGGACTACAACCCCTTCCGGGGCCTGTGGCACAGCGAATGGGTGGGATTCGAGCACTTCAATCGCTTCCTGTCCTCGCCGGATTTCATGAAGTACCTGATGAACACCTTGAAATTGAGCGTGTTTGGCCTTCTGTGGGGATTCCCGGCGCCGATCCTGCTGGCGTTCCTGCTCAACCGCATACTCAGCTCCAAGATCAAGCAGAAGGTTCAGCTGGTGCTGTACATGCCCAACTTCATTTCAGTCATCGTCCTTTGCGGTATCGTCCGCATCATCCTCTCGCCGACCGGCATGGTGAACATGTTCCTGGGAACGAACTACAACTTCATGACCATGCCCCAGGCGTTCCGCACGATCTACATTGCCAGCGGCATTTGGCAGGGCGCTGGCTGGGCCTCCATCATATACACCGCGGCGCTTTCCAACGCCAGCAAGGATCTGAAGGAGGCGGCTGTCATCGACGGTGCGAACCTGATCCAGCAGATCAAGACGGTTGAGTGGCCCGCGATCAAGGATACGGTGCTCATCCAGTTCATCATGGCGGTGGGCAACATCATGAGCGTCGGCTTCGAAAAGGCCTACGCCCTGCAGACTGACCTGAACATGGGCGCTTCCGAGATCATCTCCACCTACGTGTACAAGAAGGGCCTTCTGGACGGCGACTATGGCTTTTCCACCGCGGTCGGCCTGTTCAATACCGTCATCAACATTATTCTGCTGATCTCCATGAATACCATTGTCAAGAAGATGAACGAAGGCAAGGGCATTTAAGAAAGGGGGACAGAGCGAATGAGTGTTGCGAATACTACGGTTAAACGGAAGAAGAAGAGCGAGTTTGCCAAGTACCCCGTGGGGGACAAGACGATACTGATCGTCGCGTATGTGATCCTGGGCATCTTCCTGTGCGCGATCATCCTCCCCATACTGTACATCATACTGGCCTCCTTCATCGATCCCATCACGCTGCAGAACAAGGGCGTGACCTTCGACTTCAGCACCTGGACCACCACGGCCTACAGCCGCGTGCTGGGCAACGGCCAGATCTGGGTGGGCTTCAAGAACGCGCTGATCTATTCGGTGCTGTTCACCGTCATCTCCGTGGTCATCACGCTGCTGGCGGCCTACCCGATGTCCCGTGCGGACTTCAGGTTCAAGCGGTTCTTCAACACGATCTACGTGATCACGATGTTCTTCGGCGGCGGCCTGATCCCCACCTACCTGTTGATCAGCGACCTGGGGATGCTCAACACCATCTGGGCCATCCTGCTGCCCGGCGCGTTCAGCGTGTGGAACATGATCATCGCCCGCACCTACTACCAGGGCGTTCCCCACGACCTTGAGGAGGCGGCCTCCATCGACGGCGCAAGCGAGATGGTGTACTTCTTCAAGATCCTGCTGCCGGTCTGCACGCCGATCATCGCCACCATCTGCATGTGGCAGTTCGTGGGCATGTGGAACAGCTACTTCGACGCCATGATCTACCTGAACGATGTCTCCAAGCAGCCCCTGCAGCTGGTGCTGCGCGGCATACTGATTCAGAGCCAGCCGGAGCCCGGCATGGTCTCCGACATGCAGTCCACCGCCCAGCGCGCCCAGTTGGCCGAGCTGTTGAAGTACGCCACCATCATCATTTCCAGCCTGCCGCTTCTGATCATGTACCCCTTCTTCCAGCGGTACTTTGACAGCGGCATCATGGCCGGCGCCGTGAAGGGTTAACCTGATCCCCGTTGAACTGACAGGCCGTGCCTGTTAATTTAGGAAAAGGAGATAAGACTATGCGCAAGATTTCCATGATCCTGGCCCTGTGCCTGTGCCTGGCGATGCTGACGAGCGCCGCCCTGGCCGATGGCTACACCTTCCCGCTGGAGAAGACCGAGAGCTTCACCGCCCTGACCAACTATCCCGTGGGCACCGAATCCGACCCCAACAACCGCACCATCTTCAAGCGCCTGGAGGAGGCCACCAACGTGCACGTCGAGTGGCGCACCATCCAGTCCGACCAGTGGGGCGAGAAGATCGCCCTGGAGATGTCCAACGCCAAGACCCTGCCCGAGCTGGTGTTCAACGCCGGCTTCGGCGACACCGACCTGCAGAAGTACGCCAAGCAGGGCGCCATCATCGCTCTGGAGGACTACATCGACACCTGCATGCCCAACCTGCAGAAGGTGTTCGAGCAGGCCCCCGAGTATCGCGTGATGTGCACCGACGAGAACGGCCACATTTGGGCGTTCCCCTGGATCGAGCAGCTGGGCTATGAGAAGACCGCCATCCAGGCCGTCGGCAACATGCCCTTCATCAACAAGGGCTGGCTGGACTTCCTGGGCCTGGACGTGCCCACCACCGTGGATGACTTCGAGGCGGCCCTGATCGCCTTCCGCGACAACGCCGACGCCCTGAAGGCCGAATTTGGCATCGAGGGCACCATCATCCCCATGTCCTTCATCATGAACGACCAGGATCCCTACATCCTGATCAATGGCTTCGGCGAGGGCTATGGCGACGTGGACGGAGGCCGTCACATCGCCGTGACCGCTGACAAGAAGGTCATCTGCACCGCCACCCAGGAGGGCTTCAAGAAGGGCACCGAGTGGATGCACAAGCTGTATGAGGAAGGCCTGATCGACCCCGAGGCCTTCACCCAGGAGTGGTCCACCTACGTGGCCAAGGGCAAGTCCGGCCGCTACGGCGTCTGCTTCACCTGGGACGTGGCCAACATCGCCCAGATCAGCATGGACGACCTGATCGCCGGCAAGGGCTGGGTGCCGCTGCCTGCGCTGACCGCCGATGTGCGCAACATCACCCCCCAGAACGGTTCCTTCACCTCCGGCTTCGACCGCGGCCGCTGCGTTGTGACCGCCACCTGCAAGAACCCCGAGCTGGTCTGCTCCTGGATCGACCAGATGTACGCGCCGCTCCAGTCCCCGCAGAACAACTGGGGCACCTACGGCGAGGACGACGACTTCGACATCTTTGAGATGAGCACCAACGACGCCGGCGAGCCGATGCTCAAGCACACCTGGCTGGGCGACGCTTCCCCCGTTGAGGTCCGCGAGGCCGAGAGCGTGAACGGCCCCCTGGCCATCCTGGACAGCTACTACGGCGTGTACGTGACCCTGCCCGACGACGCGGCCTATCGCCTGAACTGGATCAAGGATGTCTACACCCCCGACATGAACACCGAGTACGTGTATCCCAACGTGTTCATGAACGCCGACGACAACAAGGAGTGCTCCAACCTGAACGCCGACCTGCGCAAGTGCATCAACACTGCCAAGTCCGACTGGGTGATGAACGGCTTCACCGATGCTGATTGGGACAAGCTGCAGAGCGACCTGAAGGCTTACGGCCTGGAGAAGTACCTGGAGATCCATCAGAAGTACCTGGACGCCTACTTCGCCGGCTAAACTGTAACCCCATGCTTTCCTCCCCCCGGCCTTACCCCTCTCTTTGGGGGGAGGGAAGCCCCTTTATCCAACAAAACCACATCAGGAAGGAAACGCGTATGATCAGCCAGGCATTGCAAAAGGCGCGGGATTTTGAATCCCAGTACATGTCCTATGTACCGGAGGAGGAACGTCCGGAATTTCACGTCACCGGAGCCATCGGCTGGATCAACGACCCGAACGGCTTCTCCGTGTACAAGGGCGAGTACCACCTGTTTCACCAGTACTATCCCTACAAGGCCGTCTGGGGCCCGATGCACTGGGGCCACCTCAAGACCCGGGATTTCATCCGCTGGGAGAGGCTGCCCGCGGCGCTGGCTCCGGACATGCCCTACGACAAGGACGGCTGCTTTTCCGGCAGCGCCATAGAGCTTCCCGACGGACGCCAGCTGCTGATGTACACCGGCGTGCGCGAGGAGCGCCAGGCGGACGGCTCGCTGAAGCCCTGGCAAACCCAGTGCCTGGCCGTCGGCGACGGCGTGAACTATGAAAAGCTGGACGCCAACCCGGTGCTCACCGCGAAGGACCTGCCCAAGGGCGGCAGCACGGAGGATTTCCGCGACCCCAAGATGTGGAAGGAGGGCGACTGCTACTATGCCGTGGCGGGCAACCGCCCCGCGGACGGCAGCGGATCGATACTGCTGTTCAAGAGCGACGATGCCTTCCACTGGACCTACCAGGGCCGGGTGGCCTCCAACCATTGCCAGTACGGCATGATGTGGGAGTGCCCGGACTACTTCAAGCTGGACGGCAAGGACGTGCTGCTGGTCAGCCCCCAGGAGATGAGCCCCATGGGGCTGGAGTTCCACGCGGGCAACGGCACCGTCTGCATGATCGGCGAGGAGAACGAGAAGAAGCACCTGATCCGCGAGAACGTGCACGCCATCGACTACGGCATCGACTTCTACGCCCCCCAGACGCTGCCGGCGCTGGACGGGCGGCGGATCATGATCGGCTGGCTGCAGAACTGGGACACGGCCCGCAGCCACCCCATCACCGACCGCCTCTGCGGCCAGATGACCCTGCCCCG
Source organism: Christensenellales bacterium (assembly GCA_045130815.1). GTDB lineage: Bacteria > Bacillota > Clostridia > Christensenellales > Aristaeellaceae > UBA2862. The sequence goes on from JBGUQG010000158.1 coordinate 6,220, forward strand.
GGAGCTGACGATCCGCGACGGCAGGCTGATCCAGCAGCCGGTGCGAGAGCTTTCCAATTACTATGGCGAGAAGATCAGCTACAAGAACGTGCCCCTGTCCACCGAGACGTTCCTGACCGGCATCCGCGGCAGGACCATCGACATGACCGTGAACGTGCGGCCCGCCAACGGCAGCGTGATGTATCACGCCTTCAGGATGAACCTGGCCAAGGACGGCGAGCACGTGACCACGATCCGCTTCAAGCCCGACCAGGGCATCGTGCGGGTGGACCGCAGCCGCTGCGGCTATCGGTTTGACATCGTGCACGTGCGGGAGTTCCCCGTGTATTCCCGCCACGGCTGCATCCGGCTGAGGGTCGTGATGGACAAGCACAGCCTGGAGCTGTTCGTGAACGACGGCGAGCAGGCGGCGTCCTTTGTGATGTACACGCCCGTGAGCGCGGACGTGATCAGCTTTGAGGCCGAGGGCGAGGTGCTGATGGACGTGGACAAGTACGACCTGGTTTTTGACAAAGAGGAAGAAGAGACATGAAGCGATATGATGTCGTCGCGCTGGGCGAGCTGCTGATCGACTTCACCGAAAACGGCGCAAGCGACCAGGGCAACCCCATCTATGAGGCCAATCCCGGCGGCGCGCCCTGCAACGTGCTGGCGATGCTCAGGAAGCTGGACAAGCGATGCGCCTTTGTCGGCAAGGTGGGCAGCGACATCTTCGGCCGCCAGCTGAAGGCGGTGGCGGAGACGGCCGGCATCGACATGAGCGCCCTGCTCGTGGACCCGAACGCCCGCACCACGCTGGCCTTCGTCAAGACCGACGAGCACGGCGACAGGGATTTCTCATTTTACCGGAACCCCGGCGCGGACATGATGCTCACCGAGGAGGAGCTGCCGCTGGAGATCATCAGGGACGCCCGGATCTTCCACTTCGGAACCCTCTCCATGACCCACGACGCGGTGCGGCAGGCCACCAGGGCCGCCGTGCAGGCCGCGAAGGAGGCCGGCGCGCTGATCTCCTTCGACCCGAACCTGCGCCCGCCGCTATGGGACAGCCTGAACGAGGCCAAAGCCCAGATGCTCTGGGGCCTTTCCCGGGCGGACATCGTGAAGATCGCCGACAACGAGATCGAGTTTTTGACCGGCACAGCCGACTTCGACCAGGGCGCGGCCATCCTGCGCGAGCGCTTCGGCAACATCCGCTTGCTGAACGTCACTGCCGGGGCCAATGGCAGCTACGCCTATTGCCAGGACAAGCGGGTGTTCGTGCCCAGCTTCCTGCTGGGCGGCACCATCGAGACCACCGGCGCGGGGGACACCTTCTGCGCCAGCGTGCTGAACTTCGTCCTGGAGCGGGGCCTGGGCGGCCTTTCCAAGGAAGATATGAAGGACATGCTTCGCTTTGCCAACGCGGCGGCCTACCTGGTCACCACGAAGAAGGGAGCGATCCGCTCCATGCCGGAGCGGGAGCAGGTGGAAGCCATACTCAAGGATCATTGATACGACCGACAGAATACCCTGAACTTTCGACCACATTCCAATGGGGCGGCGCCACTCCACATCATGGTCCCGTTCACATTCAAGAAGGAGGAAGTGATTCCGCAGGCTCGCGGTGCGGCAGTGTGGAGACCTGTCGTAATGCGGTTCGCATTTCGTATGCGACGCGAGGCAGCCCGGGAAGGGTCCCGGCTGTCAGAGCAAGCGTCTATGTCCAATGTTGTGCTGAAAGACATTAAGAAGGTGTACGACGGCAATGTCCTGGCGGTACACGACGTGAACCTGGAGATCGCCGACAAGGAATTCATCGTGCTGGTCGGCCCCTCCGGCTGCGGCAAGTCCACCACGCTGCGCATGGTGGCCGGCCTGGAGGATATCTCCGACGGCGAGCTGTACATCGACGGCAGGCTGTGCAACGACGTGGCCCCCAAGGACCGCGACATCGCCATGGTGTTCCAGAGCTACGCCCTGTATCCCCACCTGTCGGTGTATGACAACATGGCCTTCGCCCTGAAGCTGAAGAAGACGCCCAAGGCGGTCATCGACAAGAAGGTGCGCGAGGTCGCCGAGATCCTGGACATCACCCAGTACCTGGAGCGCAAGCCCAAGGCGCTGTCCGGCGGCCAGCGCCAGCGCGTGGCCATCGGCCGCGCCATGGTGCGCGACCCCAAGGTGTTCCTGATGGACGAGCCGCTGTCCAACCTGGATGCGAAGCTGCGCAACCAGATGCGCGCCGAGATCATCAAGCTGCGCCAGAGGATCAACACCACCTTCATGTACGTCACCCACGACCAGACCGAGGCCATGACCCTGGGCGATCGCATCGTGATCATGAAGGACGGCTTCGTGAACCAGATCGGCACGCCGGTCGAGGTGTTCAACAAGCCCGTGAACCTGTTCGTGGCCGGCTTCATCGGCATGCCGGTGATGAACTTCTTCGACAACTGCAAGCTGCTGCTGGAAAACGGCGCCTATTATGCCGAGATCCGGGGCGTGCGCTTTGAGCTGGACGCGTTCCAGCAGAGGGTGCTGCGCGACAAGAACCAGAAGCCCTGCGACATCGTGGCCGGCATCCGCCCGCAGCACATCACCGTGGGCGAGGGCGAGCTGAGCGCGCTGATCGAGGTTTCCGAGATGCTGGGCACCGAGGTCAACCTGCACACCCGCTCGAACGACGACGAGGTGGTCATGGTGATCCCCACCGTCGACCTGAACGTGGATGTTTCCATGGGCAAGACGATCCGCTTCACCACCCAGCCCAGGCTGATCCAGCTGTTTGACAAGGCCTCCGGCAACAACCTGATCTGGTTCGACGAGGAGTCCTACAAGAACAACGCGCCGAGGTGCAAGGATTTCGACTTCTGATCCCGGGGGACGCTTCCCCTGAGACCTGATTGACGGCCTGGCATGGGCTTGTTGACGGGACATAGCGGACAAACCGAGGAGGCAGATACCATGAAGAAACTCGTTGCCTTGATGCTGTGCGCCGCCATGCTGCTGTGCATGGGCGCAGCGATGGCAGAGGACTATGCCATCGCCACCGACACCGCCTTCCGTCCGTTTGAGTATACCGATGAGAACGGCACGCTGGTCGGCATCGATGTGGACATACTGGCCGCGATCGCCGCGGATCAGGGCTTCACCTACACCATTGAGCCGCTGGGCTGGGACGGCTCCATCGCCGCCTGCCAGGCGGGCCAGAAGGACGGCATGATCGCCGCCGCTTCCATCACCGACGAACGCAGGGCGGAGGGCTGGATTTTCTCCGACGGCTACTTCACCGGCACCCAGTCCATGGCGATTGCCGAGGGCACGCCCATCAAGGGCTTTGAAGACCTGGAGGGCCACGCTGTGGCCGTGAAGGGCGGCACCCTGAGCGAGGATTACGCCAACAGCCTGGCGGCGCAGTATGGCTTCAGGGTGGAAACCTTTGGCTCTACGCTCGCCGTGTTCATGGCGGTCGCCGGCGGCCAGTGCGCGGCCTGCTTCGACGACACGCCCGTCATCGAGGACTATATTCTCAGCGGCGGCGTGCTGCTGGAGCTTGTGGACGGCACTGCCAACGAGGGCGCCGATTACGGCTTCGTCGTGTTCAGCCCCGACAAGCAGGAGCTGGTGGACAAGTTCAACGCGGGCCTGGCCAACATCAAGGCCAACGGCAAGTACGACGAGATCCTGGCCAAGTACCTGGGCTGATCGACCGTGGACCCGTGAACCGTAGGGGCGGCGC
>JBGUQG010000159.1:0-5107 GCA_045130815.1 Christensenellales bacterium
CTACCAGAAAGTCTTACCTTTGTCCTGACACAAACCCTTACCTATGTCCTGATACTTTCTATTACCGATGTCCTGAAACTGGACACCGGCTGGGCTACGTGAGCGCGGACCAGTTCGTGCCCCTGGCCTGGGACAACGCTTCGATCACCGAGGGCGTGTTCATCAGCCGGAGCGCGAAGGGCCGCTATTTCTACACCCGGCTGGAGTGGCAGCGGGTGGAGGACGGGCGGCTGGTGATCGAAAACCAGCTGTATCGCAGTGACATGGAGAGCGGCGCGCAGCCGGGCAGGCTCCAGGACATCCTGGGCAGCCGGGTGCCGCTCTCGGAGCTCTACCCCGACCTGGAGGAGCGGGTGGAGGTCGCCGCGCCGGAGGGGCTGTTCAGCTACTTCCGCACGCCCGTGGCCAACAACCTGGACGACGGCAGCCCGCTGGGCATGTCGATCTACGGCAACGCCATGGAGACGCTGCACGCGCTGGACATCTGTTATGACAGCTTCGTCAGCGAGTTCCGGCTGGGCAAGAAGCGGATCATCGTCCCGGCGCGCTGCGTGCGCCAGGTGGTGGACCCCGCCACCGGCGTGCCGCGGCGCTACTTCGACCCGAGCGATGAGGTTTACGAGGCCTTCGCCGCGGACGACAAGGACGAGCTGAAGATCTCCGATGATTCGGTGGCGCTGCGGGTGGAGGAGCACATCGCCGCACTGAACGCCTTCCTGAACATCCTGTGCCTGCAGGTCGGCTTCTCCGCCGGGTCCTTCAGCTTCGACAACAGCGGCGGCGTGAAGACCGCCACCGAGGTGGTCAGCGAGAACAGCAAGACCTTCAAGACCCTGCGCACGGTGAAGAACCAGCTGGCCCCGGCGCTGGAAAAGCTGGTGCGGCAGATCGTGCAGGTGGCCGCGCTGTACGGCATCGAGCACGAGGGGCAGAGCGTGGCCGCGCTGGCCGCCGGGGGCTTCGAGGTGAAGGTCACCTTCGACGACAGCGTTACCCAGGACCGGGCCACCAACCTGAACGAGGGCATCAGCCTGGTGAACAGCCGGCTGCTGTCGAAGTTCACCTTCCTGACCGATCCGAAGTACGGCATCGGCCTGACCGAGGCCGAGGCGAAGACGGAGCTGGAGCGCATCAACGAGGAGAGCCGGGGCGCGTATGGCGGCGATCTGCCGCCGCTCTCGTAGGGGCGATCTCCGATCGCCCGCAGGAGGTGTAAACCATGTACCTGACCTATGAGCAATATGTGGCCTTCGGGGGCACGCTGGGCGAGAGCGCCTTCGAGCCGGCCGAGATGAAGGCCCGGAAAAAGATCGACGCCATGACCCAGAGGCGCGTGGCCAGGATGGCCGAGGTGCCCGGCGAGGTGCGCGTGGCCATGATGGAGATCATCGGCGTGGACAGCGCCTTCGGGGCCGCTGCGCAGGCGTCTGCGCCCGTGGTGGCGAGCTTCACCACGGACGGCTACAGCGAGAGCTACGGCGGAGTGAGCGAGCGCGCCAGCGCCGCCGAGGCGAAGCTGCGCGGCACCGTCGGGGAGCTGCTGTACGGCGTGACCGATGACGAGGGCGTGCCGCTGATCTACGCGGGGGTGGGTTGCCTGTGAAGATGTGCGATGATGTGGTCACCGTCTTCCGCCAGGGCGTGGACCCGGCCACGAAGACCACGCGCATGACCTGGACCGTGATCCGGGGCGCGCACTGGTTTGCCACCGCCGCCGACACCGTGGACCCCAAGGGCGGGCTGGTGGCGGCGAACAAGGTGGTCGTGCGGATCCCCGCGGAGCACATCCCCGAGGGGCTGCAGATCTCCAAGGGCGATTTGATCGTGCGGGGCGAGGCCGCCGGCCAGACCGAGGCCGAGCTGCGCCGGAACTACGGCGCGGACTTCGCCGTGGTGCTGAGCGTGACGAACAGCCTGGGCGCGCCGAAGGAGCCGCATTTGAGGGTGGTGGGGACCTGATGTTTACCATCACGGCGCGGCTGATCAACCCCGGGGAGCTGGAGCCGGACAGCATACTGCTGAAGGCGGGCCTGCAGAGGGGCGGGCCGGTACAGTGCATGATCGACCAGCGGGTCATCGACTACTGCCAGCCCTATGTGCCCGCCAGCCCGGACCGGACGCTGGAGTTTTCCGCCCAGTTGTCCACCGAGATCGGCGAGGGCAAAGTCATCTGGAACACGCCCTACGCCCGATATCAGTATTACGGCATCGTGTACGGTCCGAACATCCCCATCTTCGACAAGGACACCGGCACGCTGCTGGGCTACTTCTCGCCGCCCGGGAAGAAGAAGCACCCCACCGACAAGAAGCTGACCTATGACAAGGCCCAGAATCCGCTGGCCGGCCCCCACTGGGTGGGGCGTATGAAGGCCGACCGGATGAAGGACATCCTCCGGGAGGCTCAGAACCTGGTGCGGAAGGAGCTGAAATAGCATGGACAACACCGCGAGCGTGCGCGCCTGGCTGCTGGCTTGTCCGCCCATCGCCGAGAGCACCGGGCTTTTCGGCTCGGACTATCTCCAGGATGACCCGGGCGGCTTCACGCTGGACAGCGTGCCCAGCGCGCTGAAGTATACCGAGAACGTGGTGGGCGAGTACAAGCTGAAATCCGAGCAGGAGCAGCTGTACGTGCTGGCCGCGCGGATGGACTACGGCCCCGAGGCCGTGGCGAACCTGAACAACCTGGACATTTTCCGGCGGATTTTCGCCTGGATCGTCCAGCAGAACAACGCCCGCGACCTGCCGGCCTGGGAGGGCGGCGAGCTGACCGCCATCGTGCCGTCGCTGACCGCCTATCCCATCGCCATGGGTTCCAGCGCCGCGCGCTATCAGATCCAGCTGAAGGCCCTGTACAAGGTGGGATGAGCGTATGGCGGACATCGACAAGCTGAACCGGCTGGGCCAGCCCATCGCGGACGTGTACGAGGAGATCACGGGCCGGGTGATCGTCAACCTCGCCCGGTACTTCCGGGAGCTGAAGCCGGACGAGACCCCCGGCGGCGCGTTTGAGTACCAGGCGAAGAAGCTCGCCGAGCTGGGGCAGGTGACCCGCGAGACCGCGGACATCATCGGCAGCATGGCCGGGGTGGCCGGTACGGCGCTGCAGGTGGCGCTGGACGCCGCGATACTGGACGCGCTCAGCGACCTGGAAAAGCCGCTGCGGGACGCCGCGAAATTCGGGCTGCTGACCCCATCCCCCGACGTGCCCGCGGACCTGTCGCCCCGGATGACCCGGGCGTTTGAGCTGTACTACAAACAGAGCGCGGATCACCTGAACCTGGTCAACACCGTGATGCTGGAATCCACCGAGGAGGCCTACAGGGCCACTGTCAGCGACATCACCGCGCGGATCCGCGCCGCCCAGGGGATCCTCAACACCGCCGCCGGCGAGATCATCACCGGAGCGGAGAGCTTCAACGTGGCGCAGCGCCTGGCCGTGGAGCGGATGGTGGAGAACGGACTCACCGGCTTTATCGACCACGGCGGCCACCGCTGGCGGCCGGAGACCTACGTCGCCATGGACATGCGCAGCACGATGCACAACGCCAGCCGGGAGGCCTTTTTCGAGACCAACGAGCGCCTGGGCAACGATCTCTTCCTGGTCAGCCAGCACCCCGGCGCGCGCCCGCTGTGCTACCCGTGGCAGTGCAAGGTGGTGGCGTGGAAGGGCCCGGCGCGGGAGGTCACCGACGGCGACGGCAACCCGGTGCACGTGTACGCGCTCAGCGACACCACCTACGGCGAGCCCGCCGGGCTGTTCGGCATCAACTGCGGGCATCACCCGGAGCTGTTCATCGAGGGTGTCACAACGGTGCCGGAGCTCAGGCAGACCGAGGAACAGAACGCCGAGGCCTACGCCGTCAGCCAGCAGCACCGTCGGCTTGAGCGGGAATTCCGCCAGGCGCGCCTCAAGATCGACGTCGCCCGGGCGCGGGGCGACGAGACCGCGCTGGACAAGGCCAGGGCCGGGCTGACCCGCGCCGACGAGCGGCTGGACGCCTTCTGCGAGGCGCACGGGCGGAAGCGGCGCAGGGAACGTGAATATGGGCCAGCGACGGAAGGAAGAGAGACGGCAGCAGGGACGCAGCCGGGCGGCGGCGCGCTGGTCAGGAAGGTGGAAGCAGCCGCGAAGGGAGAAAAGCCTTCAGAGAGTGATCAAAGAGCTCGGGAAAGTGATCAAAAGTTGGGTAGTAGTGCTCAAAAGGTCACTGAAAGTGATCAGAAGCCTCAGGATAATGCTCAGGACATAGTGGTAGAGAAAACCCGGACAGAGAAGCAGACGCCTGCGGAAAAGACGTTGACGGATGAAGTGGAAGATGATAGAATAGATTCCAGATGGGAGCAGGCAGATTTCAACAACGAACAAGCTATTCAACGGCATGAGAAACACTTGGCAGAGTATGGAATATCCTGGCCAGAATATGTACAAGGTGCACGAGATCTGCTGAACCATTCGATAACTGACAATGTTGACGGTTTTACAAATGATAGCGGTGGTGTTTATCGCTATGACATAGAGCGCAATGATTTCGTTATCGGGGCGGTCATTGATGGCAAAGAAGTTATCATAACGAGATTCAAGCCCCGGGATGGGCTAAACTATTGGAAGGGGGTCAAAGAAAGTGAGCACGCCGATACTTGACCGAGAGAAGCGTGTTTGTCCTGTTTGTGGACAACATGAACTTGGGTATTATGAAATCTGTGCTTGCGGATGGCAGAATGACCCTTTGCAGTTCTCGAATCCTGATTATTCGGGCGGGGCAAACGACATGAGTCTCAACGAAGCACAGGAAGCCTACAAACAGGGAAAACCGATTACCTAAACCGCCTTCGGGCGGTTTTTTGATGGGAGGAAACGGATTATGGATGACAAGGCATTGAAGATCGTTCGGGATTATATCTGGGAGCATCTTGACAAGTCTGACGAGCTGGCCGCGATGAACTTCAGTTTTGAAGTCTATGTGGTCTGGAAGGCCAAGGCGCTTCAGAACTGGAAGTACCTGATCTCCAGCTCGCTGCCGGATGGCATGTACTACGAGCTGACCTACAACGGCGACAAGCAGGAATGGTACCTGGATGCCTACAAGAAGTTTGAGAACCGCGTGGT
>JBGUQG010000160.1:0-11636 GCA_045130815.1 Christensenellales bacterium
TGGATGACGAACCGACGCTGATCGGAGCGTCCGAGCCGCTGGAATTCAGCTTTTAGACGAAAAAACGGATTCCCGATGCCTTGCCGGACAACGGCAAGGCATCGTTCAAAATGATCGGGCCGGCTCGACGCGCCCCCCTTGGCGCTGCGGCATTGGATAAGGCGAGGCAAAACCGCGTCGGATATCCGTTATGACACGGGAGAATTACAATCTGAAGACAGTTCGATGACGATTGTGCTCAAGCTTTCCTTCACAATCTGTCCGGCACCCTTAAAGGAGGGGTTGATGACGATGATCGGTCTGGTCGGCGCGGTATTGGCTGTCGTCATATCGCTGTGCTGGTATTTGCCGGGGATTCGCGCGCAGGGTGAAAACCGTGTGTTGACGAAGAAGGACTATTTGAGTACGGCAGGTATCTACGGCTTCTGCTACACATGTCTTTTGATCATCGCAACCGAAATCCTTTGGGATGTCGTCGCAGATCGCGTTGGCCTGTCCGGCATCCGGCGGGATATCCTGTCCGACTTTTTCCGCGCGGCGCTGCTGGAGGAATTCTTCAAGTTCACCGGCTTCCTGCTGGCGAAGCGTTCCCTGAAGCTCGGGCGGAAGATCGACTGCATGTTGATCGCGGGGCTGATCGGCCTGGTCTACAGCGTGGTTGAAAAAGGCGTAACGGGCAATCCCGTGGCGATAGCCGTCGGTCTGGCAATTCCCATGCACATCACGTGGCAGTTCAACCAGGGCGGGCATTGGTTTGAATATGAAAAGGCCAGGGCTGCGGGCGACCGGTTACGTGTGCGCAGGGAAATGGCCATGGCGACCGCTGTGCCGTTGATCTTCCACGGGTGCTGGGACAGCGGCTTGGATATTGTCATATGGTTCATGGATATGGAATCCGACCTTGCCCAGATCGTCGGGGGCATCCTGATCCTGGCGATGTTGACGCTGGGCATCCTTTACACGGTACGGACGATCAAAAAGGTGCGCATGATCGCACGGGCAGCCGTATAGGCCGCGATGGTCGAGGGAAAGACCGGGAGAGGGCAATATCACCGGCGCGTGTGACAGTTCTGTGACGCCCGATCCGGTATACTTACCCTGAAAGCAAGCGAAAAGATGGTATTGCAAGGAGGTTTTATCATGAAGAAGCTTATTACACTGGTTTTGTCCCTGGCATTGCTGTGCGGCTTTGCCGCGCTTGCGGAGATTGACGGCGGCACGAAGATCAACTGCCGGATCGAAGAGGGCAGCTATTATATCCGGATCGACGACCCCGAGGGCGATCTCGGCTGGGTGTTTGAAACCGGGAACAAGGACGTCGCCATGCTCTACGACGCCAGCCTTGACGGAGATGCCTTCGTGGCGCGCTTCGATCCCTCGCAGGACGGCGAGACGACCGTGAGCGCGCGCCACTACACCGGCGTCGCCTGCGACGAGCTGCACACCTGGGATCTGCGCGTGGAGGAGAACATGGTGACCGCGTGCACCGGCAGCAGCGCCACCATGTCTCCCGCCGAGGCGGAGCTTGATCCCTGGATCTCCGGCGAATGGGCGGAGCGCGATACTCAATTTACCACGCTCACGGTCGAAAAGAATCCGGAGCGCGGCTGGGATGTGGAGGCCGTCTCTCCGCTGACCCACGGCGCCTACATCTTCAAGACGACCGTTTATTACGACTGCGAAGTCCTGGGATTTGTCTATGACAAGGGCAAGTTCTGGGATGCGCCGACCGACGGGGACGCCGAGCTGGGCGAGGCGAGGACCGCGGGCACCGTCGGCAGCTTCGCCATCGGCTTTGAGGGCGATACTCCTGAAAGCGCCACGCTGACCTGGCACGACGACGAGCTCGGCGAGGACGTGGTCTTTGAACGGGTTGACGCCGCCCTGGGCGACTATGGCGACTCCTATTACACCTTCGAGGGCAGCGGCGTGGCCATGAAGCTGCCCGCGGATTTCCGGCCCACCGAAGGCGAACCGGCGGAGAACGTATTCTTTGAAGCCTACAACGACGATGTGCTGCTGCAGGTGCAGCCCGTGGAGGGGGATTACGCCGACCTGGACGCCCTGATGGAGCATTTCAACGGTCTGGAGTACATCGTGCGCTCCGAGCAGGTGAACTTCAACGGCGTCGACCTGGTCTATTCCGAAGGCGGCGACGACGGCGCGATGCTCTATTCCCTGGTCAGCCCGGAGGGCACCAGCTATGCCTTCATATTCATCCCCCAGAGCGAGCAGGGCGAGGATGCGATCCTGCAGATCGTCTCCACCATCTGCTCCAGCGAGAGCCTGAACGACGCCGAGCCTGCCGCGGAGGACGAGGGCGACGCGCAGGAGACCGCCGTCGCAAGCTACACGGATCGGGCGGGTGCATTCACCTTCGCCTATGATCCCGACGCCTTTGTGATCACCGGCGAGGAATACCAGGATGACGCGGAGGATTCCGACCTGTTGCTTACGATGAAGGGAACCTATGCTTTCTGGGGCGATGCGGTGATCCAGTTCCAGAAGACGAAGATCGAAGATCCGGCGGGCTTCGACGACAGCTTCGCGGCCATCGGAGAGGCCGGCATCGAAGTGACCCACGGCGAGTGGAACGGCTTCGAGGATGTCCACATGTACGCCTTTGACGACGGGGAATCCCTTGAGCAGCGCTTTATCGCTCGGCCGGAGGAAGACGTGAGCCTGGCGGTCATCGTCACGGTCGACAAGCTGGACGACGAGGAAATGAGCATGGCGCGCGACGATGCGATCAGCGCGGTTCTGGACACCCTGAGCTGGCTCGACTGAGCATAAGCATTTGGTTCAGCGCGTGAGAAAGGTCGCCGACAGGAGGTTGTCCAACATGGCAGACAGGCGCTTTGAGTTGAACGACGATACCGTTTCCATCATCAGGGAAATCGGCGGGCACATGCCCGGGGGCTTCTTCATCTACCGGGCGGAGGAACCCGGGGCATTGATTTACGCCAACAAAGCCGTATTCGACATCTATGGCTGCGCAAATCAGGAGGAGTTCAGGACGTTGACGGGCTTCACCTTTCGCGGCATGGTGCATCCGGAGGACTACGACGGGATCTCCGCATCCATCGTTCAGCAGAGAGATGCCAGCAATGACAGGCTGGACTGCGTGGAATACCGCGTCATTCGCAAGGATGGCGCGATCCGGTGGGTGGACGACTACGGCCACTATACGGAAACGGAGGCTTACGGCGGGATATATATCGTCTTCATCTCAGACATTACAGATAAACACGTGCTGCAGGAGATGGGCACGGCAACCCGCGACGCCGTCATTGAAACGCTGACCAATAACTACAATACGGTCTGGCTGATCAACGATGTTGCGACCGAAGAATGCTCGCTTTTCCACACGGACATGGATACCGTTCATGCCGAAGCCATCCACAACGCGCTGAGCCATTCGAAGTACACCGAAATAAAAACCGAATACGTCGCCACCATGGTCGCCCCGGAAGACCAGGAGCGGATGCAGGAGCAGATCAGTCTGCCCTATATCCTGGAACAATTCAAGACCAGGCGGCGATTTGCCGTCACCTTTCTCCGCGCGTTGGAATCCGGACCGAGGTATTATCGCATTCACTTCGGCAAGGTGCACATGCCGGGCGGCAGGATCGGCGTGACCATGGGGTTTATCGATGTGGATGACGAGGTCCGCCGGGATCGGGCTGTAGAGCAGGCGCTGGCGGAAGCAAAAAAGGCGGAAGAAGAAAACCGCAGGCTCCTGGAGGAAATGCATTCCGCCGCGAGGCTGGCCGAGCTCATGGGCTCCGTATCCTCGCTGCTCACCAACATGCCCGCCATGAGCTTTTCCAAGGACGCGGAGACGGGGGTTTACCTCGCCTGTAACCAGGCGTTTGCCGAATACGCCGGGAAAGCGCGCCCGGAGGACGTGGTCGGGCTTACCGACCATGAGATCTTCGACGCCGAGACCGCCGCGCACTTCGTTGAGGACGACAAAAGGGCGCTGGCGATGGATCAGGCCTATGTGTTCTTCGAGGACGTGCCGGATGCTACGGGAACCGTGTTTCGCAACCTTCAGACGACCAAGCTCAAATTCCGGGATGCTTCCGGCAGGCTGTGCCTTCTCGGCATGTACGTGGATGTCACCGAGATGGCGCGGATCAAAGCGGCGGAGGCTGAAAGCCGGGCAAGGCAGGAGGCTCTGGAGGAAAAACTATTGCTCCAGGAGAGGCTGCTACAGGAGAAGCACAGCGGTGAGCTGCAAAACCAGCTGATCACGGCGCTTGGTTCAGATTATTGGAGCGTTTATCTCGTCCATCTGGACAAGGACGAAGGGATTTGCTATCAGGAATCAGGGGAGGAAAAGGATTTCAAAATCGGCCAGCGTTTTCCCTATATGGAAAGCATCCGGGCGTATGCGCGGAATTCTGTGACCGATGAGTATCGCGAGGATTTCCTGAAGTTTACGAATCCCGACGCGATCCGGGAAGGCCTTCGAAAGCAGCGTGTGATCTCTTATCGCTATAAGATCAACAAGAATGGCAGCACGCTCTATGTCATGATCCGCTTTGCCGGTGTTCGCCATCCGGAAGACAGGGATGACGGCCTGGTGCACTCTGTAGGGCTGAGCTTTTCCAATGTCGATGCCGAAACCAGAAATTCCCTCGAACAGAACCATATTTTGAGTGAAGCGCTGTCAGCGGCGGAGCAGGCAAACAGGGCAAAGACCTCGTTCCTCTCCAACATGAGCCATGAGATCCGCACGCCCATGAACGCGATCATCGGATTGAACAACATCGCCATGAACGAGCCGACCGCCTCGGATAAGGTCAAGGAATACCTGGCGAAAATCGGCACCTCCGCTCAGCATTTGCTGGGAATCATCAACGACATACTGGACATGTCGCGCATCGAATCCGGAAGGATGGTCATCAAGGCAGAGGAATTCTCCTTTGCCAAGAGTCTGGAACAGGTCAATACCATCGTTGCCGGCCAATGCAAGGAAAAGGGGCTGCGGTACGAATGCGTCACCCATGGCACGATTGACGATTACTATGTCGGCGACGCGATGAAGCTCAAGCAGGTGATGATAAACATCCTGGGCAACGCCGTTAAGTTCACGCCGGAAGGCGGCTTCGTGCGGTTCGTGATCGAAGAGGGGCCGAGATATGACCATCAAGCCACGATCCGGTTCATCATATCCGATACCGGTATCGGCATGCGCAAGGAATATCTGCCGCACCTCTTCGACGCATTCAGCCAGGAGGATTCATCCGCTACCAGTCGTTACGGCAGCACCGGCCTCGGCATGCCGATCACCAAGAGCATCGTGGAGCTGATGAACGGCCATATCGAAGTAGAGAGCGAGAAGGGCAGGGGCACGACGTTCACCGTGACCGTCACGCTGGGCGAATCCTCCCGCAAGGGTGGAAGCATCGACGACGGCGATCTGAACCCGCGTGAGATGAGCGTGCTTGTGATTGATGATGATCCGATTGCGTTGGAGCACGCCCAGATCATACTGGGACAGATCGGCATCAGCTGCGATACGGCGGAGTCCGGCTTTGAAGGAATCGAAAAAGTAAAGCTCAGTCACGCTCGCACAGCGGACTATGACCTGATCCTGATCGACTGGCGTATGCCGGAAATGGACGGCGTTGAGACAACCCGCCAGATTCGGGCCATCGAAGGGCACGGCACGCCGATCATCATCCTCACATCGTTCAACTGGGACGACATAGCCGATGAGGCAAAAGAAGCCGGCGTGGACACCTTTGTGCCCAAGCCGCTGTTTGCCGGAAGTGTGATGGATGAATTCCGCGAAGCCTTCAAGCGGAAAAACGAGGCGCTGGTAAATCGACGCGCCGATCTGAAAGGCCGCCATATCCTGCTGGCAGAAGACGTTGCGGTAAACGCCGAGATCATGGTGATGGTGCTGGGCATGCGCGAGATCAATGCTGAAGTCGCCGAGAACGGGAGGATTGCGGTGGATATGTTCGCCAGTCACCCCGAAGACTATTATGACGCGATTCTGATGGATATGCGGATGCCGGAGATGGATGGACTTGAAGCCACCAGAGTGATTCGCGCAATGGACAGACCCGACGCTTCGACCGTCCCGATTATCGCCTTGACCGCAAACGCCTTTGACGAGGACGTGCAGCGCAGTATGCAGGCGGGATTGAACGCACACCTCTCCAAGCCCGTAGAACCGGAGGCACTGTTTGATACGC
The DNA here is from genome assembly GCA_045130815.1 of Christensenellales bacterium. Classification (GTDB taxonomy): domain Bacteria; phylum Bacillota; class Clostridia; order Christensenellales; family Aristaeellaceae; genus UBA2862. Next base: position 6,213 of record JBGUQG010000160.1, read on the forward strand.
TGGAGAAACTGATAAAGCCGTAACTGAGGCCGTCCCATGGAGGCGTTGTTCGCCTCTGGCGCGGGGCATGCGACATGCATACTGCGCTCAAACGGGGAATGGAAAGATCCTGAGCTTCACGGGCCTGCGGTCCGGATCCGCTTGCGCTCCGCTCAGGATCTTCTGTTTTTAAATTGAGGGCAGTGTCTGAACAGCCTTCACTTCTTAAACGAATCGACCAGCTTCTGTCGGTTCTTTTTCCGCTGAGCCGCATCAGGTCCAAAAACGGTGAGAATGCCGACTGCGACTGAAAGGATAATTGTCGAAAGCCAGTTGACCTCAAAGGGCTTGCTCCCAGTCAGGGATTTGATGTAATCAATGGCTATTATGATTGCAAACATGCCGACTGCGCTGACGATTCCACGGATAACCGGATTCATTTTCTTCATGTCGTGTCCTCCTTGTTTATCCTTCACAACAAGCACATCATTTCAATCTGTCGCACAAGGGCGGGAGTTCTTCCGGCTTGGCGACGATGCACTTTTGTTCGGTGAGACGTGGGAGAGTAAAAAAACGTTGTCCATTCTTTCAAGAACGTATCCTCCCAAACAGAGAGCTTTTGCTTTTGCGCGTATTCCATGGCCTGTTGCGGGCCGTGAGAGACGCTGTGGCTGTTGTCCTTGGCTTCGACGATGGCGACGGGGCTACTTGCGCTGATATAGAGGATGTAATCCGCCCGCTCCGGCTTTATGGTGGGCATGCGATCACCTCCGAAGAATCTCCAGTATATGAATCTATTATATAATATAGCCGGGTGAATTTCAATCGCGATTTGAAAGATGATCGGCGCATTTGTATCCGGAGGAATTTCAGATTGCCTGGTTCGATACCAATTCATGCCTCTTGCGGATGCGCTGAGCGCATATGGCTTCGCTCGCAATATCGCGATCTCTTCCGGCGTAAAACCCGAACCATTGATTCTTTTCTTTCTTTGCAGCCATGTTTTCGCCTCCTGACACTACTTTTTCCCCACCAGCAGCGCCGACCCGGACAGCGCCATCCAGCGCGCTTCGCTCTTCCGCATAAACTTGTCGTTGGTGGTATCGATCAACTCCGCTTTTTGATAGCCCATGGCTTTCAATTTCTCCAAAAACACCTGCATATCGCCGTATTTGGCGGGGGAAAAGATGTCATGGATCGCGAACATGCCGCCTTTTTTCAAGGTGCGCAGGGTTTCCAGAAGATACTGCTGACGGTCGCCGGGGATGTTGTGATAGACGTAGTTGCTGGTCACTGCGTCGAAGGCCTCGTCGGAGAACTCCAGGCGGGTGGCGTCACCCTGCCGGAAGGACGTGTTTGTAACCTTCTCTGCCTTTGCGTTGTGCTCGCACAGCGATTTGCTGAAGGACGCGTATTCCTTGCCCCAGCGGTCGATGCCCACAACAAAGGCTTTGGGGTTCCGCTTCGCCACGGCGATGGCCAGCGCTCCGCTGCCGCAGCCCACGTCCAGGCATTTCCCGCCCGCAGGCAGCTTGACATATGCGGCGACGCCCTCGATGATCTGTCGGGACATACGCCTCTTGCCGTTATAGCTGAAGGCGCGATACATGAGAACAGACCAGATCGTCAATCCGCAGAAGATCAGCGTCAAAACGGCGAAAAGGACGATCAGCACGGCTTTCAGCGCACCTCCTGCCAGAAATCCCGTGCAGACAAACAGCAGGCAGAGCAGCCCAGACGCGGCAGCCCCAGCCGCGAAGGAGAAGATCATACCCTTGGGCATCCAGTTTTTGTAGTCCGGTCTCATCGGCAATTCCTCCAGGAACGATTGTCGACGTGTTCCCTCGGAACACGCCGACCCGGAAAACGTTCCGTTTTCCTGATCGTGCAAAATCCGGGAAGCGGCACGATGCAGTCTGCACCGTGCCGCCGTCAATAATCTGTGCTCAGGCCGCGTCGTCAACATGCATCTCCGCCAGGTTTTCCTCGCAGAACAGCGTGATGACGTTCTCGATCATCGCTTCATCCGCGTCCACGGGGAAGCCCGCCGCCAGCCAATAGGCGCAGGGACCCTCGTTGTACTGGGCCAGCGCGTCCACGTCGCTGCCGTAGCGGAACTCCAGGTGATAGGTGGTCGCTGGGGTGTCGGGCATCATGTAGAAGTAGCGGAACTCGCCCGCGTCCGCGTCGGCGGTCTCATAGAGGTATCCGTCCATCATGCCCGCCAGGGACAGCGGCCCGACATAGGCATACTCGTGACTGAACACTTCCTCGCCCTCAAGAGAGCCGCTGATGGTCGCGCCGTCGAAGGTGATCTGATCCACGTCGTTGATGAACAGGCAGTCGAACTGCGCGCCGTTCGAGCCGTCGCCGAAAGCGTCGACAGCCTCCTGACCGTAGATCGTGCCGTTGCAGGCAGCCTTGAGCATTTCCGCGACCTCGGGAGCAGATTCCTCGCCCAAAGCCGCGGCGCAGGGGTCGAGCCAGAGCTGGTCGTACTCCGGCGCGGTGATCACCGGGAACAGCGCCACATAGGTGCCTTTCACGTCCTCCAGCAGCTGAGCTGCCGCGGCGGCGCCATCCGCCGCTTCGTTTTCCACCGTGCAGTCCACAAGCTCGTACTGCGTGGGCTGGTCGAAGGGCGCGCCCATCGACTGGGCGACCTGCTCATTGTAGAAGCCCGAACCCACGATGTCGCCGACGCCGTCGGCGTTCTCACCCGTCGTTACGGATACATTCTTCACCGAGCAGTTGGTGAACACGGTCACGGGCATGCCGTACTGCTCGTCCTCATACCCGCCCGCATAGCCGGTGATACCGCCGATCCAGGCGCAGCTGTCGCCCGCGGTGATGGTCACATTCTCGGCAGAATCATCGGTGAATTGCTCCGCCGCGAAGCCGCAGCCGGACACGCCGCCCAGGCCGTAGCAGTTGTTCCCCGCCGTGATCGTGCCCGTCGCCGCACAGTTCACGACGCTGGTCATTTCCAGGCCGCCGCCCACGATGCCGGCGTTCGCCGTGCCATCGGGAAGCGCGATTTCCGCCTGCGCGATGCAGTTTTCGATCATGGATCCCATGCCCGCGCCGACGATGCCGCCGTACATGCCCTCCGCGCTCATTTCACCTGAGTGGGCAGTGACCTTGCCGTTCACCAGCGTCACGCCGGAGACGGTGGTGCAATAGGCGTAGCCAACCACGTCCGCACCCATCATCTGGGCGTCCACGGTGGCGTTCTCCAGGGTGAAGCTGGCAATCTTCGCGTTGGCGGCGCAGCCGAACAGGCCCATCGCCCAGCCCTCCGGCTGGTTGACGGTGAGGTTTGAGATGGTGTGGCCCTGGCCGTCGAGAGTACCGGTAAAGGCGGTGTCGGCGGCGGGGATCTCCTGCGCCTCTTCACTCTCGCCGGAAGGCTCATAAGCGCCGATGGGCGTCCATTCGATGCCTGCGAGGTCGATGTCAGCGGTAAGGACGTAGTGGCCGGACAGGTTGTCATTGATCGCGGCCAGCTGTTCCGCCGTGCCGATCTTAATGGGGACGTCGCTTTCCGCCAGCGCCATCGCGCCCATCATCATCACAAGGACCAGCATCAGACAAGTCAATTTCTTCATAGGATTACCTCCTTCACAATGGCTTTACGATCATCCAATGGCCTTCGCCAGCGTCTCCAGCGCGGCGATCGCTTCGTCGTCCGGCGCGTCGTTGCAGATGACGCTCTGGCAGGCCAGGGTCACGCCATTGGATTGGGCGTCCGCCTCCCAGTCGCGCATCCACTGGCCGTCGCCCCAGCCATAGGAGCCGAACAGCGCAACCTTCTTGCCCGCCAACGCGCTTTTCACGTCGTCCCACATGGGCTGGAACACGCTCTCCTCCAATACCTCGTCGCCCATCGCCGGGCAACCGAAGGCGATGGCGTCGTAGTCCGCAGCCTTCGCCGCGCCGAAATTGTCCGCCTCGATTTTGTCCGCGCCGATGGCGTTCACGATGACGTCCGCCATGGCCTCCGTGTTGCCGGAGCCGCTGTAATACACGACCGCAATCTTGCTCATTTGATGAATCCTCCTCGTATGATGATTTATGCAGGTCTGGCCGCGACCGTCAGTCGGGTCAACGGGCAGCCCTGAGCAAACAGCCTCTGATAGACCGTTTTGCACTTTTCAAACCGCTTGAAGGTCTGCTGCGCAAAGCACAGATTGGAGTACACCTTCCAGCAGCCGCAGGCCAGGCAGTTTTTGCCGCAGTTTTCTATGAAGCCCAGCACGTCCGCCAGAGGGTAACCCAGAAATACGCCGATCTCATGGGGGAAGCCCGCCGTATCCTTTAGATGTTCTCTGAGCGTCTGGAGGGCGCTCGCGCCATCGAAGCGCTCATAGCCGCAGGTCGTCAGGAAGCAACGAACATCCTGGTTCCGCAACGCCTGTTCAAGCTCGTCGGGCCGGTAGACATACAACAGCGCCTTTCCGCCGTACAGCCGCAGGATTGTCAGCTTCACGCCCTTCCCGCGCAGCGCGTCACCCAGACGGGCAAACTCCCCGAAGAAGCCCTCGCCGACTTCGAGGTTGATCAGGCTTCCCAGCTTGAGCCGCGCAAGTGTCGGCGAAGCGTGGTCGATTATCGCGCGATCCAGCATAGTCCACTCTCCTCTCAGCAGATGTTAGTTATAACTAATATTGAGGTTATAATACACTAACTTCTCTGCCCTGTCAATGGGTTTCTCATAACTTCACACAGTTTGCCTGATATTGCCGTATGCTTACAGACTGATTTTGAACAGGGGTGTTTTTTTTCAAACAGGCCTTGACAAAGGCAATTAGTATATGCTAACATATAGACATTAGTTACCACTAACTACAGTACCGGGGAGGCCGACATGAGCGCGATCATTATCGGAGGCAACGAGTGCATGGGTCGCACCTACTGCGACCTGTGCGCGAAGTACAACATTACCGCCCGCACGATCCCTTTGAAAAAGGGCAGCTTCGCAAACCAGCTTGGAAAGCCGGACTTTATCTTCGTCTGCATGGATACAGTTTCCCATCCCCTGGTCATCAGCGCGCAAAAGGAAGCGAAAAAACACGGCTCCACGCTGGTTCGCCTGCGTCGCGGCAGCGTGTCCGCGCTGGAGCGCGAATTGATCCGCGTTACTTCCGGGGCATAAGGAGGTATCCCCATCATCAATCCCCGGAAGACGGTCATTGACATGGGCTGTTTAGGTCCCTTTTCGTTATTTGATCGCCATGACCGCAATCCACGGCTTGCGGGGGTGATGCCAGGCGGCAGCGCTGCCGAATCCCGCGCTATGGAGGGCCTTCTGTATCTCCTCTGCCTTATAAACCTTCATTCCATCTATGATCTTCTCGAACTCTTTTCCCGTGGCATCCTCTCCGTCCGCTTCGTTGACGATCAGGAAGGTTCCACCGGGCTTCAACACCTTCGCCACCTGGGCAA
>JBGUQG010000161.1:0-4835 GCA_045130815.1 Christensenellales bacterium
TAGTGGCGCTAAGTCAAGGGAAACCAACGCAGAAATGCAGTTCAAGGCGCCGAAAATGCATCTTGGGGAATTTAGAAACACACTCTAATTACAAACCAACGGAGAGGGATTAGGAATCAGGGAATAGGGATTAGAAATAGTGGCTGCCGCCGTTCCTGTTCCGGCGTTAAGTATAAAACGCGGCAGCGGCATTATCGAATCCCTAATCTCTATTCCCTAATCCCTCCTGTTTCAATTTGTTCAGTCCCTCATGCTGTCCTCGAGGGCGTCCACGATGGTCTCCACCACCTTGTCGGCCTTCTGCTGGCAGATCTCGGGGGCGTAAGGGAAGGTGTAGGATACGTCGGAGGCCTCCAGCAGCGGCAGATCGTTGATGGAATCGCCGATGCCGTAGAGCTTGAAATCGCCGTACACGTCCTTCATGTGCTCCCGCAGGGCCATGACGCCCTTGCCCTTGGAGCAGCCCCGCGGCGCGATGTCGATCTCGATGACGTTCTGGAAGGCCTCGACCCTGTCGCCGAAGCGCTCGTTGATGGACGCGGACAGCCGCGCGGCGTCCTCCAGGCTCTCGGTGTGCACGCTGACCTGGTGGATCAGTCCCCTGGGCGCGTCGTGCACGCCGGAGATCACATAGTACTTCCCGGGGTAGTCCATGGGCGCGAACACGCAGATGTCGCCCTCCACGTCCAGCGTCAGCCGATAGCCCAGCGGGTTCAGTTCCCGCACCAGCGCGTCGGCCACGTCCCGGTCCACGCCGCGCTTTAATATGGGTTTGCCCTCGCCGTCCACGATGTTTGCGCCGGAGGAGGTGATGTAGAAGTCCGGCTTCACGAATCCCGTGATGAAGGGGGTCAGGCCCCCCACCTGCCGCCCGGTGCACAGCCCGAACAGGTGCCCCGCGGCCTGGTATTCCCGTATCTTTTCGACGTTCTCCGGCGGCAGCTTCACGTCCGCCTTGTAGAAATACAGCGTGCCGTCAAAGTCGCTGGCAAATACCTTCTGCTTCATGTGTCTTTCCTCCCCTCAGACCACGAATTCATCCGTCACGGACTTCTTCATGGGATAGATGTGCAGCTTGACCCCTTCGCTGGCGGTGTAGTTGAACTCCCGCGCGGTGGGGTACAGGTGGGTGGTGAAGGTGGCTTCGCCGTCCCCGGCGAAGATCTCCACCGAGCAGCGGTCCACGAAGATGTCCAGCCTGCCGGGGGCGTTCTCGAGGGGCATCTCCAGCACCTCGCCCACGGGGATGTTGAACCGCTTGTCCATGCCGGAGCGGTCCACGGTGAAGGTCTTTCGGACCGCGTCGTAGTGCAGCCGCAGGCCGCCCTCGCCGTCTTGGCGGGTGAACAGGTTCAGGTCGAAGTCCTTGTCTGGGCATTCCGCCTCGATCTCGCAAGCCGCGGGCAGCGTGCCGTCGGCCTTCACCTCGGCTTCCCTGAGGCCGCGCACCGCGGGGATGGGCGTCTGCGTCAGCCGTCCGTCTTTGATCCTCAGCTCTCTGGGCAGGGACAGGCTGCCCTCCCAGTCCTCCTCCTCGGTGGGATAGTGGTTGTCCGGCAGGCCGATCCAGGCGATCAGTATGGCCTTGTCGGGGTCACCGATGCTGGCCGCGCCCTGGGCGGCGTAGAAGTCGAAGCCGTAGTCCAGATAGTGGTAGTCCCCCTCGGGGGTGAAGATCAGGGTGTCGTAGTCCATATGACCGATCATGTAGACGTTGTGGTTGGTGCTCTCGCCACGCCCCGGCAGCTTGGTGTACTGCGGGGAGAAGATCAGCACGTCCCTGCCGCTGATGTTGACGATGTAGGGGCACTCCCACATGCCGCCGAAGGCCTCGTAGCCGGGCACCTTCAGCTCGCCCGCGTAGGACCAGCCGGACAGCAGCGCCTTCGACTTGTACACCATCACGCAGCCCCGCTTGTCCAGCGTCTGCGCGCCGATGAAGATGTAATAGGTCTCATCCGCCGGGTTCCACACCACCTTGGGGTCGCGCTGATGCTCGCTGTGGTCGTCCCTGGGCCCGAACAGCGGCTTGTCCAGCTTCACGGGGCGATTGTCCTCCCCCAGCTTCGCCGCGCAGGTGTAGGGCGTGCGGGTCCAGTCCTCGTCCCGGTGGTTGCCGGTGTAGAAGAACACCAGGTCGTCGCCCACGGAGATGGCGCTGCCGGAGTGGGTGCCGCGGTTGTCGTAGAAGCAGTCCGGGGCGAGGCCGATGCCGGCGTTCTGCCAGTGCACCAGGTCGGTGCTGGTGACGTGATACCAGTATTTCAGCCCGTGCACGGCCCCCCAGGGGCACCACTGATAGCACAGGTGCCAGACCCCCTTGTGCAGCGCGAAGCCGTTGGGGTCGCTGGACAGGCCGGTGATGGGCTGCACGTGGTAGAGCTGCCGGTAGACCGAGGTCTGAATCCGGTCATACAGGTCCCTTATCTCCTCCGGGGCGTGCAACACCCGGTAGCGTTCCTCTCTGGTCCATTCCTTCACAATGTCCGCCTCCTCATCCCTTTTTCAATATCATAACATGGAACGTGAAAAAAATCCACGTATATTTTGCAATCCCCGTGTGAAACCATAATAGTATTAAGAAATATTATCATGTTTAATGTTGAGAAATATTATCATGTTTAATTTTAAGAAATATTATCATGTTTAATTTGCTATTTACATTTCCCGCAATTCGGTGTAAAATGATTATAACTGTGATATTTTGATGTTTCAGAGTATTCACAGTGCGATAAGAAGGGGGAGTTATTACATGGCATTGGACTATCGCAAGTGCGCTGAGGAGATCGCCGCCAACATAGGCGGAGGCTCCAACGTCATCAGCGCCGCGCATTGCGCCACCCGACTGAGACTGGTCATCGCTGACAACAGCAAAGTCAACAAAGCCGTTCTGGAGAACATCGACGGCGTCAAGGGCATGTTTGAATCCAACGGTCAGCTGCAGCTGATCATTGGCACCGGCACCGTCAACAAGGTGTACGACGAGTTCCTGGCCGTCACCGGCGCGTCCGCCGCGTCGAAGGCCGACGTCAAGGCTGCCGCCGCCAGCAAGATGCCCTGGTGGAAGAAGATCCTGAAGACCCCGGGCGACGTGTTCGTGCCGATCCTGCCCGCCATCGTGGCCTCCGGCCTGATGATGGGTATCGTCGAAGCCATCCCGAAGTTCTGGCCGGCCTTTGGCCAGAGCGACTGGTTTGCCTTCCTGGATCTGGTGGCCAACACGGCCTTCGCGCTGCTGCCGGTGCTGGTGGCCATCTCCGCCGCCCGCGTGTTCGGCGGCAACATCTTCCTGGGCGGCGTCATCGGCCTGATGATGGTCCATCCGGCCCTGATCAACGCCTGGACCGTGGGCGACTACGCCGCGGGAACCATACCGACCTGGCACCTGTTCTTCTTCAACGTCCAACAAGTGGGCTACCAGGGGCACGTCATACCGGTCATACTGGCCGTGCTCCTGATGAGTACGATCGAGAAGTGGCTGCACAAGAAGGTGCCCGAGATGATCGACCTGTTCGTCACCCCGCTGGTGACGGTGCTGATCACCTCCTTCGTCACCTTCACCATCATCGGGCCCATCTTCTCCATCCTGGAGAACTGGGTGCTGTCCGGCGCGAAGTGGCTGGCCGGCTCGCTGATCGGCTCCGTGGTCATGGGCGCCATCTATCCCTGGACGGTCGTCATGGGCCTGCACCACATGTACAACGTCATTGAGGCGGGCATGATCGCCCAGACCGGCCTGAACACCTGGATGCCCATCGCCTCGGCGGCCAACTTCGCCCAGTTCGGCGCCTGCCTCGCGGTGGCGCTGAAGGTGAAGAACCAGAAGACCAAGTCCGTGGCGCTGCCCTCCTCGCTGTCGGCGTCCCTGGGCATCACCGAACCCGCCATCTTCGGCATCAACTTCCGCTTCATGAAGCCCTTCATCTGCGGCATGATCGGCGGCGCGGTGGGCGCCCTGTTCGGAAGCCTGTTCAAGCTGGGCGCGCCCGTCTACGGCGTCACCGGCATCCCAGCCATCCCCGCCGTGAACAACGTGCCGCTGTACCTGGTGCAGCTGCTGATCTCCGCGGGCGTGGCCTTCGCGCTGACCACGATCATCTGGAAGGAAGATGCCCCGAAGCCGGCGACGGCGGCGGGCCCGGCCATCGAGCCGGCGAAGATCGAGGTGCCGACGGTGTCGGTCATCCGCTGTGCCAACGGCCAGGTGCTGCAGCCCGTGAAGGGCAACGTGATCCCCTACGACCAGATTCCGGACGATACCTTCGCCTCCGGCGTGCTGGGCGTGGGTGTGGGCGTGCAGCCGACGGACGAGGTGGTCGTCGCGCCCTTTGACGGCGAGATCAGCTCCGTCGCGGACAGCAAGCACGCCGTGGGCCTCTCCGCCAACGACATGGAGCTGCTGATCCACGTGGGCGTGGATACCGTGGCCATGAACGGCGACGGCTTCGACTGCCTCGTGAAGGAGGGCGACCAGGTGAAGGCCGGCCAGCCACTGATCCGGTTCAGCCGCGCCAAGATCAAGGCCGCCGGTTATTCCGACACCGTGGCCGTGCTGCTGACCAACTCCGACGACATGGAAGGCGTCGAGCTGGGCGCGAAGTAAGTCCCCGACGGGGGAGGTCCGCCCTCCCCCTGACGGTATATCATCAGGGAGGAAATCCAAATGAAGTCTTTTGAATATGTCATCACCGATCCCGTGGGCATCCATGCCCGTCCCGCCGGCATCCTGGTCAAGGAGATCAAGAAGTATGCCTCCACCGTCACCGTCGCCAAGGGTGAAAAATCCGTCAACGCGCTCAAGCTGATGGCGCTGATGGGCATGGGCATCAAGCAGG
>JBGUQG010000162.1:0-6274 GCA_045130815.1 Christensenellales bacterium
TCTATCTTACCAGTATAAGCCGATGTCGTCAATCTATTTCACGCAAAAACAGGCGAAAATCCCATGGATTCTCGCCTGTTTTTGCAGATTTTCAGTCTACCTGACCTTTTTCTTAACCGCGGCGGACCAGGCGGAATACACCTTCGTGCCCTTCGCGGTCTTGTAGCTGCGCACGCGCACATAGTACGTGGTCCCGGATTTCAGCCTGCTCAGCGCAGCGGTGACGGTGGCTGCCTTTCTCACGGTAAGCGTCTTTGCCCCGGCAAAGCTGCGCTTTGTGCCATACTGCACCTCGTATCCGGTGATGCCGTCGGCTTTCTTCCAGCTGGCGGTCAGCTTGCCGCTGCCTGCCGCCTTCAGCTTCAGGCCCGCGACCTTCACCGGCTTGATCCGGAAGGTGGCGGTCACGGTATCCTTGTACTTGTCCACGCCGGTGATCTTCACGGTGGCGATGCCGACCTTCCTGTTGCCGGAATAGGCGACGGTGTAGTCGACGCCCCTGGTCAGCGTCTTCGCGCCCAGCTTCACCTTCACGGCGGGCTTCAGCGCCTTGCCGGTAAAGGTCTTGTCGGACACGGCGACCTTCGCGCCGCTCAGGCTGGTGCGGGCCAGCACCCGCACCTTCACCCGGGCCTTCTTTTGATTATCCGTGCAGACGATGATTTCCGCCACGCCCTTCTTCACCGCGGTGACCAGGCCGTCCTGGGTGACAGTGGCTACGTCCTGCAGGGTGGAATCCCAGAACAGGCCGGTCTCGGCATAGGCGGGCTCCAGGATCCATTCCAGCTGCCGGGTCTCGCCCTCGTACAGCTGCACGGTCTTGCTCCCGTCCAGGCTGATCTTCTCCGGCTGGGGGGCCTTCGCCTGCACGCTGGTCATCAGCGGGCTGGTGACGCAGTTCGTGTGGGGATAGACCTGGTAATAGTGCTCCCCGTCGCCCTTCACCATGGTATCCAGGTAGGACAGCTCCCCCGACACGTCGGCGATCACCGCGTACATCCCTTCGTCGTTGCGGCGGCAGACGTAGTAGCCGGTGGCCCGCTCCACGGCGGTCCAGCTGATACGGTTGCCCACATCCGTCTTCACGGCGGTGACCTCGGGGCGGCTCAGTGCCGCGGAGGCGGTCATGTCCAGGCTGAAGAACTGTACCGAGTAGCGGGTGACGGTGTTGTCGGCGTGGTTGGTGATGGCCACGTCGAACACATCGCCGATCATGATGCCGTCCAGGCCGTCCGGGCGGAAGATCACGCAGCCCCGCTGGCCGAAGGCCCGGTTGTCCACGGTGAAGAAGCCGTCGGACTCCGCCTCGGAGAAGTGCCAGGACTTCCCGTCCCACCGGCGCACCAGCTCCACCCCGATCTGCGAGGGCTCCAGCTGCGCGCCGAAGGACACGGACCAGGGGTCCTTGGCCGAGAAATACTGCACCGGCATCTGCTGGGCGGGCCAGGCCACCCGGGTCTGCCTGCCGGTGCCGCTCTGGTCGTGGGCGTACATGGCGGAGAAGCGGCCGTTGGCCCCCGCGACGGTGCGGCCCATCGGCGGGTTCAGTATCCAGCGGCGGTGGCCCACCTCTTCGATGTTCACCGCGTCGTTGTCGGCCATGTAGGCCAGGATCGCGCCGGTGACCGTGTAGCCCATGGCGATGTTGGAGCGGCCCGCGCCGGTGTAGCCCAGGCTGTACAGGCTGTCATACCGGCTGTCCGACAGGGCCGCCGGGCGCGTGGGATAGTGGGAAAGCCCGCCGTACAGCCTCAGCACCAGCGAAGCGGCGGCCTCCATCTCCTCCCGCTCGGGCAGCAGCGTCAGATCGGCGTCGAGGCCAGCGATATAGCGCATCTGGTTCAAAAGATTCAGCGCCGACTGCTGGTTCACCGAAGACAGCCGCCCGATGGCGTAGGGATCGTCCGAGGCCGCCACGGTGTAGATGTTGATCTGCGAGCCGTAGGCGGGATGGGCGTCGACGAAGGCCTGGATCTCGCCCTGGGTGTGGGCCGATACGGCCAGGCCCTGCTCCGTCGGCTCCGGCGTCGCTTCCTCCGCCGCTTCGTCCTCTTCCCCGGCGGAAACGCCGTATTCGGCGGCCTCCAACGCGGTCCAGGGCACCATGTCCCGGGCGTCGCCGTCCGACTTCAGCGCCGCGGTCAGTGCGTCGATCTCATCCCCGGTCAGCTGCAGCGCGTTCTCAGAGAGCACCCAGCCCGTGGGGATGTCCAGCGCCCGGGCGCGGGCCTCGTCGGTGTCGAAGCGGACCTCAAGCAGCGCGCCGTCGTCCGTCCAGGCGTCGACCCGGACCACAGCGCCCCGGGGGAACGTGCCCAGCGGACGCTCCAGCGACGCGTCGGCGTACACCGTCGCGCCGTCGGCCACCGCCGCGTAGCCCGAAGACCACGCCTCGGAGAGCACCCCGCCGTTCCCGGAAGGAGCCTCCCCCTCGCTGGGGACGTTCCCCTCGCCGGGGACGTTCCCCTCGCCGGGGACGTTCCCCTCGCCTGAGGGCAGGTCGATCTCCTCCAGCTCCCGGACGTCGGGCACGGCGTCCTCCACCCACAGGCCCGTGTCGCCCGCGTCCGCGGCCGGCACGACCTCGTCGATGGGCTCGGAGACGATCTCCGCCGCCTCTGAAAGCGCCGCGGGCAGCGTCAGCGCCAGCAGCGCCAGCACCAGCGCCCACAGCCTTGAAAACACAGCTCTGTTCATAGGGCCTCCCGGCAATGATGATTGATGATATTTCCTATTATAATCGCTTTTGCGGCGGTTGGCAACGGCTGGCAAATTAAGATACGCGCCCGATTCTGTGGCGAGCCTCCAAAACGCAAGCGCCCCTCCCGCGAGCAACGGGAGGGGCGCTTGCCCTATGGGGCTCAGCCCTCGGTGGCGGCGGCCAGCTCGGCCTCGGCCTGTTCGACGAAGCGGCTCTGCTTCAGCGTCAGCATATCCAGCTGCTTGCCCTCCTCGTCCAGGAAGATGATGCCCCAGCCCACGTCTTCACCGGTCACGGTGCCGGTGACGGTGCCGGACTCGGTGAACTGGAAGGGCTCGAAGTACACGGAATCGTTCTCGCTGAACACGACGGCTTCCTTGGCGTTGCCGCCCAGCTTCAGCTCAAACCGCACGTTGTCGCCGACGGCGGGCGCGGCGGTGATCTCCGGCTCCTCGTCCTCCTCGGCGGGCTTGGTGTAGCGCAGGTCGCCGATGCCGAATTCATCCTGCAGCAGCGGGTTCCACTGGTTGGGCGCGGTCAGGGACAGGCTCTTGGTGTTGTTGGCGGGGTCCACGATGCAGCCCTCGTCCATCAGCACATAGTAGTCGTCCTTGTCGAACTCCAGCGACACGGGCAGGTGCACCTCCAGGCAGCTGCCCCAGCCCCAGGAGCCCCAAGGGAACTGCAGCTCGGACTCCTCCATGGGGCGCAGCTCCACCTGGGCGGGATCGGCGCAATCCATCACGGCGATCTCTCCGTTCGCGTCGCACAGCGTGATCTTGCCCTCGCCCAGCTCCAGGTCATTGCGCGGCAGATACATCTCCAGCACGTCGCAGAACCGCAGCGCCGGGAATTTCTGGGTCGGCCACATCATGAAATAGCCCAGCGTGTTCTTGAAGTTCACCTTTTCAAAGTTGTGCATGGGCTGCTCCGGGCTCAGGCCCTCGGACCATTCAGCGGCATAGGCCGTGGTCAGGCAAACCAGGCAAACCAGGATCAGTGCAATCAGCTTCTTCATTCGAACGTCTCTCCTTCCCGTATTCTGCGGCACACCACGACGAATCTTCCGTTTTTGTGGAGCACCCTGTTGCAGGTCGTCAATGTGATGAACTCATCGCCAAACGCCACGTCAATGCCCGTGTCGTACAGCTTGTTTTCCTCGATCTCCTCCAGCCAGTGGCGGGTATCCAGCCGGTAGCGGACGTCCGCGTTGTAGCGGAAGCCCTCCTCGTCCTCGTCATAGTCGGCGGAATAGAACACCGCGAAGATGACGTACTGCTTGCGCGCCATCAGCGTGTCGAACTCCACGAACTTGCGCTTCTCCCAGTAGTTCTTGTTCCGGTACTCCGGCAGGTCGCCGAACATGCTGCCGTTCTGCATGTGGTGGCCGCTGATCACCAGGTTGTAGCTGGGCGTGTAGGGATCGCAGTTGGAATCCAGTATGATCTGCCCGTTCATGTTGGAGTTGCCGTAGAAGTCGTGCTCCAGGTAGTACTGGCTGTCCTCCACCTGCACCACGGGATAATCGATGACCGTGCCCGGGATGGTCAACCACCCGATCAAATCGTGGTTCAGCTCGTAAATATCCCGCAGCTCCGGCAGTATGGCGGATTCGTCGAATTCCACCTTCTCCTTCATCGGATAGGGCAGCGGCCCATCGTAGGTCGGCACCGGCGTGGGCTCCGGCGTGGGCGTCGGCTCCACGGTCGGCACGGGCGTTCTGGCCGCGCGCGCGTGGGGATCGAAGTCCATCCGCAGATCGTCAAACCCCGGCGTGACCCCCGGCGCCCTGGTCGGGGCCGGAATCGGCGCCTCCGTGACCTCCGCCACAGGCAGGCCGATTTCGGGGGCCTCAGTGACCTCCGCCACAGGCAGGCCGGTTTCGGGGGCCTCAGTGACCTCCGCCACAGGCAGACTGATTTCGGGGACCTCCGTGGCCTCCGCCACAGGCGGGCCGACCTCGGGGTCCTCCGTGGCCTCCGCCACAGGCAGGCCGACCTCAGGGGCCTCCGTGGCCTCCGCCACAGGCAGGCCGACCTCGGGGGCCTCCGTGGTTTCCGCCACAGGCAGGCCGACCTCGGGAGCCTCCGTGGCCTCCGCCACAGGCAGGCTGACCTCAGGGGCCTCCGTGACCTTATCCGCGCCCGTCGGTCCGGCGGTCTCCCCCGCCTCCGTCTGCGCCTGGCGGCGCATGGCGGCCAGCTCGTCCAGCGAAGCGTTGTTGCTGTTCTGCTTCATCCGATAGCGGATCGGATAGGACAGCGCCACGCCGAAGCACACCACGGCGACCACGATCAATGCAATGCGTAAACCTCGCATATCAATAAACCCGTTTCCTCAACAAACGGTCGTCCGTTTTATCAATCATAAGCATCATACACCGATATTATAACACTTTTTCCCGCTCACTGCAACAGCAAAACAGGCCGTCCGGGCAATTTCGTGATTTTTCGTCCTCGAAAACACCGGTACGAAAAAACTCCGAAAAAGTTACGGATTTGTTTTGACATTCACATAGCGAAGTGCTATAATATGAGGGCAAACAAGGGCGGCGCATCCATAACCGTCCAAAGCAAAAAGGAGGGTTTTCCATGAAGAAACTGCTGACTTTGGCACTGGCCATCGCACTGGTGCTGACCATGAGCTGCGCCTTCGCGGAGGGCTACAGCGGCGACCTGAAGGTTTGGGTACCGGAAGCCACCGTGGAGTTCACCAACGCGCAGATCGACGCCTTTAAGGCCGCCAACCCCGAGTTCGCTGACATGACCGTCACCGTGGAGCCCGTGGGCGAAGGCGACGCCGCCGGCAAAGTCATCGCCGACGTGGACGCCGCCGCGGATGTGTTCAACTTCGCGCAGGACCAGCTGGCCCGCATCGTGGCCGCCGGCGCGCTGGAGGTCGTGGAAGAGGGCAACGCTGAGGTCGTGAGGGCCGAGAACGACGCCGGCTCCGTGGCCGCCGCCACCATGGGCGACACCCTGTACGCCTATCCGCTGACCAGCGACAACGGCTACTTCCTGTACTACGACAAGAGCGTGGTCTCCGATCCCTCCACCCTGGAAGGCATCCTGGCGGACTGCGAGGCTGCCGGCAAGAGCTTCTACATGGAGATCAACTCCGGCTGGTACCAGACCGCGTTCTTCTTTGGCGCGGGCTGCACCCTGACCTATGATTCCGACAACGAAGGCAACCTGACCGCCTGCAACGTGGACTATGCCTCCGAGAACGGCCTGAAGGCCCTGAAGAGCATGATCAAGCTGGCCAGCAGCCCCGCCTTCGTGAACGGCTCCTCCATCTCCAACGCCACCAACGTGGCCGCCATCGTGGACGGCACCTGGGACGCCGTCGCCGCGCAGAAGCTGTTCGGCGAGAACTACGCCGCGGCCAAGCTGCCCACCGTGGACGGCTGGCAGCTGTCCGGCTTCGGCGGCTTCAAGATGCTGGGCGTGAAGCCCCAGACCGACGAAGCCAAGATGGCTGCCTGCGACGCGCTGGCCGCTTACCTGACCTCCGGCGACGTGCAGCTGGCCCGCTTTGAAGCGGTTGGCTGGGGTCCCTCCAACCTGGCTGCCA
>JBGUQG010000163.1:0-2567 GCA_045130815.1 Christensenellales bacterium
GATAGTACTTGGCTGGAAACGGCCCGGTAGGGTAGGTCGTCGCCGGATTTCATCGAGAGTCATTCATGTGAATGGCTCTCTTTTTTGCTCCCGGAATGCGAAATAGGGTCGGGGAACAGGAATAGCCGGGGGACCGGACTACCGCGACAGCCTATGCGGGGCTGTCATACTTGCTGAAATCATTACGCAAATAATGGCGGATGGAAATATTGTCACAGGTTTTCACAGTGCTGTCCCGGGGGTGTCCAGAAGGTATTACGAAACTAAGTTCTGTCACCAGCTGTGCGATTATTTCCAAGTTTTGTTTGCGGCAATGTCTTTGCAATCGGGGCCGGGTTCCTGTATGCTGGTAGGGTACAGCAACAGGAGGACTACCCAGATGAAGACGCTTATGAGAATCCTTGCGCTGGCCCTGGCACTGGCGCTTTGCTCCGCCGCCGGGGCGGAGGGCCTGTATTTCGGCTCGCACCCGGCGGAGGACGTGTACATCATGCAGACACGGGCGCACACCTGCACGCTGGTGGCCGCGACGATGATGCTGCGCAACTATTCCTGCCAGAGGGGCACGCCCTACGAGCAGGTGACGGCCAGCGGCGTGGAGCACTTCGCCTGGACCAAGCAATACGGACTGAGCCAGGAATTCACCATCGGCCAGGTGAACGTGACCTGCAACGCCGACGTGCACAACTGCATCGACAAGAAGGCCTATCTGATCAACGTGCTGCAATACCACCCGGAGGGCGTGGTGATCTACGACACCGGCGCGCCCCACGCGATCTACCTGTTCGGCTATGACTCGGACAGCGACGTCTTCTACTGCGCCGACACCACCCACCGCAACGGCGGCCATGCCATACCGCTGGAGGAATCCATCATCCGGGGCGAGACCCAGCAGGACAAGATCAACACCATCGACAAGATCTGGTATGTGTTGAGCTGATAAGCGCGATATGCTGTACGGGACGACATCACAGGATGCCGTCCCGTTTTTTGTGATGATTTCAAATGTGGACACAGGACATGGAGCAGGCCGGCGCGCAGGCGGTCGGGGCCGGGGAATGGACGGACGACGGCGCTCAGGTGACCGGCCGCGTCACACTCAATGCCGACAACTTCCCCGGCGAGGGCATGCGCGCGCTGTTGGCGGAATATGACCGCGACAGCGACGGCGTGCTGTCGAAGGAAGAGCGGGAGGCTGCGCCAAGCTGACGAACCTCGTGTTCGGCGCGAAGCTGACCACCATCAAGGACAGCGCTTTCCAGAACTGCAAGGCGCTGACCTCCATCATGCTGACCTCGAAGGTGAAGAACATCGGCAAGAACGCCTTCAAGGGCTGCAAAAAGCTGAAGACCATCAGCATCGACACCACCCGGCTGACCGCGAAGAGCGTGGGTAAGGATGCCTTCAGCGGCATCGCCGCCCGGGCAAAGTTCTATTGCCCGGAGAAGAAGCTGAAGGCCTACAAGAAGCTGCTGGCCCAAAGGGGCGCGCCGAAGAAGGCCACCTACAAGTGAACGAGGGACCCGCCGCACAGCGAACGCGGAGGGTCATTTTCACAGGGCGCGTTAAATCCCGATAAAATGCATCGGAATTGATTGACGGGCGGCGCAAAGGATGATACAATACCATTGCAAAAGCTGAGCAAACAACTCGGAATTATTGAAGGGAGGCGGACGCCGATGAAGCTGTCGACCCGGGGCCGTTACGGCATCCACGCGATGTACGACCTGGCGCTGTACGCGGAGGGCGGCCCGCAGTCCATCAAGGCCATATCCGAGCGGGAGGGCGTGCCGGAGGCGTACCTGGAGCAGCTGATCGCCGTGCTGAAGCGGGAAAAGCTGGTCACCAGCACCCGGGGAGCCCAGGGCGGCTATGTGCTGGCCCGCCCGGCGGAGCATATCACCGTGGGCGAGGTGCTGCGGGCGCTTGAGGGAGGCCTGAATCTGGTGGACTGTTTGGACGAGGAGGAGGCCTGCGGCAAGAGCTGTGCCTGTGCCAGCCGCATCGTGTGGCTGAAGCTGCGCGACGGGCTGAACGCCATCGTGGACGGCATCACCCTTCGGGACATGGTGGAGGATCACAAGCGCCTTTGCGCGCAGGAGGATAAGACGACATGAAAGTGTACATGGACAACGGCGCGACGACCCGCGTGACCGAGCCGGTCTTCGCGGCGATGCAGCCCTATTTCTGTGAGATCTACGGCAACCCCTCGTCGGTGCACGGCTTTGGCCGGGAGGCCCGCAAGGCCGTGGAGGCCGCGAGGAACCAGGTGGCGCAGGCCATCGGCGCCGAACCGAGGGAGATCTACTTCACCGGCTGCGGCACCGAGGCGGACAACTGGGCCCTGCGGGGCACGGCCTACGCCAACGCGAAAAAGGGGAAGCACATCATCACCACCAACTTCGAGCACCACGCGGTGCTGCACACCTGCAAGCAGCTGGAAAAGGAGGGCTTCGAGGTCACCTATCTGCCCGTGGACCACGACGGCCTGGTGACGCCGGAGCAGCTGGAGGCGGTGATCCGACCGGACACGATCCTGGTGAGCATCATGTATGCCAACAACGAGG
>JBGUQG010000164.1:0-4779 GCA_045130815.1 Christensenellales bacterium
ATATGGGCCCGCGATCGGGCCTGTGAATTCCGGCGAAGGGTCGGGCGGCGATGTTGAAGGCGAGGCACATCCGTTTGTTTCGGGCGGCTCTGTTGACGGTGCTGCTGCTTTGCTGTGCCCTGCTCTCCCCTGCCGCGCTGGCGGAATCGCAGGGTGCGCCGGCGCTGACCATCGATTTCAGCGTGCAGCCGGTGGCGATGGTGGCCCCGGGCGACGTGACGATGACCTTCGTGCTGCACAACCAGACCGGCAGCCCCGTGCAGAACATCGTGCTGGTGTCCGCGGACGGACTGCTGTCCGAGCCCATCGGGCAGCTTGGGCCCGGCGAGAGCCAGACGCTGGTGCGGCCCCACGCTGTGACCGAGGCGGAGCTGGACGCCGGGGAGATCGCTTACACCATCAGCCACGACGCACAGAGCCCGGATGGCGAGCGCGCCAGCTACGCGCTGAGCGCCGCCATCGCCAAGGGCGAGCCACAGCCCGGCGCCAGCTTCACCCGACAGCTGTCCTCGGATTACGTGACCCGGGGCGGGCTGGTCACCGTGACCTACAAGATCGTGAACACCGGCAACGTAGTGCTGAACGCGCTGCGCATACGCGACAGCCTGGGCGACTTCACCGGAAGGCTGGAGCAGCTGGCCGTGGGCGACGCCAAGACCTTCATCAGCCGCGTGACGCTGACGGAGGCCACCCAGTCCGCGCCGGTGCTGGAGTATACCGCGTCCACCGGCGAGGAATTCTCCCGCAGCCTGGACGCCGTGACGGTGAACATCGCCGACAGCGCGCTGGAGATGTCCTTTTCCGTGGGGCAGTCGGTGTTCGACCGGGACACCGCCGACGCCATACTGATTTTGACCAACGGCGGCAACGTGGATTATACCGGCATCACCGTGGTGGACGACGTGTACGGCGGCGTAATCGCGGACGCCGTGTCGCTGCCCAGCGATTCCGGCCCGGTGGAGATCGCCCACACCTATCCCCTGCGGGGCGAGGGCGAATACCGCTGGCGGATCACCGGCATCAGCGAGGCCGGCGAAGCGCTGGACCTGCGCACCGACACGCTGACCGTCGCCGCCGAGCCGGTGGACGCCCAGGTGAACATCACCCTGCAGGCCCTGCCCCGCACGCCGAGGATCAACCGGGCGGGTCGGGTGACCTTCGACTTTTCCATCGCCAACACCGGCAGCGTCATGGCCCGGGACGCCGCGCTGTACGAGGTGAACCTGGGCGAGATCCGTCGGCTGGCCGTGCTGCCCGCGGGCGCGCCGATGGTGTGCAGCGCCGAGTTTGACGTGACTGCCGACGCGCAGTTCACCTTCTACCTGAACTATACCGACGCCGAGGGACACCAGCGCACCGTGACCAGCGCCCCCGCGAACGTGGTGATCGCCCCGGACGGCGTGAACCCGGACCGACTGGACGCCGCGAACGAGCCGCCCTCCGGCCCGTCGGTGAAGCCGGCGAACACCAGCGCCACGTTCATCGTGCTGCTGGTGATTGCGGGGGTGGCGCTTGTGGTGATGGTGACGCTGCTGGCGGTGACCTCGATCCGCGCCCGGCGCGAGCGCCTGAAGCGCCTCGCCGCCGAGAAGCAGCGCATCAAGGCGGAGATGGGCAAAACCGGCTCCATCCCCGCCGTGAAGCTCCCCTCCAAAAAGAAGAGAGTCAAAAAACAGCCGTGATCCTGCGCGGCTGACAAGCATTGAGAGGTATTTATGGATACAGACAGTACAAGATGGTCCAAGTTGAGAAGCGGCTCGGAGGTTCGCGGGCCGGAAGCCATGCTGACCGACGCCCGGGTGGAGAAGCTGGGCTATGCCTTCGCCTGCTGGCTGGCAAAGCGCGAGGGCAAGACCCCGGACGCGCTGCGGCTGGCCGTGGGGCGGGATGACCGGCCCTCCGGCGAACGCATACTGGCCGCGCTGACCGGCGGCATCACCGCGGCGGACAGCGACGTGCTGGACTGCGGCCTGTGCGCCGCCCCGGCGGTGTTCGCCACGATCTGCCCCGGCCCGGAGCCGGTGCACGGCGCGGTGATGGTCACCGCGAGCTCCGCCAACGCGGAGCTGAACGGCTTCATGTTTGCAACGGCCCAGGGCGGTCTGAAGGCCGAGGAGGTCGCCGAGGTGCTGGAGCTGGCGGCCCGCTCGGAGGTACCGGAGCGCCTGGTGGTGCCCTTCGACGCCAACAGCGCCTACTTTGACAGCCTGCGCCGCGTCGCCGCCCGGTATCTGGAGGACGACGCGCTGAAGCCGCTGCTGGGCATGCGCGTGGTCGTGGACGCCCGGGGCAGCTTCGGCAGCGCCTGCCGCGAATTCCTGGACGCGCTGGGCGTGGATACCGAGGGCAGCCTGACGGGCGCGGAGGACGGGGCGTGCCACATCACCGCGCCGGAGGATCCGGCAACGCTGGAGGCGCTGTCCCGGGCGGTGCCCGCAAGCCGGGCCGACATGGGCGTGGTGTTCAGCGCCGACGGCAGCCGCGCCGCCATCGTGGACCAGGACGGCCGGGCCGTGACCGGCAATCGGCTGATCGCGCTGATCGCCGCCATGCTGCTGGACGAGCGCGCCGGGGCCACCTTCGTCACCGACAGCGTCACCAGCTCCGGCCTGTCCGCGTTCATCGCGGAATGGGGCGGCATCCACTATCGCTTCAAGCGCGGCTATCGCCACGTGATCGACGAGGCCGTGCGCCTGAACAGCGAGGGCATCGACTGCCCGCTGGCCATCGAGACCAGCGGCCACGCCGCCTTCCGGGAGAACGGCTTCTTGAGCGACGGCATGTACCTGGCCACCCGCGTGATCTGCGAGGCGCTGAACCGCAAGCGGGAGGGCCTGAACCTGTTCAGCCTGATCGACGACCTGAAGGAGCCGGTGGAGAGCGTGGAGATCCGACTGCCCATACTGGACTACCAGGATTGGGAGCCGGAGGAGGAGGCCCAGGAGATCGTGGAGATCATACTCTCCCACACCCTGGAGCATCCGGAGTGGCAGCCCTCCCCCGACAACCGCGAGGGCGTGCGCATCACCTTCAACCTGGACGGCGACGTCAACAACGCCTGGTTCCAGCTGCGCATGTCGGTGCACGACCCGATGATGGTGCTGAACGCCGAGAGCGACGTGCCCGGCGGCGTCAGGATGATGCTTTCACAGCTGTATTTGCTGCTGCAGGACACGCAGATGCTTGACCTCTCGCCGCTACAAAGGTCGCTGGAGGCATAGACGAAAACGAAAAGATCCTTCGCTGCGCTCAGTCTGACACGGTCATACGTCGTTGTCATCCTGCGCACGGCGAAGGATCTTTTTCTGCGCGCTCTACTTCCTGCGCGAGAACAGCGTGGTCAGCCTGCGCGCGGCCTTCTGGCGCTGGGCCTCCTCAAGGGCCCGGGCGTACTTGGCGCACATCGGCTTCTGGTGCGCCGCCACGGAAAGGTAGATCAGCGCCTTGTCCATTTCGCTGAGATTCATCAGCACATAGCCGAACAGGTAGTTCCACTCCGCGCAGCGGGTATCGAAGCCCATCAACAGCTTGCGGGCGGACTGGTATTTGCCGTCGTCGATCAGGGCCTGCACCTGCCGCAGCGCCTCATCCTCGCTGTCAACGGCCAGGCGGGCGTCCTTCAGCCCGTCCAGGCACAGCCGGTAGGCCGCGTTGATCTTCGCCATGCGCTCGTTGGCCCAATCCCGCTCCGGCCCCGGCAAGAAGCGATCCGGATGCCAGCGGCGGGCCAGGTTCCGATAGGCCGTGCGGATCTCATCCCGCGTGGCGGTCTTCGGAATATTCAGCACCTCATATCCATTCAAGGCCGTTCACCTCGTCATCCGCCCCAGGGGCGGCGAAGTCTGCAAAAATATATGAAAAAACCGTAATAATATGCGCATTATAGCATCGGCAGCTTGGCATTGTCAAGATTCTGTCGATTAACATACGGCGCAGGTTCCATGGAGAATCTGTGTCCTATGCACCTTCCCACCTAAATATGATTTCAAAATTGTTAAATTTATTTCAAACTCGAAATTTCTGCCCTTTTGCTGTTTACTCTTTTGCAAAAATCGGGTATAATAATGTCGAAACCAAGGGATTTGTGTCATACTTTGTCGATAAAAGGTCGTGATTGACTTGAAGATACCGAGATTCAACCGAAAGTCCAGCCAGCCGAAGGCGCAAAAGCGGCGCGCGGGCGATCGCGGCACGCTGAAGACGGCGCTGTGGCTGCTGGTGCCCCCGGTGGGCCTGATGATGATGTGGCGGCCCAGCTGCCGCTGGCACATCGCCGTGAAGTCGGCCGTCTCCTTTGTGATGCTCGCGGCGCTGGTGGCCGTGTTCGCCATTCCCGCCCCCACCACCCAAGCGGGCGGCGGCGTGTCGCTGGTCAGCAGCAAGCCGGAGGTGGAGGTCTACGGCCCCGACCTGCCCAACTTCATCGTGCCCGGCTACACCAACGACCAGACGGAATCCATCATCCGCCCCGCGGAGGAGAGCGACGTGCACTACGTCTACGCCGCCGACGGCGCGCGCTGCTACCACGAATACAAGTGCAAGTTCGCCTTCGCCAGCTCCCAGCGGCTGACGGTGTACGAGGCCTTCTTCCTGGGCTTTGAGCCCTGCAACCGCTGCAAGCCCCCGATCTACGATCCCGTCACCGGCACCGTGACCGAGCAGGTACACGACGA
This sequence comes from Christensenellales bacterium, assembly GCA_045130815.1. Taxonomy (GTDB): domain Bacteria; phylum Bacillota; class Clostridia; order Christensenellales; family Aristaeellaceae; genus UBA2862. The sequence goes on from JBGUQG010000164.1 coordinate 4,674, forward strand.
CAAGTACGATCCCAGCTGAAAAGCCACGGCCATGAAAAACCCGCGCCTCGGCGGGGGGTTTTCATATCGTCACTTCCTCAGGCGGTGGAGCGGCGCGGGGATGCGG
>JBGUQG010000165.1:0-49142 GCA_045130815.1 Christensenellales bacterium
CTTGTTCATGAACACGATGATGTAGGGCACGCCAACCTGACGGGCCAGCAGGATGTGCTCACGGGTCTGCGGCATCGGGCCGTCAGCCGCGGAAACCACCAGGATCGCGCCGTCCATCTGAGCAGCGCCGGTGATCATGTTCTTCACGTAGTCAGCGTGGCCGGGGCAGTCCACGTGCGCGTAGTGACGCTTCTCCGTCTGATACTCCACGTGCGCGGTGTTGATCGTGATGCCACGGGCCTTCTCTTCGGGCGCCTTGTCGATCTGGTCATAGCGCATGGCCTCAGCGCCGCCCACCTGCGCCAGCGCCATCGTGATGGCGGCCGTCAGGGTGGTCTTGCCGTGGTCGACGTGACCGATCGTGCCGATGTTTACATGCGGCTTGTTGCGCTCAAACTTTGCCTTTGCCATTGGAAATTCCTCCCTACAGAATTTATATGGTTGGGGTTGTGTTGCGTTATGGAGCGGGTGATGGGAATCGAACCCACGTGATCAGCTTGGGAAGCTGGAGCTCTGCCATTGAGCTACACCCGCGCGTTCCCGCACCATCAGGCGATCTGCCGAAACCCCAATTCGGGCAAACCGACCGGCTCCGCAGGCGCAAAAACCCATACGGGCACTTGACCTGCAAAGTTTATTTTACTTTAGAGTGGCCCGTTTGTCAACAATTATTTCCCAATTTCCCTGTAAATTCACGTGGATGGCATAGTTTGTCCACAGGGGTTTTACAAGAATTAACGTTGCAAAAAACGCTGTCCGTGGGAGGCGGATGAGAGAGTGGAGAGTGAGGCGTGAAGCGTGGAGTTTTGATAGAAATCCTTCGGATTTCTTTGGATTAAAGGGGACCCGGATTGCCACGTCGCTGCGCTCCTCGCAATGACAGGGTGCGGGGTTCAGACTTATACTCCTCCTCGCAATGACAGGGTGCGGGGCGCAGGGCTGCGCTCCGAACAATGACGGGATGCGGGGCGCAGGGCTGCGCTCCGAACGGTGTCATTGCGAGGAAGCCCGAAAGGGCTGACGTGGCAATCCGGTTCCCTAACACAGGGGACGGTTCTCAGTGTTGCTGCACACAGAACCGTCCCCTGTGTTGTGTGGATCTGCCGTGTTTTACAAAGGAGGACCGTCGCGTTTTGGGGAGGATTTTGGGAACTCCCTCAGTCACGCTTCGCGTGCCAGCTCTCTCGGAGAGAGCGCAAGGAACAGGCAGGAGGCCGTCCCTTACGACCTCACGGTCGCTTGTGACGGCCCCCCCTGCCTGTTGCGTTGGCCCTTTACTTGACCGTCACCTTCAGTGTGTAGACCTTCTTGCTGCCCATATAGACCTTTATCGTCGGGGACCCCGGTCCCTGGCTCTGGAAGAAGCCGTTGCTGTCCTGATAGTAGCCTAACGAATCATCGCTGTTGTTGCCGAACTTTAGCGTCAGCGGCTTGGCCACGTTGGCGGGCGTCGTCTTGACCCGCAGGTAGTAGTCGCCCTTGGCGGTCATCTTGCCGTTCTTGATCTTGACCTTCTTACCAGTATCGTATTTCACCACATAGAACTCCTGCTTCTTGGGCGTGCCAGCCTTGTACAGCAGCTTCTTGCCGTTGTACAGCTTGGCCGCGGTGGGCAGCTCCACCTTCTCGGAATCCCCCTCTCAGGGATCGCCCGTCCAGGCGATGGAGCCGCCGGTGTACTTCTTCTCCGTGTGCCACACGTGGGGCAGGCAGTCCCGCTTCATCAGCCTGATCAGCTTGGGACACTTGGCGATGTCCATCTTCTTGACGGCGGTGTAGCCGCACAGCAGGACATTCAACTTCGTGTTCTTGCTGACATCCAGCTCGGACAGCTTGGAGTTGCAGCGAACCGAGAGGTATTTCAGCTTCGTGTTCTTCCTGACGCTGAGGCTGGCCAGCTTGTTGTAGGCCACGTTCAGCCATTCGATCTTCGTGTTCTTGCTGACATCCAGCGCGGTCAACGCGTTTTCCGAGACATCCACATCCCAAAGCGCCTGACAGCCGCTGACATCCAGCTTGGACAGCTTGTTGCCGCGCACATAAAGCGTGTTCAGCTTTTCCAGCTTGCCCAGGGGCAGCTTTTTCAGCTTTCCGCCGTACTCGGCGGAGATGACCTCGGCCTTGGTGAAATTGGAGATGCCCGTGGCGTCGACCACGTCCGCGGGCAGGTCGATCCGCGATACGGCCCTGATCTCCGCCTTGGACAGGCTTCCGTTCTGATCGGTATCGATATTCTTCAGAATGTACGCCCGGAACGCCTCGTCCGGGAAGGCCGCTTCGGTGATCGGCAGGCCGTCCGCGGCCTGATCGCCGTCCGCCGCGGCCATCACCGCGCTCTCGGGCTGCGGCACGGCCTCCATGTCGCCGGTGAGCAGCTCTCCCTCCAGCTCGATGGGCGCGGCCTCCGCCGCTTCAGCCTCCACGTCCTCCGCCAGCGCGCCCATAGGCAGCGCCAGGATCAGCAGACACAACAGCGCAATCCACGTCTTCTTCATTTCCAAACCCTTCCTTCTACAGATTTAATACTTCAAAGCCAGTATACACCATATTTAGTGTAAAAGTCAATACATCAAATCCGGTGTAAATATACTTTCCATGTAATAAAGTATATGGGAGGCTGGTTTTGGATATGAAGGATTACTGGCAGGTTCTGCGCGAGCTTCGGGAAGACCGGGATTTGAAGCAGGCCACTGTCGCCCGCGTGCTCGGCACCACCCAGCAGGTCTATTCCCGGTATGAAAACGGCATCAACGAAATGCCCATACGCCACCTGCGCACGCTGTGCGAATACTATGGCGTCAGCGCGGATTATGTGCTGAGCTTGAAAAAGAAGTGAAAACGGAGAATTTTATGAGACTCTGTCAACAGAAATTCGCATAAACCGTATTCTATGAGACTCAATCATCAAAATAGTCGCATAAATCCCATTTTTTGAAGAATTTTACGCGACTTATAATCGGCTATTCCTATCCCTTCTCCTCCCGCGCCACGGACAGCATCAGCTTCAGCCGGTTTTCCTGGTTGACGCGGGTGGCGCCGGGATCGTAATCGATGGGCACGATGTTGGCCTTCGGGTACTTTTCCCGCAGGGCGCGAATGGTGCCCTTGCCGGCGATGTGGTTGGGCAGGCACCCGAAGGGCTGCACGCACACGATGTTGGGCACGCCGGAATCGATCAGCTCGCACATCTCGGCGGTCAACAGCCACCCCTCGCCCATCTTGCAGCCCACGCCCAGCACGCCGCCCAGCTTTTGGCGGGTGGCCTTATAGGTAGCGGGGGGCGTGAAGCGGCTGCCGCTCCTGACGGCCCGGGCGATGACGCGCTGGATGTGGTCGGCGCGGCGCATCACCCAGCGGCAGACGAGCTGCTTCACGCGGCTTCCGCCGTACAGGTCCACGTCGTCGATGTTGTGATCCAGCGCGTTCAGCAGAAAGCCCGTCAGCCCCGGCACGTGCACCTCGCAGCCCTGCGCCAGCAGGAAGCGCTCCAGGTGGTTGTTGGCCAGCTGGGAGTACTTCACGTAGATCTCGCCCACGATGCCCACCTGTACCTTTTCCGCGGGGGCATAGGGGACGGCGTCGAAGTCCCGGGCGATGCGCCGCACGTTCTCCCGGATGCGCAGCGCGGCGATCCGCGGATCGCGCCGGAACTGCTCGGTCAGCCGGTCGGCCCACAGGTCCACCAGCCGCGCGCAGGCGCCCTGCTCGTTTTCATAGGGCTCCACCTGGTTTTTCAGGCACATCAGCACGTCGGCGTAGAGTATCATCATCATGGCCTGCAAAAGCAGCGTCAGCGTGATTTTGAAGCCGCTGTTCTTTTCCATGCCCATCGGGTTCAGCGAGATCACCGGCACGAAGCCCAGCCCCGCCTTCTTCAACGCCTTGCGCAGCAGGAAGATGTAGTTGCTGGCCCGGCAGCCGCCGCCGGTCTGGGTGATGAGCAGCGCGGTCTTGTTGACATCGTACCTGCCGCTCTGCAGCGCGTCGATGAACTGGCCGATGCACAACAGCGCCGGGTAGCAGGTGTCGTTGTGCACGTATTTCAGGCCCGTCTCCACCACGGAGGGGCCCTCGTTCTTCAAAAGCTCCATGCGGTAGCCGTGCAGGCGGAACACGTCGCCCACCAGCTGAAAATGCACCGGCAGCATGTTCGGGATCAGTATCGTGTAATCCCGCTTCATTTCCTTGGTGAATTCGATTCGTTCTTCCATGGTTCAATTCTCTTCGTGCCCTAATGCCGCAAACAGGCTTCTCAGCCGGATGCGCACCGCGCCGGGGTTGGAGATCTCATCGATCTTCAGCTGGGTGTACAGCTTGCCGCCGGACTGGAGGATGGCGCGCACCTCGTCGGTGGTAATGGCGTCCACGCCGCAGCCGAAGGACACCAGCTGCACCAGGTTGATACCCTTGTCGCCGCACCCGGCCACATACTTCGCCGCGGAGTACAGCCGGGCGTGGTAGGTCCACTGGTTCAGCACGTTCACGCGGAACTTCTCCACGTTCAGGTTCACGGCGTCCTCGGTGACCACCACCGCGCCCAGCTGGGCGATCTGGCGGTCGATGCCGTGGCTGATCTCCGGGTCGATGTGATAGGGCCGCCCGCACAGCACCACCACCGGCAGGCCCTCGGCCCGGGCCCGGGCGATCAGCTCTGCCCCCCGTTCGCGCACCCTTTGCATGTGATCGGCATAGGCGGCGTAGGCCGCCCGCACGGCATCCCTGACCTCCCGGGCGGGGATGCCGGGGAAGTAGCGGTCCAGCACCTTGGGAAACTTCTTTTCAAAGTCCTTCGGGCGGTGGATGCCCAGGTAGTCGCAGATGAAGCGTGTCTCCTTCAGCCCCGGCACGTTCAGCCGCAGCACCTCCGGATAGTAGGCCACCACTGGGCAGTTGTAGTGGTTGTCGCCCCGGTGCTCGTCCAGGTTGTAGCTCATGCAGGGATAGAATATGGCGTCCACGTTCCGGTGCAGCAGCCACTCCACGTGGCCGTGCATCAGCTTGGCCGGATAGCAGGCCGTGTCCGATGGGATCGTGCGCTGGCCGGAGGCGTACAGCGCCCGGTCCGACTCCGGCGAGGCGATCACCTGGAAGCCCAGGCGGGTGAACAGCGCGTGCCAGAAGGGGAACAGCTCCATCATATTGAGCCCCATCGGTATGCCGATGCGGCCCCGCCGGCGCTCTCCGGGCTCGTAGGCGCGCAGCATGCGGCGCTTCTCCTCGTACAGGTTCGCCTGCTCCTTTTTGCCGCCGCCGGTCATGCGCTCGCAGCGGTTGCCGGACACGAACCGGCGCGCCGGCTCGCCGTCTTCGCCCTCGAAGCGGATGATGTTCAGCTGGCAGTGGTTCTCGCAGCCCTCGCAGCGGGCGGTGGAGGTCTTTTGGGTGAAGCGCGAAAGCTCCGCCGCGCTCAGCAGGCTGCTGCCGCCCTCCTCGGCGCGCTGCGCGCTGTACAGCGCCACGCCGAAGGCCCCCATCAGGCCGGCGATGTTGGGCCGCACCACGTCGCGGCCGATCTCCCGCTCGAAGGCGCGCAGCACCGCGTCGTTCAAAAACGTGCCGCCCTGCACCACCACGTGCTCGCCCAGCTGCGTGGCGTCCGCCGCGCGGATCACCTTGTACAGCGCGTTCTTCACGATGGAGATGGACAGCCCTGCGGAGATGTCCTCCAGGGTCGCGCCGTCCTTCTGGGCCTGCTTCACCGAGGAATTCATGAACACGGTACAGCGGGAGCCCAGGTCCACCGGGTGCCTGGCCAGCAGGCCGCGGCGGGCAAATTCATCCACCGGCATGCCCCCCGCCGCCTGGGCGAAGGTCTGTATGAACGAGCCGCAGCCGGAGGAGCAGGCCTCGTTCAGGAAGATGTCGTCGATGGCCCCGTCCCGTATGCGGAAGCATTTGATGTCCTGGCCGCCGATGTCGATGATGAAATCCACCTGCGGCTGCAGATGCCGGGCGGCGATGAAGTGGGCCACCGTCTCCACCACGCCGCAGTCCAGCCGGAAGGCGGTGCGCACCAGCGCTTCGCCATAGCCGGTGGCCCCGGCCCCGGCCACGGTGGCCTTCGGGTATTCGGCGTAGAAATCCCGCAGGAAGTCCCGCACCGCGGGCAGGGGGTTGCCCTTGTTGGACATGTAGGCGGTCTTCAGCAGGTTGAAGTCCTCGTCCACCACCACGGCCTTGATCGTGGTGGAGCCGGAGTCGATGCCGATGTACACCCTGCCGTCATAGCCGGGACGGGACACCGTGTCCACCCGGGCCCGGGCGTGGCGGGCGCGGAAGGCCTCGTACTCCGCCGCATCCTCAAACAGCGGCGGACAGGCGGCATAGCTGGCGGTGGCGGCGCGGCTTCGCACGCGGTCGATCACTTCCTGAAGGTCCACCTGCCGCCGGGCCTGCAGGGCCGCGCCCACGGCCACCGAGTACAGCGCGTCCGCCGGGTGCGCGCCGGTGATGCCCAGCGCCTTGTCGAAACAATCCCGCAGCTGGCCGAAGAAGGTCAGCGGGCCGCCAAGGTACACCACGTTCCCGGCGATCTCCCGGCCCTGGGCCAGGCCCGCGATGGTCTGCCCCGCCACGGCCTCGAAGATGCTGCGGGCCACGTCCTCCTTGCGCGCGCCCTGGTTCAAAAGCGGCTGTATGTCAGACTTGGCGAACACGCCGCAGCGCGAGGCGATGGCGTAGCTGCGCTCGTGGCACCGGGACAGCGCCTCCAGCTGCTCCACGGGCACGTCCATCAGGGTGGCCATCTGGTCGATGAATGCCCCGGTACCGCCGGCGCAGGTGCCGTTCATGCGCACCTCCAGCCCGCCGGCCCCGGTCAGGAAGAGGATCTTCGCGTCCTCGCCGCCCAGCTCGATGGCCACGTCAGCCTTGGGAGCCATCCTTTTCAGGGCCACGCGGGTGGCGTACACCTCCTGCAAAAAGTCGATGTCCAGCTCCTCCGCCAGGCCCATGCCCGCCGAGCCGGAAATGCCCAGGGTAAACGTCCCGCCCGGGAATTTCGTCATGATCGCGTGCAGCAGCACCTCGCTGAGCAGCGCGATCCGGGCGCGGTGGCGCTCGTAGCGGCGGAACACGATCTCCCCCGCGTCGTTCAGCACCACGGCCTTGATGGTCGTGGAGCCGATGTCCAATCCTATTCTCATGGTATATTTCCTACTCGCCATACCATTCCAGAAAGCTGTGCTCCTCCCCCTTCGATTTCCAGCCGGGGAAGGTGTCCAGGCACACGGCGTGGATGGCGTTGAACACGCTCTTTTCCACATCCGGGTTGTCCCGGCGCAGGGTCTTCAGCAGCTGCTTGATCTCCTGGCGCTTGCTCTGGCCCACGCCGTCGCCGCTGGCGGAGATGTTCTCGGTAAAGCGGCAGGCGCACTGCAAAAACTCCAGTTGATTGTAGCGCCGCCAGGCGATGATGTCCTCCTCGTGCACACAGTACAGCGGGCGGATCAGCTCCATGCCCGGAAAGTTGGCGCTGCGCACCTTGGGCATCATGCCCTGCAGCTGCGCGCCGTAGAACATGGCCATCACGGTGGTCTCGATCACATCGTTGAAGTGGTGGCCCAGGGCGATCTTGTTGCAGCCCAGCGCCTGCGCCCTGCCGTACAGGTGTCCCCGGCGCATCCGGGCGCACAGGTAGCAGGGGTTCTTCTCGGCCACGTTGGCCACACCGAAGATGTCCGTTTCAAAGATGGTCACCGGCAGCTCCAGCAGGCGGGCGTTGTCCTCGATCTTCTTCCGGTTCGCGGGGCTGTAGCCCGGGTCCATCACCAGGTAGGTCGCCTCGAAGGGCACGTCGCTGATCCTTTGAAGCAGCTGCACCAGCTTCGCCAGCAGCATGGAATCCTTGCCGCCGGAGATGCACACGGCCACCCGGTCGCCCCCGTTGATCAGCGCGTAGCGCTTGATCGCCTGGATGAAGGGGGTCCACAATTCCTTCCGGTACTTCTTCTGGATGCTGCGCTCGATCAGCTGGGCCGGGGTAAAGCTGCGGGGCATGGCGTATCCTCCCCGTCAGATTTCGGCCTTGGCCCGCTCCAGCGCGGCGATCACGAGGTCGCACCAGGCGTCGAACTCCGGGTCCTCCACCTGGCACTCCGGGTGGGACAGCACGTAGTTCAGGGCGATGCGCATGCCCTGGTCGAAGCGCACGGCGGTGCGCATGTCCGGCACGGCCCGCTTCAGCTTGCTGTTGTCGAACACCACCGACACCGCCTTGTCGCCGATCAGGCTGCCGGTGTAGTCGTAGCCCAGGGGATCGCCCACGGCGGCCAGGAACGCGCTGGACACGTAGTAGGGCTTCAGCTCCACCCCCAGGGCGTCGGCGATGGTGGCGTAGATCTGGTTCCAGGTCAAAGTCTCGTCGCCGGTGATCTGGAAAGCCTCGCCGATGGCGTGGCGGTTGCCCATCAGGCCGGTGTAGCCCACGGCGAAGTCGGTGTTGAAGGTCATCGTCCACAGGGACGTGCCGTCGCCCTGGATGATCACGGGCTTGCCCTCCCGCATGCGCTTGATCACCTGGTAGCTGCCCTTTTTGCCGTGCACGCCCAGGGGCACGCTGCGCTCGTCATAGGTGTGGCTGGGGCGCACGATGGTCACCGGGAAGCCCTCGGTGCGGTACTTCTCCATCAGGAAGTCCTCGCAGGCGATCTTGTTGCGGGAATACTGCCAGTAGGGATTTGAAAGGGTGGTGCCCTCGGTGATCACATGGCTGGCCGCGGGCTTGTGGTAGGCCGAGGCGGAGCTGGTGTAGATGTACTGGCGGGTGCGGCCCTTGAACAGGCGGTAGTCCCGCTGCACCTGGTCCGGGGTGAAGCCGATGAACTCGCACACGCAGTCGAAGCACAGGTCGCCCAGCTTGTCGAGCACGTCCGCCTCGTCGTTGATGTCCGCCACGATGCTGTGCGCGCCCTCGGGCACGGCGCCCGGGCGGTTGCCCCGGTTCAGCAGCCAGACCTCCCAGCCCAGCTCGTTGACCAGCCGCCGCACGATGGCCGCGCTGATGGTGCCCGTACCGCCGATGAACAATGCCTTCATGATACTGCCTCCTCTTATAAAAGGGGCGGGCGCAATCGCGTCCGCCTCCTGTATGGGCTATAATGATCAGAACTTCAGCCAGGACCTCCACATGTAGCCGGTCTTGCCGTTCACGGTGACATAGGCCCAGTCGCCGTTGACGCTGTTGACCGTCACCCGGACGCCCTTCTTCACGCTGGTGATCACCGGCGCGGTGAGGCTCGGGGCGGTGCGCAGATTCAGGCCACGGGTGTTGGTGTTCACGGTGGCGGTGACGACGGCCTTGGCGCTCTTTACCAGATAGTTGGCGGAAACCCAGCCGGTCACGCCGTTGTTGGCCTTGACCCTGCGCCAGTTGCCGCTCTTCTCCAGGATGGTGACGCCGGTGCCGTTGGGCAGGGAGTTGATCACCTTGAAGGAGGTGCCGGGGCCGGTGCGCACGTTCAGGTTGTCGCCGCGGGTCTTCACCTGGTATACGGTCTCGGCGCTGGGAGCGGGCTTCACGGGCTTCAGGTCGGTCTCGTCGCCGATCACGCGCATCGGGATCCAGCCGCGCACGGTGGAGCCGGAGACGGTGACCTTGGCAAAGTCATGATCGGTGTAGTACACCTTCACGGTGTCGCCCTTTTCCAGGGTGCCCATCACCTTGCTGTCGGCGGTGTAATTCTTGTACACCTTGGTCTTGCCGGTGATCACGTGGGTGCCGGTGCCCAGCTTCTTGGTGGTGCCGTCGATGTAATAGGTGCGGATCCAGCCGGTCTTGCCGCTGCGGCTGACCTTGACCTTGCTCCATTCGCCGCTGGTCTTGATGACGGTGACCTTGTCGTTGTGCTTGGCGATGTTGCCCGTGGCATCGTAGTCATAGCCGGGGCCCTCGCGCAGGTTGATGCGGGAATCGCCGCCGTTGCGGCTGACGTAGACCGTCTTGGTGCTGTCCGCGAGGGACGTGGCGGGAATCACGGCGATGATCAGCATCAGCGCCAGCAGCAGGGATACAAATTTCTTCATTTCAGTTCTCCTCCTCATGGTTTGTTTTCGATGTCTTCCATCCGGCACAGGCGCGCCTTCGGACAATGCCAAATGCCTTATATGCGTTGGACGCCAGGAACATGGCAGTTGTTTCCATCATTATAATACATTTTATGGGCAAAAAATATTACAATTCTGTCACATTTCATGAGACGGGCAAAACCGGGGTGTGATATAATGATTGGGAAAACCAAAGGTTTTCCGGGTCGCCGGGCAAGTGAGCGAAGCGAGCTGCGCAGCACGGCGACAATCATGGCATGATGCTCTGCGAGAGGAAGGTGCTTTCATGCGCATCTACACCGGACGCAGCCGCCTGATGGAGGCCGCGCTGATCGAGACCCTGCGCCGGGACATGGCGGCGGGGCCCGGCGCACAGGTGGTGGTGGTGCCCAAGCAGCTGACGCTGCAGACCGAGCGCGCGCTGCTGAGCGCCCTGGATTTGAAGGGCTCCTTCGAGCTGCAGGTATTGAGCCCGGAGCGGCTTTGCCACCGCATATTCGAGTCCGCGGGCATGCCCGGGGGCGTTCGTGTGGACGAGCGGGGCCGGGTGATGCTGGTGCGGGCCGCGGTGCGCTCGGTGGACGACCGGCTGAAGCTGTACCGCGGCGCGGCCCGCAGGCGGGGCTTTGCGGACCGCTGCGCCCGTCAGCTGGAGCTGATCCGCCAAGCGGGCCTGACGCCCCAGGCGCTGTTCTCCTGCGCGGAGCGGGCCGAGGGCATGCTGCGCATGAAGCTGGATGACCTGGGGGTGATCCTGGAGGCCTATCAGGCGCTGATCGAGGGCCGCTTCCAGGACGGCGAAAGCGAATTTACCGAGGCCGTGGCCCGGGCGGGCAGCGCCGATTTCCTGAAGGACGCCCACGTCAGCTTCTACGGCTTCGACCTGACCCCGCCCACGCTGCACGACCTGATCGCCGCGGTAGGCGCGGCCTGCCCGGATACCCGGGTGTTCCTGCCCCTGGCCAACGACGAAAACGCCCGGGACTTCGACGCCTGGCTGCCGCTGAAGGGCTGCTACGACCGGCTGGTGGTGGCCGCCCGCCGGGCGGGGGTCTGGCCGGAGCGGGTGCGCGTGATCCCCGGCGAGGGGGGCGGCGACGGCGTGCTGGCCGTGCCGGACCGGGCGCAGCGCCCGGAGCTGAAGGCGCTGTCCGAGGAGCTGTTCGCCTTCCCGCCCAGGCCCTGGCCAGGAGACGCAGCCCCCGCCTGCGTGCAGTCGGTGACCCCCCGGGGCCCGTTGGAGGAGTGCCGCTTCGCCGCCGCGCTGTGCCGCAGGCTGGTAATGAAGCGGGGCTGGCGCTGGGGCGACATACAGATCCTGTGCCGGGACATCGAGGGCTATCGCCAGCCGCTGAAGGAGGCCTTCCGGGCATACGAGGTGCCGCTGTTCCTGTCCTCCAGCCGGGCGGCCTCCCGCCACCCGCTGGCGGAGTGCCTGACGGACGCGCTGCGCCTGGCGGACGACGCCCCGCGGATGGAGGACGCGCTGGCCCTGCTGCGCACCGGCTACATGCCCCTGACCGAAGACGAGGCCGACCGCCTGGCGAACTTCGCCGTGAAGTACGGCCTGAAGCCCTGGGCGCTGCTGCGGCCGCTGCGCCGGGGCACCGAGGCGGAGCAGCAGGCCCTGGAGCCCGTCCGGGTCCGCTTCGCCGAGCCCCTGAACGCTCTGAGGCGGGGCGTCCGGCGGGCCGGGACGCTGAAGGCCCAGCTTTCGGCGGTGTTCGACTTCATGACTGAGATCGGCGCGGCGGACCGCCTGCAGCACCGGCTGAACGCTCTGATCGAAGGGGGCCTTCGGGAGCAGGCCGGCGAGGAGAGCCAGGTCTGGAACCGGATCATCGGCGCGCTGGACCAGATGGCCGGTCTGATGGGCGAGGCGCCGCTGCCCGTTATCGAGCTGCGCCAGACGCTGACGGAGTCGCTGGACGCCGCCGTGATCAAGCCCCTGCCCCAGTCCGGCGACGCGGTGTACGCCCAGACCACGGACCGCATCACCGCCCAGCCTGCCAGGGCGCTCTTGATCCTGGGGGAGACGGACCGCCCCGGCGCGGACGCCGACGGCCTCATGAGCATGGGCCAGCTGCAGGCCTTTTCAAAGCTCGCCGGGGCCTACCTGGGCTCCGACGGCGCGGAGCTGTCGCGGATGCGGCGCTTCTACCTGAAATCGGCGGTAGAGATGGCCTCGGATTACCTTTGCGTCAGCTGTCCCCTGAGCGCGCTGGACGGCAGCGCCCAGCGCCCGGGCATGCTGCCGGAGCTGATCCGGGGCGTGTTCCCGAAGCTGGTGTCCCGGGACGGCGTCACCGGGGACGACAGCATCCAGTGGATGCTGCGCGGCGCCCCGCTGGCCGCGGCGGCCTGCGCGGCCAAGGCGCTGTCCGCCCTGGCCGAGGGCGAGGCCGTCCGCCGCTGGGACACGGCGGCGCTGTCCGGCCTGCGCCGGGTGGCGGAGGAGAGGGCGGGGCTGGGACAGGCCCTTGACCGGGTGAAGACCGCCCTCAGCTACGGCGAGAGCGCCGACGCGCTGAAGCCCGGCACTGCCCGGGCCCTGTACGGCGAGCTGCGGCGGCAGAGCATCTCCCGCCTGGAGCGCTACGCCGCCTGCCCCTTCGCCTACTTCACCCAGTACGGGCTGCGCCCGGAGCGCATCGAGCCCTACGCGCTGAACGTGCGGGACGAGGGCAATTTCTTCCACGACGCGGTGCATGAATTCCTGCTGGCCAGCATGGAGGACCTGAACGACCTGTCGGGCGACGAGGCCGGACGCCGCATGGACGGCATCTCGGACCGGCTGCTGGACGCCATGGCCCAGAGCGGACCGATGGGCGACAGCGCCGTCGCCCTGGGAGAGCGGCGGCGGCTGAAGGCTACGGCGCGCACATGCGCCCAGGTGCTGGCCGAGCACATGCGGGGCAGCCATTTCGCCCCCGCCGCAGTGGAGACCGACTTCGGCGTGGAGGACGGCGTGGCCCGGCTGACGGTGAACGCCCAAAGCGGCGAGTGCACGCTGGAAGGCCGCATCGACCGCATCGACGAGTGGGCCGCGGGCGGCTATCTGCGGGTGATCGACTACAAGCGCGGCGGCAAGCCCCTGGCGCTGGACGAGGTATACCACGGCCTGAGCCTGCAGCTGCCGGTGTACCTGGCCGCGGCCATGAAAAAGCGGGACGAGCACAGCGCCGGGGTGTACTACTTCCCGCTGGAGGAGGGCATCCTGGCCACCCAGAACACCGACCCGGAGGCCGTGGACGCCGAGCGAAGGAAGGCCTTCCGGCTGAAGGGCCTGGCCCCGGACGACCCGGAGGTGCTGAAGGCCCAGTCCCCCAACTTCCCTGAGGTGCTGAACCTGAAGCTCACCCAGGCCGGACAGCTGTACAAGGGCAGCCTGGCCACCGACGAAAACGGCTTCAGGGCGCTGATGAACCGCACCCTTTCCAAGGTCAGCGAGCATCTGGACGGCATCCGCGGCGGGCTGGCCCAGGCCGCCCCCGCCCGCTTCCGCCAGCACGACCCCTGCAAGTATTGCGACTGGCGCGCCGTGTGCCGCTTCGACGAGCGCATGGACGCCCGCCGCGTGCGTCGCTTTGAGACGATGAAGGGCGACGAGGTGCTGGAGCGGGTGAAGCTGGAGGATGGGGAATAGGGAACAGGCAATAAGAATGGCCGGGAAACCGGATTGCCACGTCGGCACATTGACATGTGCCTCCTCGCAATGACACCGTTCGGAGCAGAGCGCGCCGCTCCATATCATGTCGTTGCGAGGAGGTCCCAACGGGACCGACGTGGCAATCCGGTTCCTCTTTAATCAAAGAAATCCGACGGTTTCCTCAACAATTCCTCATTCCTCATTGAACAGCAAGGGCCCGGGCGTTTGCTATTCCACATCCTCCCCGTCCTCCAGCCCGCCGCGCATGGGGATGTCCAGGGGCACGAAGTTGCCGCGGCGATGATGGGCACGCTGTACCTGTTCGGCGTGGCGCAGGGTCAGCTCGGCGCTGGCGTGGATGCGGCGCATCAGCAGGGTGACCACCTGCTCGATCTCGCTGTTCTCGGAATAGTCGGCCTCCACGGAGAAGTCCGCCCGGCCCTGCAGCAGCATGTCGTCGGCCAGCTCGGTCTTGCCCGGGGCGTGCACGGCGATGGAATAGCCGCCCTTCTGCTTGGTCATCTTCATGCAGGGCACGTCGGTCAGGCCGTCGCCCACGTAGATCATGTTGGAGAAGGGCACCCGGCGCATGTACTCCGGGGTGAAGGCGTTCAGGTCGCGGTCGTTGGTCACGTCCAGTATGCCCTTGTTGATGCGGAACAGGTACTGGGTCTTGCTGGTGTAGTTCACGGCGGTGGAGGGCCACACGGCAAAGCCCGCCTCGTCATAGCAGAAGGACGCGGCGAAGATCGCCTTGAAGTGCTTGCCGATGGCGGAGCCGCGGATGATCTCCGTGAGGCCGGAGGAGATGATGTAGTGCTCCACCGACACGCCCACATCCCGCCCGATGGCGTTGATGCGGTCGAACCATTGGGGCACGCCGGGGAAGAACTCCACGTCCCGGCCCAGGGCGATCAGGTTTTCCCGGGTCAGCTCCATTTCGCCGCTGGCCATCTTCTTCATCAGGTACATGTAGGTCAGTATGCCGTCCATGTCGTGCTCCCGGGCGAAGTCAGCGCACTTGCCCCAGAACACATCCGCCTCCACCTTGATGCCGGGCAGGAAGGAATATTCCTCCATGTCCCGGGGAGACAGCGTCTTGTCGAAATCATAGATCAGGGCGACGATGGGGGTCTTCATGGCTCTGCTCCTTTAATCAACAGGGCGGCCCGTGGGGCCGCCCTGCGGTATGCTGCGTATGTCATCCTTCCGCCTCGACCGCTTCCTCCTCGGCGGGGGCGGGCTCGGGCGTGGGCGTCGGGGTCACCGCCGGGGTGGGCGTCACCTGGGCGTACTCGGTGACCGGGGCGTCGTCGGCGTACAGTCGGGTCAGCGTGGCGCTGTCGGCGATGCCGGTGACCTCCAGGCCCGCGGCCTGCTGGAACGCCTTTACGGCGGTCTGGGTCTTGCTGCCGAAGGCGCCGTCGCGGTCATCCAGCAGGAAGCCCAGCATGAACAGCCGGTTCTGCATGTCCAGCACCTCGTCGCTCTTGTCGCCCTTGGACAGCGTGGTGTAGGTGACCACGGGCACCGGCGTGGGCGTGGGCGACGACGCCACCGTCACGCGCTCGCCGTTGGTGATGGCGGTCAGCTCCTGGGCGGTGGTGGCGTTCTCCACCTGGGAGATCGCCTCGTCCACGATGGCCCAGCGGGCCGCGGAATCCTGGCCGGAATCGCCGGCGGTGTTGTCAGACTCCGTGGCGTCCATCAGTATGGCGTTGCCGATGTTGCTCTGAATGGTCTGCAGCGCGGACACGAACAGCGAATCGTTCACCGCCGGCTCCTCGGGCAGGAGCGTGTCGAAGGCGGAGGAATCGGCGGAGATCTTCTGGGTGAAGCCCAGCACGCCGTCGCTGCGGTACAGGTTCACCAGCTCATTGATGTAGGTATCCTCGCGGTGGCCCTTGATCATCTCCACGCCGCTGTCATACAGCGACTGTGTGACGCCCTCGATCTTGGAGGTATTCTGGGCCCGCTGGCGGAAGTACCGGAAGCCCAGCACGCCGCCCACGATCAGCGCGGCGGCCAGCACCATGATCAGCGCCACGCGCAGTATGTCCTTCACGCCGATGGCGCGGCCATAGCGGATCTCGTCGAACTCCTCCTCGCCGATGTCCTCGAACACCTCGCTCTGCTCGTCGTCCGGGCTGACCTGGGTGTCGTCGTACACGGCGTCGTCCCGGGGCGTGACGTAGTTGTCCTCGCCCTCGTCCACCGCGCGGCGGCGGCGGGCGGCCCGGCGGCTCTGGGTGGCCTCCAGCTTCTGAATGTAATTTTCCACCTCGGTGCTGATGCCGGCGCGGCCCGTGGATTCGATGGGCCGGGTGTGGAGCTCGGAGGTATCCATACTCTCCATCGTCAGCTCCTCGTCCACGGCGCTCAGCGTGTTTTGGGCGTCCTCGGACAGCTCCTCCAGCGCGGGCTGCTGGGCCTGCTCGGCCTCGTGATCCTCGCCCTCGATCGCCTGGCGCATGTCCTTGCGGATGTCCTCCGGCGCGGAGCTCTCTTCATAGACGGGGCGGTAGGTGGTGCGGCTGTCCACCGCGCCCTCCTGCTGCTGCTCGTCGCTCATGGTGGTATAGCTTGTGCGGGTATAGGCCGCCGACACCTGCCCCGCGGGCGTGTCGGGCGTTATGTGGGCCTGCGCCGAGGTATAGGGCGTGCCCTCGAACCGGCTCTCCCCGACGGGATTGCCGCAGTGGGGGCATTGCTTGTCTTCCGGCAACAGGGTCTTGCCGCATCTGGAGCAAAACATGGCTCGTCCTCCTCTATGGAGTATAGTCGATAAATATAACCATCCTATCGTATATGATAGGATGGTTTAATGGTGAAATCAAGGTAATAAATATGACTTTATTTCGATATTTTGCCGGATCATGCCACCACCGTGGGCGGATTGCAGTAGGGACAGGGCTGCAGGCCCTCGCGCAGCGCGTCGCGCACGGTCAGCTCGCGGCCGTTGGTCTGGGTGCGGCACACCTTCGTGGCGTGATAGTACACGGCGTTGTTGAACACGCTGTACACCAGCGTCTCGTAGGCGATCTCGTTCTCGGCGTTCTGGGCCTCCAGCTTTTCCTCCTCGGTCAGAAGGTCGCGGGCGGTGCCGCCGGCGTCCAGCACCTTGGCCAGCTGCTGCTCGTACAGGAGCTGTTCGATGTTGGAAAGGGCGTTCAGCGTCTCGCCCTGGGGCGCGGCGGTCACCAGCGCCGGGGCCGCCGGCACGGGCGTGCGGGGGGTCAGCTCCTGGTGGGGGGTCAGCAGCACGAACAGCGCCGTCATCTCCAGCGTGGCGATGCCGGTCAGAAGCAGCCTGCCCCGGGTGCGGAACACACCCTGCCGCCACAGGTAAAACAGCCCCACCGGCGGCAAAAGCAGCGTCAGCAGCAGCCCCAGCAGCCCGCGCCCGGACACGGCCCGCGACTTGCCGGGCTTTTCCAACCCGGCGGTATAGTCCCGGCGCCCAGAATTGGCGTTTCTTCCGTTCATGCGTCTGTCCTCTCAAAGCTATTGTATCGACCTTCATTATACTTTCCCGGCGAAATCCTGTCAAGGCGGGCCGTCGCCCCGGACTTGAAACATTTATGGTATTTACCGCGGGACTTCCCTGTGATATTATAGAAGTACAGAACAACCGACAGGGAGGCGTCACTATGATCCGGATCGCGATCGTCGGAACGGGCGGCATCGCCCACAGCCACATGCAGGCCTATCTTGCGCTGAAGGACCGCTGCGCGGTGGTCGCGCTGGTGGACATCGTTCCCGGCAAGGCCCGCCGCTTTATGGAGGAATTCGGCCTGCATTGCGATACTTACGAGCACCACGAGGACATACTGCCCCGGGGCGACATCGACCTGGTGGACGTGTGCACGCCGCCCTATGTCCACGCCGCGATCAGCATCGACGCGCTGAGAAGCGGCAAGCACGTGGTGTGCGAAAAGCCCATGGCCGCGTCGCTTCAGGAGTGCGACGCCATGCTGAAGGCCCGGGACGAGAGCGGCAAGCTGCTGTCGATCATCGCCCAAAACCGCTTCCGCAAGCCCATACGCGACCTGAAGGCGCTGCTGGACAGCGGTATCGCCGGGCCGGTGCGCCACGCGGAAATCGACAGCTTCTGGTGGCGCGGCCACAGCTATTACGACCTGTGGTGGCGCGGCACCTGGGAGAAGGAGGGCGGCGGCTGCACGCTGAACCACGCCGTGCACCACATCGACATGCTGGGCTGGATGATGGGCCTGCCGAAGCGGGTCACCAGCGTGCTGGCCAACACCGGCCACGACAACGCCGAGGTGGAGGACCTGTCCGTCTCCGTGATGGAGTACCCCGGCGCGCTGGCCACGGTCACCGCCTCGGTGGTGCACCACGGCGAGGATCAGAAGCTGGTGTTCCAGTGCGAAAAGGCGCGAATCTCCGCGCCCTACGCCGTGTTCGCGTCCACGCCCATGCCCAACGGCTTCCCGCTGAAGGAATCTGACCCAGCCGTCGAAAAGCGGGCCGCGGAGTTCCTGGCCGCGCTGCCGCCCCTGCCCTACGAGCACCATACCGGCCAGCTGGACAACGTGCTGTCCGCCATCGAAAACGGCGTTCAGCCGGCCATCACCGGCGAGGACGGGCGGCGCACCATCGAGCTGATCACCGCCATATACAAGGCCGGCTCCACCTGCGCGCCCGCCGAGCTGCCGCTGAGGAAGGACGATCCCTTCTACACCGTACAGGGCATCCGGGCCGGCGTTCCCCACTTCTACGAAAAAACCGCCTCGGTCATGGAGCAGGAGGGCTCGCTGACCTTCGGCAGCGACCTGGGCGAAAAGGAAGGAAGATAGCATGAATCGCATGGACGGCATGAACTACGCGCCCCAGGGCAAGCCGAAGCCCGTGGTCAAGCCGGGGGAATTCGTATTCTCCGCGGCCCACATCGACCACGGCCACATCTACGGCATGTGCAACGGCCTGACCGAGGCCGGAGGCACGCTGAAATACGTATACGACCCCGACCCGAACAAGGTGGCGGCCTTCCTGAAGGCCTATCCCCAGGCCAGGGCCGCGGCGAGCCTGGACCAGGTGCTGGAGGACAGGGAGACCGCGCTGGTCTGCTCCTCCAACGTCACCAGCGAGCGCAGCCCCCTGGGCGTGAAGGCGATGGACGCCGGCAAGGATTACTTCTCGGACAAGGCCCCCTTCACCACCCTGGGCCAGCTGGAGAATGCCAGGGCCGCCGTGGCACGGACGGGCAGGAAGTACATGGTGTACTATTCCGAGAGGCTGCACGTGGAGGGCGCGATCCTGGCGGGCTACATGATCGACGCGGGCGAGATCGGCCGGGTGCTCAGCGTGACGGGCTTCGGCCCTCATCGCCTGGGCGCGGCGGGCCGCCCCGGCTGGTTCTTTGAACGTGAGAAGTACGGCGGCATACTGTGCGACATCGGCAGCCACCAGATCGAGCAGTATCTCCACTTCGCCGGCGAGGAGGACGCCGCGGTGCTCTGCAGCCGCATCGCCAACTACGCCCACCCGGAGTATCCCGAGCTGGAGGACTTCGGCGACTGCACCATCACCGGGAAAAACGGCAGCACCAACTATTTCCGGGTGGACTGGTTCAACCCGGACGGCCTGCGCACCTGGGGCGACGGGCGCACCTTCATACTGGGCACCGAGGGCTTTATCGAGATCCGCAAGTACATCAACCTGGCCGCAGGCGCCGTGGACGGCAACCACGTGTACCTGGTCAACGGCAAGGGCGAGCGGTATTTCAACGCCAGCGGTACGGTGGGCTTCCCCTTCTTCGGCCAGCTGATCCTGGACTGCCTGAACCGCACGGAGAACGCCATGACCCAGGCCCACGCCTTCAAGGCCGCGGAGCTGTGCCTGCAGGCCCAGGAAAAGGCCGTCCGTGTGGAGGGACTTCATCAATAGAAGAAAAGAGGACGAATGCGCATGTATCGCGTCGGTTTGATCGGCTGCGGAAGCATCTCCGCCGTGCACGCCCAGGTGCTGGACGCCCTTGAAAATACCCAACTGGCCGCCTGTGCCGATATCATCCCTGAGCGGGCGGCCGCCACGGCGTCCCGGTGGCATTGCGCCGCCTACCGGGACTGGAAGGAAATGCTGGACCGCGAGCGCCCGGACGCCGTGCACCTCTGCACGCCCCACTATCTGCACCCGGCGATGGCGGACGAGGCTTCCCGGCGCGGCGTCGCCGTATTCACGGAAAAGCCTCCGGCCATCGACGGCGAGGGCTGGTCCCTCGTCAGGCAGGCCGCCGAGCGCGCGCCCGTGGGCGTCTGCTTTCAGAACCGGTATCATCCCCACATCCGATCCTGCCACGACTTCCTGGAGGAGGGGACCTACGGGCCGCTGCGGGGCATCCGCGGCTTCGTCACCTGGAACCGCAGCGCCGGATACTATACCGCCGCGGATTGGAAGGGCAAGTGGGCCACCGAGGGCGGCGGGGCGCTGATCAACCAGGCCATCCACACGCTGGACCTGATCGTCGGCTTCCTGGGCATGCCGGACGTGGCGGAGGCCGGCATGAAGACCCATCGGCTGCGGGACTGCATCGAGGTGGAGGATACCGCCGAAATCTACCTGCGCAAAGGTGACGTGCCCGCGCTGCTGTACGCCTCCAACGGCTACAGCCAGGACGCGCCGGTGCTGCTGGAGCTGCACTTCGAAAGGGCAGTGGTCCGCCTGGAGGGCGACGTGATGACCGTCACCCGGGACGGCAAAAAGCGGGAGATCCCCTGCGAGACGGACCCGGTCATCGGGCGCGCCTACTGGGGCGCGGGGCACAGGGCCTGCATCGCCGACTTCTACCGCTGCCTTGAAACGGGCGAGGCGTATCAAAACCGCCCCG
The DNA here is from genome assembly GCA_045130815.1 of Christensenellales bacterium. Classification (GTDB taxonomy): domain Bacteria; phylum Bacillota; class Clostridia; order Christensenellales; family Aristaeellaceae; genus UBA2862. The sequence continues at coordinate 20,544 of JBGUQG010000165.1, forward strand.
AACGCTGCGACGACACCATGCGCACGCTGTTTCGGCTGTACGCGAAGGCATGAAGACAATATCCCCCGCCGCATCACGGCGGGGGATAGCTGTGTTCAGGCTCCCAGGTATTCCTTCAGCGTCCTTCGCACGGCGCCGGGGCCGGCGAGCTGCTTTTTGAACATTTCCTCGATCTTCCTGCCGAGGCCGGCGGCGTAAAGGTCCGTTCCGAAGATTTCGGCATTGGAGAGGATCGGGCGCAGCACCGGACCGACCTCGCCGTTATCGCCCAGGCGGAACGCGCCCTGCACGGTCCGGATCAGCTTTTCGCCCATCGGGTCCGGGGCCAGGTCGAAGGGGCGGCCTTCATCGTCCACGGCCAGCATATAGCGCAGCCATCCCGCGATGGCCAGCGGGATGCCCACCAGTGCCGCCGCGGTGCCGTCCCTTTGCACGTGGGCCTTGATCGTCTCGCCGAAGCGGATGCCCACCATCTGGGAGATGTCCACCGCGATGCGCTGGGAGGTATCGCCCAAATACCGGTTCGGGAAGCGCTCGTTCACCACCTCGTCCAGGAAGGCCCTCGGCGAGAGTATGCCCGGGTCCGGCGCGACGGCCAGGCCCTCCACGTAGCCCACCCGCTTGGCCAGCTCGGCAAGCTGGGGGTCCGACATGCCGTCGGCAAACAGTTCGTAGCCCAGCATGCAGTCGTAGGTGGTCAGCGCGGTGTGGATCGGGTTCAGGCAGGCGGTGACCTTCATGCGCTCGGCCTTGTTTACCGTGTCCCGGTCGGCCATGTACACCCCCGCCTTCTCCAGCGGCGGCCTGCCGTTGGGAAAGCGGTCCTCCACCACCAGGTATTGGGGGCCCTCGGCATTCACGAAGGGCGCGATGAAGGTCTGCTTCGAGGTGACCACGGGGTCCATGTCCTCCACCCCGGCCTCCTTCAGCCCCCGGGCGATGGCCTCGCCGGGGCGCGGGGTGATCTTGTCGATCATCGTCCAGGGGAAGGCCACCAGGCTCTCGTCGCTGACGTAATCCACAAAGGCCTGCTCCACGCGGCCCCGGATCAGCCATTCCCGCGCCACGGTCAGCACCGAATTGCGCAGGAACTCGCCGTTGCGGGAGCGGTTGTCCATGGACACCAGCGCCAGCGGCGCGCCGCCCGCCCTGAAGCGATGGTGCAGCATGGCCGCCACCACGCCCATCGCGCCGGTCACATCGTCCGGGCCGTTCTCGATATCCCTTTGAACAAAGCCGTAGTACTTGCCGTTCTCGTCCTTCAGCGCGTAGCCCTTTTCCGTGATGGTGAAGCTGACCAGCTGCAGGCCCGGCGACGCGAACACCGTCTTCAGCCGCGCCCACTGATCCCCGTCCGAACAGCGCGCCTTGAGGGCCTCGCCGAACACGCCGATCACCTTCCGCTCTACCGCGCCGTCGCCGTGGAGGATCACGCTGAGCGACAGGTTGTCGAAGGGGCGGTAGATCCTGTCCACGATGTCGAAGTCAAAGCTCTCCGCGCAGGTGATGCCCCGGTCCATCAGGCCCGCCTCCACCAGCCGGTCGGCGATGCTGCCCACGAATATGCGGAAGATGTTGCCGATGCCGAAGTGGACCCACCGCGGGTCCCGCCGCGTGCTTTCGGCCAGCGCAGCCGCGTCGTACCCCGGCAATTGGATGCCGGCGGCCCTCCAGGCGGCGGCGTCCCGGATGCCCTCGTATGTCAGCCTCATGCGTCCTCATCCTTTGTATCCACGTCGATGATGACCTTCATGGAGGTCTCGCGGTTCTCATCGATATACTGATAAGCCTTCAGATAGTCCGTGAAGGGGAAGTGCCTGGTCTGCAGCGGCCTCAGTTGGATCTTCCCCTCGCTGACCAGGCGGATGGCCTCCAGGTAATCCTCGTGGCGGTACATCATCGTGGTGTCCAGGTCCAGCTCGTGGTCGTTCAGAGTGAACAGGTCCACCTTCGCCAGGCCCGCGAACACCGCCACCAGCACGATCTTGCTGCCCTTGCGGGCGTACCTGATCGCCTGGCCCATGGTGATGTCGTTGCCGGCGCAATCGTAGATCACGTCCGCCTTGTCGGGGCCGAAGCACGCCACCATGGCCTCGCCGAAGTCCCTTTGGCGGGTGTTCACCGCGAAGTCCACACCCAGCTTTCGCGCCAGCTCCAGCCGGTAGTCGGACACGTCCGTGATCATCACGCCGGCCGCGCCCAGGGCCCTGCAGGTTTGGGCCAGCAGCATGCCGATGGGGCCGCAGCCCAGGATGGCCACCTTCGCCCCCTTCAAATCAGGGAAGCGCTTCGCCGCGTGCACGGTGACGGCCAGGGGCTCGATCATCGCGCCGTCGGTATAGCGCATGCCGTCCGGCAGGGGCGTCACCCGGAAGTCCGGCGCGCAGAAGTACTCGCTGGCCGCGCCGGTGGTCTGAAAGCCCATCACCTTTAACTTTTCGCACAGGTTGTACTTGCCGTGGCGGCAGGGGTGGCATACCCCGCACACCACCTGGGGCTCGATGGTCACCCGCTGGCCCACGTGGAACACGCTGCCGTCCACGCCCGGGCCCAGCTTCGTGATCTGCCCGGACACCTCGTGGCCCTGGGTCACCGGATAGGGCGTGCCGGAGTGCTCGCCGTGGTACACGTGGATGTCGCTGCCGCACACGCCGATGCGCTTGATCTTGATCTGGATCTGCCCTTCAAGGGGTTCGGGGATCGGCACGTCGTTGAACACGATCTCCGCCGGCTGCGCGCCCTTCGCCGGGCGCAGCATCACCTGCTGCTTCATGGTGGCCATGGGGATTCCTCCTTTATATATTGATCAGCCCTCCCGTTCCATGCGGGCCTGGCGAATCTCCTCGTTGATTTCATCCAAAGGCATATCGCTGACACCGTTGGCCTTGGCCTTCTCGCGCAGTGTCATAAAGGCCCGCAGTGCGCTTTCCCGGGTAACCTCTGGCTCTGGCGCAGTGATTTCAAAGGGGATGCGACGCTCCCTCACCACAGCCCGGGCGAAGACATTGATCGCCGTGGAGGTCGTCATTCCGAACTCCTGACACAGCCCGTCAAACTGGCGCTTGAGTCCTTCATCCATTCGGACACTGAATGTTGCCTGAGACATAATAGCACCTCCTGTGTTCATATTATATGTGTTTGAGTGCATAACGTCAACAATTTTGGTTGAAAAGGCCCGCCTTCCTGCGAAAGCGGGCCGTGATAAGTTTTCCGGTTACTTCTTGGTGGTGGCCTTCAGGACCTTCGACCAGGTGGAGACGTACTTCGCCTTCTTCACGGTCTTGTAGCCGCGGATGCGCACGTAATAGGTCTTGTTCTCTCATCTGTAACGATTATCTTATAACTACATCCAAAATCACTCATCATTTACACACTCATTTATAGTATACAACAATCGCGGACATAAAAAAGGCGGCATGTCAAAAAAAGCAAGGTCAAATTCCACCCTTGAATTTCCCCTCCAAACGATGTATTATATAGAATAAGAAAATATGGCCCCTTTGCGGGGCGTGAAAGGCGGTAATATCATGAGTATCGTGAAAAAGAGCTTTGGAAAGCTCCCCGACGGGCGGGAGACGGAACTGTACGTGCTGACCAACGCATCCGGCGCGAGCGTGGAGATCAGCAACTACGGCGGCATCATCCGGGCGATCAACGTGCCGGACAAGGCGGGCAATATCGCCAACGTGGTGCTGGGCTACAACGACGCGGCGGGCTACTGCCCCACCACCGGCTACCTGGGCGCGCTGATAGGGCGCGTGGGCAACCGCATCGCCAAGGGCGAGTGCGAGCTGAACGGCGTGAAGCTGCACCTGGCGAAGAACGAGCGGGGCGTGACCCACCTGCACGGCGGCAACGTGGGCTTCAACGAGAAGATCTGGGAGGTCATCCCCATCGAGGGCATCTGCGAGGACGCGCTGATTTTGAAGTACACCAGCCCCGACGGCGAGGAGGGCTATCCCGGCACGCTGCAGGTGATGGTCACCTACACCTGGACCGACGAGAACGAGCTGCTGATCCGCTACGAGGCCGTCTCGGACAAGGACACGCTGTGCAACCTGACCAACCACACCTACTTTAACCTGAACGGCGAGGCCGGCGGCAAGAAGATCGAGGACCACGTGTTCGAGATGAACTGCGACACCTTCACCGTGGTGGACGCGGACTGCATCCCCACCGGCGAGCAGCGCGACGTGACCGGCACGCCCTTTGACCTGCGTCAGCCCACCCGCGTGGGCGACAGCCTGGCCAAAACCGATTCCGACGAGCAGCTGGGCTTCGGCGGCGGCATCGACCACAACTTCAACATCAACGACTTCGAGGCCGGCCTGCGCTTCACCGCGGAGGTCACCGACCCTGAGTCCGGCCGCGTGATGGACGTGTTCACCGACATGCCCGCCGTGCAGCTGTACTGCGGCAACGCCCTGCAGGGCGTGAACCCCGGCTCCTCCGGCCGCGTATACGGCAAGCGGGAGGGCTTCTGCCTGGAGACCCAGTTCGCCCCGGATTCCATCAACCATCCGGAGTTCATCGACAGCGTGCTGCACGCCGGCGAGAAGTACGATTTCACCACCATCTTCGCCTTCGACGTGGCGGAATAAAGGAGTAACCGAAATATGCAAGTACGCACCCGATTCGCCCCCAGCCCAACGGGCTACATGCACCTGGGCAACCTGCGCACCGCGCTGTACACCTATCTGTACGCGCGGCGCACCGGGGGCAAGTTCATACTGCGCATCGAGGACACCGACCAGGAGCGCGAGGTTCCCGGCGCGGTGGAGGTCATCTACAATTCCATGAAGACCGCCGGGCTGAGCCACGACGAGGGCCCGGACGTGGGCGGCCCCTGCGGCCCCTACATCCAGAGCCAGCGCAAGGACAGCTACATGCCCTATGCCAAACAGCTGGTGGAGAGCGGCCACGCCTACTACTGCTTCTGCACCAAGGAGCGGCTGGACGAGGCCCGGGCCGAGGCCGAGAAGCAGGGCAAGACCTTCCGCTACGACAAGCGCTGCCTGCGCCTTTCCAAGAAAGAGGTCCAGGCGAAGCTGGATGCCGGCGAGCCCTGGGTGATCCGCCAGAACATCCCCACCGAGGGCAAGGCGGGCTTTGACGACGTGATCTACGGCCACGTGGAGGTGGACTGCGATACGCTGGACGACAACGTGCTGATCAAGGCCGACGGCCTGCCCACCTACAACTTCGCCAACGTGATCGACGACCACCTGATGGGCATCACCCACGTGATGCGCGGCAACGAATACCTGTCCAGCGCGCCGAAGTACAACCTGCTGTACGAGGCCCTGGGCTGGACGCCGCCCACCTACGTGCACCTGACCCCCGTGATGGTGGAGGGCACCTATCGCAACAAGAAGACCGGCGTGTACCAGATGGCCGTGGACGAAGACGGCAACCCGGTGCTGGATGAGAACGGCCAGCCGGTGAAGGCCATCGTGAAGCGCAAGATGTCCAAGAGCCAGGGCGACCCCTCCTTCGAGGACCTGCTGGCCGAGGGCTATTTGGTGGAGGCCGTGATCAACTATCTGGTGCTGCTGGGCTGGAGCCCCAGGGGCGAGCGGGAGTTCTTTACGCTAAAGGAGCTGGAGGAGGTCTTCGACCTGGAGGGTCTCAGCAAGTCCCCCTCGGTGTTCGACATCCAGAAGCTGAACTGGTTCAACGCGGAGTACATCCGCAAGCTGAGCCCGGAGAAGTTCCTGGAGCTGGCCACGCCCTGGCTGTCCAAGGCGCTGGACCCGGAGAAATTCGACTTCAAACGGCTGTGCGAGCTGCTGCAGGGCCGCACCGAGGTGCTGAACCAGCTGCCCGGCATGGTGGCCTTCCTGGCCGAGCAGCCGGAATTCTCCACCGAACTGTATATCAATAAGAAGCAGAAGTCCACACTGGAGAGCGCGAAGGCCGCGCTGACCGCCGCTGTGCCCATCCTGGAGGGCATCGGCGAATGGAGCGAGACCGAGCTGCACGACAGGGTGATGGAGGCCATCCCCGGCCTGGGCATGAAGAACGGCCAGTTCCTGTGGCCGCTGCGCATCGCCATCTCCGGCCAGATGTCCACCCCCGGCGGCGCGTTCGAAATCGCCTACCTGCTGGGCAGAGAAGAGACCATGAGGAGACTGAAGGCGGCGCTGGAAAAACTTTGATTCAGAGTGAAGAGTTAAGAGTGGAGTTTTGCCTGGCTTAATTCATCTCCACTCTTCACTCTTCACTCTCATTAAGCAACATGCCTGTAATAGAGATCAACGACATATCCTCCCCTTCGCTCGCGGTCTACGCGCGGCTGACGGAGGCGCAGCTGAGAAACCGGTTGAATCCGCGGGAGGGGCTGTTCATCGCCGAGAGCCCGAAGGTGATCGGCTATGCCCTGGACGCAGGCTACACGCCGGTTTCCCTTTTGATGGAAAAAAAGCATATCGCCGGCAAGGCCGCCGCGCTGATCCAGCGGGTGGGCGACGTGCCGGTGTACACCGCCGGGGAAGACGTGCTGAAGGCGCTGACCGGCTATCCGCTGACCCGGGGCGTGCTGTGCGCGATGCGCAGAAAGCCCCTGCCGGACGTAAAGGACCTGCTGGAGAACGCCCGGCGCGTGGCGGTGCTGGAGGGCGTGGTGGACACCACCAACATCGGCGCGATCTTCCGTTCTGCGGCGGCGCTGGGGGTGGACGCGGTGCTGCTGTCGCCCACCACCTGCGACCCGCTGAACCGGCGGGCCGTGCGGGTGAGCATGGGCACCGTGTTCCAGGTGCCCTGGACCTACCTGGACGGCTGGCCCGAGGCGGGGCTATCCCAACTCAAATCGCTGGGGTTTTCCACAGCCGCGCTGGCGCTGACAGACGATTCCGTTTCCATTGACGACCCCGTGCTGAAGGCGCAGGACAAGCTTGCCCTGGTGCTGGGCACCGAGGGCGACGGCCTGTCCCCCGACACCGTGGCCCGCTGCGATTTCACCGCCAGAATCCCCATGGCCCACGGGGTGGATTCCCTGAATGTCGCCGCGGCCGGAGCCGTGGCATTTTGGGAATTATGCTGATTGGCGGGAAAACTGCTTGCTTCGCCTTAAAATCCATTCCAACTCCATTTTGACAAAAAACGCGCTTTAGCCGCCTGTCTATGGACTTTTGGACGGTCAAATGATACAATGTTCATGTTATCCACAACCTGTGGGTAGTTCTGTCATGTTTTTCCACAGGTCCTACGGAGGCAGGAAGCGCCATGAATTACACGCCTGAGGAAAAGGCGAAATGGGATCAACTGATCCAAATGATGGAGGACACGCTGGCCCACTCGGCCCAGCGCTCGATGTTCATCACCTTCATCAAGCCGTTGAAGCTGTACGCGATCACGTCGGATACGCTGTACGTCAGCGGCGACAACGCCTTCAACCTCAACCTTATGAAAAACCGCTACGGCACGATGCTCTACAGCATGGTGCCCGTGGTGTTTGGCCGGAAGTACGAGATCGAATACTATCCCGAGGACCAGATCGACAAGATGGTGCCCGGGCCCCAGCAGTCCTCCCTGAACGAGAAATACACCTTTGACAACTTCATCACCGGCGCGTCCAACAGCTTTGCCTACGCGGCCTCCCAGGCCGTGGCACAGACGCCTGGCGAGGTGTACAACCCGCTGTTCATCTACGGCGGCGTAGGGCTGGGCAAGACCCACCTGATGAACGCCATCGGCAACTACATCACCGCTCAGAACCCCAGGCTGAACGTGCTGCTGATGACCAGCGAGGCCATGACCAACGAGCTGATCGAGGGCATCGCCCGGAAGAAGACCTCGGAGCTGCGCAACAAGCTGCGCAACGTGGACGTGCTGATGGTGGACGACGTGCAGTTCCTGTCCAGGACCAAGGCCACCCAGGAGGAGTTCTTCCATACCTTCAACAGCCTGCACGACAACAAAAAGCAGATCATCATCGCCTCGGACCGGCCGCCCAAGGAGCTGCCGGAGATCGAGGAGCGCCTGCGCTCCCGCTTTGAGTGGGGCGTGATCGTGGACATACAGAAGCCGGATTACGAGACCCGCGTGGCCATACTGATGCAAAAGGCCGACGAGATGGGCATCGACGTGCCCTACGACGTGGTGGAATACATCGCCCAGAGCGTCAATTCCAACATCCGCGAGCTGGAGGGCTGTTTGACCAGCCTCAGCGCCCACGCCGAGCTGATGAATACGCCCATCGCGCTGGAGATGGCGCGCACATCGCTGTCCGGACGCATCGGGGCCCAGGCCCCGCGCAGCGTGACGGCGGAGCTGATCATCGAAATGGTGGCCCGCCAGTACGACACCACCCCGGAGGAGATCACCGGCAAGAAGCGCAACCAACAGATCGCGCTGCCCCGCCAGGTGGCCATGTACATCTGCCGGCGCATGACCTCCATGTCCACCACCGGCATCGGCGCGGCCTTCGGCGGGCGGGATCACACCACGGTGATGCACGGCTGCGACAAGATAGAGGAATCCATGAAGGCCGATTTCGCCTTCAAGAAGCGGGTGGAGGAGATCATCGGGCTGATCGAAAACCGGTGACGCCGCCCCCCTGTGGACAAGCGCTTTCTTTTCCACAGCGCTTCCACAACCGCTGTGGAAGCGCCCGCCCCTGTCCCGGCGGGAAAGGCACGGGTTATCCACAGTATACACACGCCTACTACTACGACGAATAATATTTATATATATAACAACAGACTCAGGAGAGCGGGCCGGCTGCCCGCATCCGAAGGACCCGAACGAGGAGGAAACACCCATGCGATTCAACTGTTCGGCGGCGACGCTGATCGAAGCATTGCAGACGGCCACCAAAGCCCTGCCCGGCCGCACCACCAACCAGATTTTGGAGGGCATACTGATCGAGACCGACATGAACGAGGTGATACTGACCTGCTCGGACGAGAGGATCACCATCGTCACCCGCATGGAGGCCAACGTGACCGAGCCCGGGCGCGGCGTGGTTCCCGGCAAGCTGTTCAACGAGATCGTTCGCCGTCTGTCGGACGGAGACATCGACGTTTCGATGAACGAGCGCTTTGTGTTCACGATCCGCGGCGCGGGCAGCCGCACCAACATCTCCGGCCAGGACGCTGACCTCTATCCCGCCCTGCCGGCGATCAGCGGTGAGAAGGAGATATCGCTTCCCCAGGATATGCTGAAGGACATGATCCAAAAGACGGAGTTCGCCATCGCTGTGGAGGACATGCGCGAGGTGCTGACCGGCTGCCTGCTGGAGATCGCGGACGGCGACGTGACCATGGTGGCGCTGGACGGCTTCCGGCTGGCGCTGCGGCGTGCCAAGTGCGGCGACGTGTTGGAGAAGCTGTCGGCCATCATCCCCGGCCGCGCCGTGGGCGACATCGGCAAGCTGCTGTCCGACGACCCGGAGGCCTTCGCCACGCTGTCCTTCGGGGGCAACAAGCTGCACATCAAGCTGGAGAAGACGGATATCTTCGTGATCCTGGTGGAGGGCGAATACGTGCAGTACCGCCAGATCCTGCCGCCCCGCTTCGCTACCCGCGCGGTGGTGGACCTGGAACCCTTCCGCCGCGGCATCGACCGCGCGGCGCTGATCGCCAGGGAGGGCAACAACAACCTGCTGATCCTGAAGATCGCCGCCGGCGAAATGACCATCGAATCCCACTCCCAGATCGGCGACGTGTACGAGAAGCTGGAGATCCAGCAGGAAGGAGCGGACCTGAACATCGCCTTCAACGTGAAGTATCTGACGGACGTGGTGCGCTTCATCGACGCCGAACAGATAGAGATCAACCTGAACAACGCCATCAGTCCATGCATCATCACCCCCGTAGGAGATCCGGACTATCTGCACCTGGTGCTGCCGGTGCGGACCGGGGCGACGAACTGAGGACTCAGGCAACAGGCAATAGGGGAACGACGTGATGTTCCCCTATTTGCGTATGGAAAGAGAAGAGATATGGTTCAACAGTATGACACCATCGCTGCCATCGCCACGGCTGCCGGGGTAGGCGGCATCGCCATCGTCAGGATCAGCGGGGACGGCGCGGAAGACATCCTTCGGGCGCTGTTCGTGCCCGCGAAGACGCGGGAGGGCTTTGAATCCCACCGGCTGATGTACGGCAGGGCTGTGGACGGGCAGGGCAACACGCTGGACGAGGTGATGGCGGTGCTGATGCGCGCCCCGGCCAGCTATACCCGGGAGGACGTGGCCGAGGTCCACTGCCACGGCGGCTCTGTGAGCGCCGGGGCGGTGCTTGCCCGCGCGTTGGAGCTGGGCGCCAGGATGGCCGGGCCGGGCGAGTTCACCAAGCGGGCCTTTTTGAACCACAGGATAGACCTGGCGAGGGCCGAGGCGGTGATGCAGCTGATCGGCGCCCAGGGCCAGGCGGCGGCGCGGGCCTCCGTGCGGCAGCTGGAGGGCGGCGTGTCCGGATTTGTGCGATCCGTATCCGACCGGCTGAAGAGCCTGCTGGCGACGATCGAGGCCAGCACCGACTTTCCAGACGAAGTGGAGGAGGAGGTCGCCTCCCCCGCCGTGCTCTCCGGGCTGCGCGAGGTGATCGGCGAGATCGAGCGGCGCAGCGACGCCCGCAGCGCGCGGCTGGTGCGGGAAGGCGCGTCCATCGTGCTGACCGGGCGGCCCAATGTGGGCAAGTCCTCGCTGATGAACGCGCTGCTCAATCAGGAGAGGGCCATCGTGACCGACATTCCCGGCACCACGCGGGACGTGCTCACCGAGCGGATCAGTATCGGCGGCGTGATGGCGGAGCTCTCAGATACCGCGGGACGACGGGACACCAGCGATCCCATCGAGCGGATCGGCGTGGACCGCGCCGCCCGGGCCGCGGAGGGCGCGGACGTGGTGCTGATCGTGCTGGACGCCGCCGAGCCTCTGGACGAATCGGATGAGGCGCTGGTCAGGGCCGCGGACGAGCGGGCCGTGGTATGCCTGAACAAGAGCGATGAAAGGCAGGTCGTGACCCTGGCGCAGGCGAAGGCGCTGACCGGGCAGACGGTGCTCGAGACCTCCGCCCGCACGGGCCAGGGCCTGGACGCGCTGGTCGCTGAGTTGGAGCGGCGCGTGACCGCCCAGCAGGAAGCCGACGGCCAGCTGACGGCCCTGCGGCACATCGCCCTCGCCCGGGAGGCCTGCGGCGCGCTGGAGCGCGCCGTGGAGGCCATCGGGTCGGGAATGCCCCTGGATACCGCCGCCATCGATATCGGAGAGGCGCTGGACAGGCTGTCGGAGATTACCGGTGAAAACGCCACGGAGGAGGTCATCGACCGGGTGTTCCGTGACTTTTGCGTGGGAAAGTGAGTTTTACGGATCAGGCAACAGTAAAACTGCCCACTGTCCACCATTCACTGGCCATATCACACCGGCCAACGCACCGGGAAGTTGAAGTAGGTGTCGGGATAAGGCTCGTCGATCAGGCGGAAGTGCCACCACTCGGCCTCCAGGGGCTCAAAGCCGGCGGAGGTCATGATATCGCGCAGCAGCGCCCGATTTGAGCGCTGGGCGGGGGCCAGGCCCCTGAAGTCGAAGCGGGAACGGGGTCCGAAGAAGTCAAAGAAGCCGCCCATGTCCGCGTCTGTGCCGGTGCGGGTGTCAAACAGCGTCAGATCGACGGCGCTGCCCCGGCTGTGGCCGGAGCGCCTGCCGATGAAATCCAGCGCGTAGAAGCTGGATTTTTCCGTTTCAGGGTAGAACAGGGGCTTCATGAGCGTGTCGTTTTCATCCTCCACCCAACGCACGAAGTGATCCACCGCGCGCTGGGGGCGGTACGCGTCCCAGAGCTTCAGGCGGAAGCCCAGCGCTTTGGCCCTCCCGGAGGCCTTGAGAAGCGCGTCGGCGGCTTCCCGGCACATCAGCGCGACGGGCATTTCGTAGCCGTCCACCCGGCGGCCCATGAAATTGTAGGTGGAAAAGTAGCGGATATCCAAAAGCACGTCCGGCACGGCTTCAGAGACCGATACGAAGCCGGAGGCGTCCATGGGGTCGGCCACGGTCAAACCTCCTTTCTGAAATTGCCGTACAGCATAAGGCTGCACAGCGCCGCCAGCAGCACGGCGAGAGCGGATGTGAACAGGTCAAAGCCTGTATAAATATCCGCGGCTGCGGTTGCCGTCGGTACGGGCAGCAGCTTTGCCGCGAGGGCGATGACGGCGCCGAGCGCGCCGACAGTAAGCAGCGCCCGGTTCATTCCTGAGGCCTCGGAGGACGTGCGCCGGAAGGGCGTGCGGCAGAGCGCACAGAGGATCAGCCCGCAGAAGAAGGCCGCCGGAACGCCCAGCGATCCGGGCAGGAGGACCATCGGCGCGAACAGCGCCGGATACAGCAGCGACTGTATCGCGGCGCGTGGCGCGGCGGAAAGCACCTTTGCGTTGATCCTGCCCTGAGCGAATTTACCCGAGACCAGGGCGATGAGCGCCGCTATGAAGGCCGACAGCAGGGAAAGGCCCACCAGCCAGAGCGGCTGGAAGTTCTCGCCGCCGCCGGACAAGGACAGGCCCGTCAGCAGAAGCAGCGCGGAAAGCCCGCGGCTCAGGGCCGCGCTGGCGCTGTCCCCCAGGGCGTACAGATATTCATAGAACGTATGTTCGATATTATAGAGGGTAGCCGAGATCAAAAATGGCAGGATCATCGGGTTTTTCAGAAGCCCCAGCGGCCACGCGATCAGCAGGGATACGGGCAGCGCTGCGGCCTGCAGCAGCAGCGCGAGCTTTGCGCTGCCCCGCACGCCCCGCAGCGAGGGCTGGGCGGCGAAGGCGATGCGCAACCCCTCGCCGCAGAACAGGGACAGCAGAGACAGCGCCAGGCAGCAGACGAAAAACAGCGCCGCGTTCATGGACTGGCCCAGCAGGGCAGTCACGAACAGCGACGCGGAGATGAAGACATCGGGAATTCGGATCAGTCGGTTCGGTCGCTTCATGCGTTTCTCCTTTGATTCTAATGATCTTGATGAATATATATTCATTGAGATCGATTTTATACTATACTTGATGATATGCTGAACATGCCGGTGTTGCCGTCGCGGCGGGCGATGTACAGCAGCACGTCCTCGTGAGGCGCGATGCCGTTCATCTGCAGTGCCAGCTCGCAGGAGCGCATGGCCAGCTCCGGGAAGTTGTTTTCCTTGCTCAGGTGGCCCAGTATGATCTGGCGGGCGCCGTTGCGTGCCAGCTCCACGGCTACCATGCCGGCGTCGTCGTTGGAAAGATGCCCGTGACGGGACATGATGCGCTTTTTCAGCTCGTAGGGATAGGGACCGGCCCGCAGCATGTCCGGGTCGTAGTTGGATTCCAGCAGCACCGCGTCCGCCCCCACCACGTGCTTCAGCCAGCCTTCCCGCACGCAGCCCAGGTCGGTAGCCACGGCCAGCTTCGAGCCCTGCACCTCGAAGGCGAAGCCCACGGGCTGGTTGGCGTCGTGGGGCGTGGAAAAAGGCGTCACATTGATGGAACCGATGAAGAAATCCTGATCCGGCTCGAACATCACCCGGTTTTTTTCGGCGATGGCGCCGATTTTGCCGGCCATGCCCTGCCAGGTGCCCTCCGTAGCGTACACCGGCAGGTCGTATTTGCGGGAGAGTATGCCGATGCCCTTGATATGATCCGCGTGTTCGTGGGTCACCAGTATGGCGTTCAGGCTGTGAGGGTCCACGCCGATCACGCCCAGCTCGCCGGATACCCGGGAGCCGGACACGCCGGCGTCCACCAAAATCTGGGCGTCGTCGCAGCCCACGTAGATTGAGTTTCCGCTCGACCCGCTGAACAACGGTGAGAAGCGAAGTTCCATGCGTCTACTTCTCCTCTGTAATCGATTTTTCCACGCCCGTGAGGTCGAAGGCGGGAATATATTTTTCGTCGGAGGACGAAAGCTCCTGCACGAAGCCGTCCTCCAGGCCCAGGTCCATCAGGTGATCCACCACGGCGTCGTATTCCTGCTGGGTCAGACGCCGGTCCAGCGCATCCAACCCCTGCACGCTGCCGAAGGGCAGGTATTGGGCCATCAGGCTGACCCACGCGCCGGGCAGATTTTCGGCGATCCAATCCAGTATCGCCATCGATTCCGACGCCCGACCGGGCAGGATCAGGTGCCGCACGATGGTGCCGCGCCGTATGATGCCATCCTCGTCCAGCTCCACCGGGCCGGTTTGGCGCAGCATCTCCTTCAGCGCGGGACCGGCGAAGTCGAAGTAGTCGGCGGCGGCGGAGTAGCGCCGGGAGGAGTACCCCTCAATGTATTTGAGGTCCGGCAGGTATACCTGCACCCGGCCCTCCAGGCGGTGCAGGGTCTCCACCCGCTCGTAGCCGCCGGTGTTCCAGACCACCGGCACCGGCAAGCCGCCTTCCAGCGAGGCCTCGATGGCCCGGATGAAGTGGGTGGGATTGACCAGGTTGATGTTGTGGACGCCCTTTTCGATCAGCTCAAGGTAGATTTCCCGCAGCCGTTCCACGCTGACCCGCCTGCCGTAGCCCTGGTGGGAGATGGGATAGTTCTGGCAGAAGCGGCAGCGCAGCGCGCATCCGGAGAAGAACACCGCGCCAGAGCCCCGGGCGCCGCTGATCACGGGTTCCTCGTCGTAGTGCGGGGCGGCCCGGGCGATCACCGGGTCCGCGCCCATGCGACAAAAGCCTGCGCCGGTTTCGCCCCGCGGGGCGGCGCACTGCCTGGGGCAGTCGGAGCAGATATAGGGCGTCATATGACTATCCTCCACTTCAGGGTATTCATTATACCGCATCAATGTTATCGTCTTTCGGGATTGTTTCACGTGAAACATTATTTTCCGCCGAAATCCGCTGCGGTTTTTGCGGGGCCCGGCGGAAAATCGACGGGAAGGACAATGTTTCACGTGAAACATCCTATGGCCGCCGCAAAGTGATCAGCCAGACCTCCGGTTGGGAGCCCAGGCGCAGGCTCACGCCCTCGCAGCCCACGCCCTGGGTGATCAGTATGGGCTGGCCGGCCTCCCGCACCCAGCCGGACGGGTTCTGCTTTTCCTGGCGCTGCAGGGGCAGCGCGCTGCGGCCGAACAGTCGCACCTGGCCGCCGTGGGTGTGCCCGCACAGGGTCAGGTCGCTCCACTGGCCGCCGTCCGAGGCCTCGCTGGTCAGCAGGACCGGCAGCACCACCGGGCTGTAGGCCAGCGTCAGCACGCAGTCGCCCCGCTGAAATGTCCTTCCGGCGGAATTGAGCCCGGCGCTCTCCTGGCAGATGCCTGCCAGGAAGATCGACGCGTCGCCGCGTCGGACCTGAGCACGCTGGTTGAACAGCGGCTCAATGCCGCATTCGTGCATCAGGGCGGCAAGGCCGTCCCAATCCGCATCCTCCGGGGCGGCGATAGCGTACTTGCCCAGAGGCGCGTCAAAATCCATTATATAGTGGAAGAAATCCACTCGGGCCGCCTGCTTTTTGGCCAGGCCCGCTTCGCTATCGCCGGTTTTGTTCAAAATCTCCAACAGCGTCGAGGCGCTGTAGTCGCCGCCCAGCAGCAGAAGGTCCGGCTTCAGCGATTGCAGGTTTTCAAACAGCGCGCCGGCCTTCGCCGGGGTGTTCATGCCCATCAGATCGATGTCTGAGGCGTACAGCGCGGTCACGCCGTCGAAGGACGGGGGAAGGTCCGCGAGGATCACCTCCGCACGGCGGATGCGCACCACGTTGGCGTTGAGCACGCCCGCGGCGACGATCAGGGCGAGGGCCAGCGCCGCCGCGACGATTAACCTCAGCGCGATCCTGTAGCCCTTCCCCGGCTTTTTGTTTCTCTTTTTTCTGGTCGCCATTCGATTTCCCTTCAAATTGGTCCTGTATTGGACAAAGCGGGCCGCAATGTGGTTTTGGTTTGAAGATTCCAGCGCAAATGTATTCTTTTTGCCCGGTTTTGTCACAGCAGCGTCGTTGCAACGGTGGGACTTCTCTATTATAATAAAGTTCAGTATGGCATACAAGGGATGATTGGCTTTTCATGCCCATCCCGGGCCACGACAATAACCGAAACGGGAGGATTCCATGGAAAGGAACCGACAGGCTCGCCTTCCATGGGCAATCGCTCTGTTGATCGTCGTGTTCGTCAGCGTGATCGCGCTGGCGGCGGGGCGGATCATCGGAAGCGCCACCCACCGCAGCTCCTACGACTATAAGGCCGTGCAGCTGGCCTCCAACCTGGGGCTGGAGGTGGTGGATGACGGCTTTGTGTACTACGACGGCAGCTACATCGGCGCCGTGACCACGGAGGGCCGCATCAAGTGGTCGTACCTGATCGGCCGCAACGCCGATTTCGACGCCAACGCCAACGGCGTGGCCGCCTGGTCCGGCGAATCGCTGACGCTGATCGACAGCCTGACCGGCACGCCCACCTTCAGCGGCGCGATGGAGACGGACGTGCTGTCCGCCTGCATCGGCGAAAAGTACACCGCGGTGCTGCTGGGGCCGGAATACAACAGCACGATTGTCCTGATGGAGCCGGGAGGCCGCCGCGTGAACAGTATCACGCTGACGAACCAGACCGTGATCGAATACGGGTTTTTCTCAAACGGGTCCCTTTTGTGGGTGATGAGCCTGGATACCAGCGGCACGGTGCCCAGCTGCACGGTGAACACCTACCGCCCCGGCAAGGAGATGGTGGGCTCCATCCACGACAACGAGCAGCTGATGTACGGCGTGGTGTTCCAGTCCTCCTACTTCTGCTGCGCGGGCGACACCTTCCTGAAGGTGTACGACTATACCGGCAAGGAGGACAAGAGCCGCCGCACCAAGGTGTACGGCTGGTACATGGCCGCGCTGGACGAGGGCGTGCTGGACGACCCGCTGATGGCCTTTGTGCCCAATGCCCAGTACGATTCCACCAAGGGCATGCAGGATGTGCGCATGATCCGCGCCAACCTGGACCAGCAGGTGCGGATGCCCTACGGCTGTCAATCGCTGATCGCCCGAAACGACCGGGTATACGGCTTCTCCACCGAGGGCTATGTGGCCATCGCCACCCAGGGCAGCCAGACGGTGACCGCCTACGCGCTGCCGATGGTGTTCGACAAGGTGTACGGCGTGACCGCCAACAACATGGCGATCCTCGGCAACGGCAACATCGTCTACGTATTGAATCTGTCGTAGCGCATGAAAAGCCAAAAAATGGACAGGCTAAGCCCATGCGCAAACTTCCTTAAACGAGGGGGATGGAATAATGAACCTGAATCTGTTGGACCTCACGATCATCGTGATCCTCGCGTTCTACCTGATCTCAGGCATGTACCGGGGGTTCATCACATCGCTGCTGGGAACCTTCGGGTTCGTCGGCGCGTGGTTCGGGGCGCAGCAGCTGTACCCGAGGGTGGCCCAGCTGGCGCTGTCCAACCAAACGCTGATGGCCGTGCTGAACCAGTACCTGGAGCCGGAGACCTTCTTCGAGACCCACACCCAGGCGGTCAGCACCGTTTCGGAGGTGATCGCCGGGGGCGAATCGGCGATACAGAACGCCGTTTCCTCGGTGGCCGACAAGCTGTCGGTGGTCTCCAAGGCCTTTGAGGCCAACGTGCGGGCCCAGATGTTCCAAAGGCTGGGCATCAACACCCTGGCCGACTATCTGGATCAGACCATCTGGCAGGCCGTGTTCAACGTGGGCGCGTTCCTGCTGTGCTTCATCGCGCTGTACGTGCTGGCGTGCCTGGTGGTGAATCTGCTGGACCACGTGATCTCCTTCCCGCTGGTGCGCGGCTTTGACTGGCTGCTGGGCGGCATATTCGGCCTGGCCCGCGGCCTGGTGATGGTCGTGCTGGTGCTGTGCCTGCTGCCGGCGCTGGTGCAGATCGTGTCCCCCGAGTTCGCGGACAATCTGCGGACCGGCTCCGCGCTGTACACATTCGTCACCCAAATCGATTTTTTGAACGTCGGCAACCTGGTGACGAGCCTGATCGGCGGTTGACCGGCGTTGGACGGATAAAACTTTGGAGGTAAACGGCCAATGACTGCGAGAGCGATGAATAATAGGCGATATGAGGAACAGGAAAGCGGTTCCAATGTGCCTGCGAAGATTCTGGCAGCAGTAGGATTATTTGGCCTGGCGATCCTGCTCATCTACATTTGCCTGGCATCCCCCCAGGCCGGCACGAGCATGGGCGCGATCAAGGACGTATTGGTGGGCCTCGGCGGCAACATCGCCGTGGTGATCCCGCTGGTGCTGGTGTGGGCCGGCGTGCTGTGCATCGGCGCGGCCAGGGGCATGAAGATCAACCTGGTCCGCGTGGCCGCGGACGCGCTGCTGATCCTGTGCCTGTTCACCGCGGTGCACATGTTCTTCATCAGGACGATCATCGACCACCGGCAAATCAAGAGCGAATACTTCAATATCGTCATATGGTCCTACCGGGAGGGCATCGGCGGCGGCCTGCTGGGCGCGCTGCTGGCCTATCCCTTTCACCAGATGCTCGGCGTGGCCGGGGGCTTCCTGGTCACGCTGCTGATGGCCGTGCTGCTGTTGACCGCCACGGGGCGCATGGGGCGCTTCGTGCGCTTTGTGGGCAGCCGGGCCGAGGCGCGCCGAGAGAGCCACAAAAACGAACATGAGTTCGATGATTTTGAATCCCGAAAGCCTGCCCGGGCCGCGTCCCGAAGCCGCGTGAACCGGGATCCCTTCAGCGAATCGCTGGTCAGCGGCGCCGACGTTCCCGCCGACAAGCCACGCCGCAGAACGGCCCAGGCCGCGCAGCCGGCCGCTTCCGGCCGTCGCGCCTCAGCCCGCATTGAGGAGGTCAGTGCCCGCCCGGCCCAGCCCGCGAGGGCGGCCCGGCGCAATGCCGACGCCATGAGCGACGAATTCGGCGGCCGTCCCGCGCGGGCGGCGAACCAGCCCCGCAAGCGCCCCGCGACGGGCGTCGCGGCGGCCGAACCGGTCCAGCAGAAGAAGCGCAAGAAGCTGTACAACGAGGACATGGAAAAGGTCGCGCCGACGGCGGCGGCGAAGGACCCGCTGTTTGACGAGTTCGACGATTTTGACCGCCTGGAGGCCGAGAGCGCCGCGCTGGACAAGATCGAAAGGGCCGAAAGGCCCCGGAAGAAGGCCTTTGAGATCGACCGTCCCTCCTCGATGAAGGCGGAGAAGGCTGAGAAGGCCGGGATCGTGGACATCCCCGACGCCGAGCCGGAGAAGCCGGTCATCGTGAAGGCGGACCGGAAGAGCAACGTGTCCATAGACGATCTGAAGATCGAGCCGGAGGCCTACGAGGTCCCGGACGACGACGAGCCGCCCTTCGACATGCCCGCGGAAAAGGCGAGGAAGAAGGAGGTCGTGCGGGCCGGCATCGCCGAAAAGCCATCCTTCTCCAAGATCAAGCGTGTCAAGGAGGCCGAGCCCGCGGAGGACGATCCCGCGCCCTACAACTATCCCCCGCTGGACCTGCTGGCCCAGGGCGAGGTGGAGGACACCTCCGTCCACAACAACCGCGACATGCAGAAGGCCCAGCTGCTGGAGGACACGCTGCAGAGCTTCGGCATTTCCGCGAAGCTGACGGGCATTGCCCACGGCCCCGCGGTCACCCGGTTTGAGCTGCAGCCCGCCCCTGGCGTGAAGGTGAGCCGAATCACCTCGCTGGCGGACGACATCGCGCTGAACCTGGCGGCGATGTCCGTGCGCATCGAGGCGCCCATTCCCGGCAAGGCCGCCGTGGGCGTGGAGATCCCCAACGACAAGGTGGAGATGGTGCGCCTGCGCGACGTGCTGGAATCCTCCGATGCCCGCAAGCACCCCAGCCGCATCGCGGTGGGCCTGGGCAAGGACAACTCCGGCCGCTACATCGTGGCGGATATCGCCAAGATGCCTCACGTGCTGATCGCGGGTCAGACCGGCTCCGGTAAGTCGGTGTGCATCAACGCCATCATTACATCGATACTGTTCCGCTCGTCCCCCGAGGAGGTCAAGCTTATCCTGATCGACCCCAAGGTGGTGGAGCTGTCTGTCTACAACAACATCCCCCACCTGGTCTGCCCGGTGGTCACGGACCCGAAGAAGGCCGCCAGCGCCCTGGATTGGGCCGTGGCGGAGATGACGAAGCGCTACAAGCTGTTTGCAGAGCGGGGCGTGCGGGACATCAAGGGCTACAACAAGTCGCTGAAGGAAGGCGAGAAGCTGATGCCCCAGATGGTCATCATCATCGACGAGCTGGCCGATCTGATGATGGTCTCCCCCGGCGAGGTCGAGGACAGCATCTGCCGCCTGGCCCAGCTGGCCCGCGCCTGCGGCATGCACCTGGTGATCGCCACACAGAGGCCGTCGGTAAACGTCATCACCGGCATCATCAAGGCCAACATCCCCACCCGTATCGCCTTCTCCGTGGCCTCGCAGGTGGACAGCCGCACCATGATCGACCATGGCGGCGCGGAAAAGCTGCTGGGCAACGGCGACATGCTGTTCGTGCCCAACGGCATGAAGAGCATGCGCGTGCAGGGCGCGTGGGTGTCCGACGACGAGGTCCACGCTATTGTGGAGTACATCAAGCAGTCCGGCGAGGCCGTGTACGACCCGGATATGATCGAGCATTTGGAGAACGCCACCCGCACCGACGCCGAGAAGGAGGAGATCGACTCCGAGTACGACCCGAAGCTGGCCGAGGCGGTGGATATCGCCATCGACCTGGGCCAGGTGTCCATCTCCATGCTGCAGCGCAAGATGCGCATCGGCTATGCCCGCGCGGGCCGCATTATCGACGAGATGTCCCGCCGGGGCATCGTGTCGGAGGCTGACGGCTCCAAGCCCAGGAACATACTGATCACCCGCGAGCAGGCCAACGAGATGTTCGAGGACTGCGCGTAACACCAACGAAACAACGGCGGCCCGTCCACGGGTATGTGGGCGGGCCGCTTGGAATATGGGAGAGGTTATTATGGCCATTGAAAAGGTAAAGGCGTATTTCGAGGCGCATGGGATTGGGGATCGCGTGCGGGAGTTTGACGTGTCCAGCGCCACCGTGGAGCTGGCCGCCCTGGCGCTGGGGTGCGAGCCCTGCCGCATCGCCAAGACGCTGTCGTTTATGGTGGATGGAAGAGCAATACTGATCGTTACCGCCGGGGACGCGAAGATTGACAATCCCAGGTACAAGGCCCACTTCGGCGTCAAGGCGAAGATGCTCACGCCGGATCAGGCCGAGGCGATGGTCGGCCACGCCGTGGGCGGCGTGTGCCCCTTCGCCGTGAACGAGGGCGTCACCGTATACCTGGACATATCGCTGCGGCGCTTTGAAACGGTGTTTCCCGCCTGCGGCAGCGGCAACAGCGCCATCGAAATGACCATACCGGAGCTGGAACAGTATTCCGGCTACACCGCGTGGGTGGATGTGTGCAAGAATTGG
Organism: Christensenellales bacterium; assembly: GCA_045130815.1. Taxonomy (GTDB): domain Bacteria; phylum Bacillota; class Clostridia; order Christensenellales; family Aristaeellaceae; genus UBA2862. Next base: position 41,871 of record JBGUQG010000165.1, read on the forward strand.
GAATGAGCCACCTGAGGACGGGTTCCAAGTGACTCACTATGAATGACCCCCGGTGCTATCAGGCATCGGGGGTTTCCTTGATGTATTCGATCAGGTCGCCGGGCTGGCAGTCCATGATCCTGCACAGCGCGCCGAGGGTGGTCGTGGTGATGGGCTGGTCGTGGCGTATGCGCTGCAGGGTCTGCGCGTCGATCCCCTCGTTGCCCAGGCGGTAATAGGAAATATGGTGCTTCTCCATGTATTCCCGCATCGGGCGAAAGGAAATAGCCATACGCTCACCTCATATGCATTATATGGGGCTTGCGCTCTTGATATATAGTGAGTATAATCACTATAAAGCGTGGAAAAGCGAGGGACAGAGCGGCATGGATTATGCAAGCGTCGGTAGTCGCGTTAGGCAACGGCGTGAGGCCATGAAAAGCTGTCACAGGTGGAGCTTGCCCGCATGGTGAGTGTTTCCTCGTCCTTTGTCGGCCACATCGAACGCGTGGAAAAGACGCCGTCGCTGGATACGATGGCGAGATTGAGCACGGCATTGGATGTATCGTTGGATTGGCTCGTGCTGGGGATACGTAACCATTGTAGCGAAAAGGAATGCCCGCTGTACCATGATCTTGTGGATTTGGTGCTGTCGTATGGGGGAGGCGCGGGCTGACGGTCAATCCCGTGACAAAGAAGATCCTTCGCTGCGCTCAGGATGACAGCCTTGCGACTCGGCGTCATCCTGAACGAAGCGAAGGATTTTGTGTTATGTTGGAACAAGACGGAATACGGGGATATATTCTATAAGTGCCAATAATGATTAGGGCTGAAAGAATAGTAAATCAGGAAAGGAATGCCAATCACAAATAGAGACAGGATCAAAAACAACAGTATACTATGTCCCTTCTGTTGTCTGACATAGTTTGCACCATCATGCGCAGTTCTGGCCATGAGATGTACCTCCTTTATATACTTGACGGTAAAACAATATATGCCCCTCTCTATTTTAGATAAATATTATCTAAATGTCAATAGATAATTATTATCTATGCTATATTTTGGGCAGGCTATTATCTGGTGGTGAGGGGTTATTGGACAACAGGATCAAGGATTTGAGGGATGATTCCGACCTGACCCAGCAGCAAATCGCGGACGCGATCGGTATTACCCAGCGCAAATACAGCTACGTCGAAACGGGAACGCAGCCGCTGACGGACGAACTGCTGGTGAAGCTGGCGAATTATTACCGGGTGAGCATAGACTACTTGCTGAGGCAGACCAACAATCCCAAGAGGAATATGTAAGCAGCACATGGCAATATGAATGCATGTGCTGCCTTTGTATATGACAGCGAATGAAACGGAAAGATGACATCACGCTGCCTTCCCTTCTGGGGTAGGTGCCCCGAAGGGGCGGATGAGGTTCTATGATGTGGTGATTCGGGCCTTGATTGCAGCAGAGGCGCGGGGCGTTTCGTAGAGGACCTCATCCGTCTCACCGCTTCGCGGTGATCCACCTTCCCCATGGGGGAAGGCTTTTGGGTACGAAGACACCCCTGATGTATTCGATTTGAACGCATCAGGGGTGGCCTGTTTCCGTCAGTCCGGCTTATTGGGCGAATAAACAATGATTTCCCGCGCTTGAATCAGTGGCGCGGGAAATCGTCGATACAGATGGCGGCAGCAGGGGACTGCCGGTTCTACCGGCTCAACCGGCTCAATCCAGCTTCAGGATCATTCCCAGAATGTGCCTGGCTGCGGTCTCCATCTGCTCGCGGGTCAGGGCGCCGATCTCCAGGGCCTTCATGAGGCGCTCGGGATAGCCGCAGCCCATCTTCATGTCGTTGCCGGCGGCGCACTCCTTGTAGTGCTCACCGTAGGTCCACCAGTCGGTGGTCACCATGCCCTCGTAGCCCCACTCGGCGCGGAGGATGCCGTTCAGCATGTCGTCGTACTCGCTGGCGCGGTGGCCGTTGATCACGTTGTAGCTGGTCATGATGCTCCACACATCGTATTCCTTCACCACGATCTCAAAGGCCTTCAGGTAGATTTCGCGGATGGCCCTTTCGGAGGCCCGGGAGTCGCAATCCTTGCGGTTGGTCTCCTTGTTGTTCAGGGCCAGGTGCTTGGCGGTGGCGGCCACGCCCGCGGACTGCACGCCGCGGATCAGCGCGCCGGCCAGGTGACCGGTGAGCAGCGGGTCCTCGGAGAAATACTCAAAGTTGCGGCCGCACAGCGGATTGCGGTGGATGTTGATGGCCGGGGCCAGCCACACGCCGATGTTGTTCTCCCGGACCTCTTCACCGGCGGCGCGGCCCACGGCCTCGGTGACCTGGGGATCCCAGGTGCAGGCCAGCAGGCAGGCGCAGGGGAAGGCGGTGGTCTTCACGCCCACCTCTGGCCGGATGCGCAGGCCCGCGGGGCCGTCGGCGCTCATCACATTGGGCACGCCGTACAGGGGCAGGTTGCCGTAGCCGAAGGTGTTGGCCACGCCCACGTTGGGCTGGCCGCCCAGCAGCCAGGCCAGGTCCTCGTCGGACAGGGCGGCGATGAACGCGTCCAGGGTGATCCGGCCCTCGGCCACGTCGATCAGCTGGGGGTTCGGGTTCTTCAGGCGGTAGCGGCGGCTGGCCATGGGGCGGATCGCCGGGCACACGCCGTTGCAGTCCTCGTCGTTCATGCGGGGCAGCGCGTCGGCGTTGGGATCGTTGGGCGCGCCCTGGGGCAGCGGCTCATAGCTGCCGTCGGAGAGCATGCGCTTTTCCAGCTGGGTGGGCTTCATGCGCTCGGTCAGCTGCTCCACCACGCGGGTGCCGTCCAGCTTCCAGGTGAAGTCCGCCTTCGGGGCGCGCACGTCGGTGCCCACGAAGAAGGCGTAGTCCCCCGCCTCCAGCAGCCACGCGGACTTTTGCACCTTGCCCAGGTCGTCATAGGCGGCCATGCGCTCGATCGGGAAGGTGACGCGCAGCTTCTGGCTCTCGCCGGGCATCAGCTTGCGGGTCTTCTGCCAGCCGGCCAGCTGGCGGGCGGGGCGGCCCAGCTTGCCCTGGGGTGCGGCGAAGTAGACCTGCACGACCTCCTTGCCGGCGACGTCGCCGGTGTTGGTCACGGTCAGCAAGACGGAGATCGTTTCGCTGGTGACGACAAAGGCGGGCTGGGACAGCTCGAAGCGGGTGTAGGACAGGCCGTAGCCGAAGGGATAGTTCACCTTTTTGGCCGCGCCGGGCACCGTCTCGAAGTAGCGGTAGCCCACGTAGATGTCGTCCTCGTAGTTCACATAGTCGTCGGACTCGTAGAAGCCCGGGGAGGAGGGATAGTCCTCCAGCGTGGCGGCGAAGGTGTCCGCCAGCTTGCCCGAGGGCGTGTCCAGACCCAGCAGCAGCTGGGCCTCGGCCAGGCCGCCCTCCATGCCCGCCTGCCAGCCCATCAGCGCGGCGTCGATGGCGGGGTTGTCGATGAACCAGGCGGTGTCGAACACGCTGCCCACGTTCAGCACCACGATCACCCGGTCGAAGGCGGCGGTCACCTTCTCCACCATGGCGGCCTCGGCGTCGGTCAGCACGAAGTCGCCCTTCACGAACAGGGCCTGGGTCAGCTGGTAGCGGGGGTCGTCCGTCCACACGCCCACGTGCTGCCCGATCCTGTCGAAGGCGCTCTTGCGGTCCCAGCCCTCGCTGGAGAAGCGGCTGATGGAGATGATGGCGGCCTCGGCAAAGGCGGCGGCCCGCTTCACGATGTCCTCCGGCAGCTCCGGCTCGTCCACGGCGCCGGGCTCACGGCCCTCGGCGTAGCGGGCGCGCACGTGCTCGCGGTAGAACGCGTCGGTCTCGTCAAACAGCGTCACACGGTCGGGATACTGCTTCATGCCGTCGGCCAGGTTGTGCACGTAGGGCGAGGCCACGTCGCCGCTGCCGCCGCCGCCCTTCACATAGTCGTAGGTGCCCTTGCCGAACAGCGCCACCTTCGCGCCCTGCCGCAGCGGCAGCGCGCCGTTGTCGTTCTTCAGCAGCACCATGCCCTCCCGGGCGGCGTCCAGGCTCAGGCGGATGTGCTCCGGGCTGGCGGTGACCTTGCGGCCGTCCTCGCCCAGGGGCAGGTTCGGGTGGTAATTGATGCGGTTCCACTTGTTCATGAGGGGACCTCCTTATCAATAATCCTTGATGCAATCGCGGTTTCTGATCAGATAGTCCGCGCCGCTGATCACGGTCAGCGCCAGCGCGATATACAACAGCACGTTGGCCAGCACGACGCCGAACCGGCCCAGCATCGGCGCGCCCTGCAGAGGCACCAGCAGCGTCAGCGCGACGGTGGCGGTCATCTGGAACACGGTCTTCAGCTTGCCCAGCGGGCCCGCGGCGATCACGCGGCCGTTCTCCACCGCCACCAGCCTGAAGCCGCTGACCAGGAATTCCCGGGCCAGCATCAGTATACAGGCCCAATCGGGCATCCGGCCCTGGGCCGTCAGCACGATCAGGGCGCTCATCACCAGCAGCTTGTCGGCGATGGGATCCATGAACTTGCCGAAGTTGGTGACCAGGTTCCGGGACCGGGCGATGCGGCCGTCCAGCAGGTCCGTCACGCAGGCGACGCCGTACACGGCCACCGCCACGAACTGGGCCCACAGCGGGGTCATCCGGGCGAATACCACGAAAACCGGGATCAGGCATACGCGCAAAAGCGTCAGTTTGTTGGGAAGATTCATGCGATTACCTCCCCCTCAAGGTCATAGGCGTCCGCGCCGGTGATCTTCACCCGCACGTATTCGCCGGGGGTCAGCTCCCGGCCCGCGGTCAGGAAGATGCAGCCGTCGCTCTCCGGGGCCTCCAGCAGGCTCCTGCCGTAGAAGCGGCCGGATTCATCGTCAAATCCGTCCACCAGCACCTCGCACTCGCTGCCGATACGGGCCTCGTTGACCTCCATCGACACGGCCTGCTGCAGCATCATCAGCTGGTCCAGCCGGGCCTGCTTCACCGCCTCGTCGATCTGATTTGGCATCTTCGCCGCGGCGGTGCCCTCCTCGGCGGAGTAGGTGAACGCGCCCAGGCGCTCGAAGCGGGCGACCTTCACAAAGTCCAAAAGCCTCTGGAATTGCCCGTCCGTTTCGCCGGGGAAGCCCACGATCATCGTGGTGCGCAGCAGTATGCCCCGCTTGCGGCACTCGGCCACGCGGCTCTTGATCCAGTCGGCGCTGCCCCGGCGGTTCATGCGCACCAGCAGCTCGTCGTCGATGTGCTGCAGCGGCAGGTCCAAATAGGGGGCCACCTTGGGCAGGCGCTGGATCGCGTCCAGCAGCCGGTCTTCGGTGCTGTCGGGATAGCAGTACAGCACCCGCACCCAGTGAACCTTGTCGATGTCGCTGACGGCCTGAAGCAGCTCCGGCAGCATATAGTGGCCATCGCCGAAATCGCAGCCGTAGCGGCTGGTGTCCTGGGCGATCAGCGTGATCTCGGTGACGCCCTGATCGGCCAGGGCGTTGCACTCCTGCACGATGTCATCGAAGGGCCGGGAGCTGTACCCGCCCCGGATCAGCGGTATCGCGCAGTAGGTGCAGCGGTTGTCGCAGCCGTCGGAGATCTTCACGTAGGCGCTGTAGCCGGGGGTGGTCAGCACCCGGGGCGTGTGCAAAAAGCGCGCGCCGTTGGCGGTATAGCAGGGGCGCTCCTTCCGCTCGGCGGCCTCCATCATATCAAACAGCCGGGCGTATTCCGCCACGCCCAGTATGCCGTCGATCTCCGGGATCTCGCTCATCAGCGCGTCGGGATAGCGCTGAGCCAGGCACCCGGTGACGAACAGCTTCTTGTCACCCTGCTTCTTGTACTGGGCCATCTCGAAGATTGCCTCGATGGATTCCTCCTTGGCGCTCTCGATGAAGCCGCAGGTGTTCACGAACAGCACGTCCGCCTCGGCGGGGTCGCTGACGATCTCAAAGCCGCGCTCCCGCAGCATGCCCAGCATGTTTTCGCTGTCCACGCGGTTCTTGGCGCAGCCCAGCGATACCATTCCCACTTTCTTCATAGCCGTTCCTCAGTCTTTACTTGATGATTTTCAGCACGCTCGCCGGCACGAACCGGTCCACCGGCTTGCCAAAGGCCATCAGCTCGCGGATCATGCTGGAGGAGATCGCGGGCTCGTCGCTGCGCAGGTAGATGGATTCCAGCGCCGGGGCGATCATGTGGTTGACCTGGGCCAGGTTCTCCTCATAGTTGTAATCCATGCTGTTGCGCAGGCCGCGCACGCTCCAGCGGATGCCGTTTTCGGCGCAGTACTCCGCCACCAGCCCGGTGTGCAATATCGCCCGGGCGTTGAGGCCCTCGGCGTCCACGGCGGCCTGGATGGCCCGGCGCATGGTCTCGGCGTCAAAGGCGCGGCGCTTTTCGATGTTCACCGCGATCATCACCACCACCTCGTCGAACAGCGCCGCGGCCTTGCGCACGATGTCCAGGTGGCCGTTGGTGAAGGGGTCAAAGGAGCCCGCGTACAGGGCGATTCTGTGGCTCATAGGTCGTTCCTCCGTTTACAGCGGGAATTCCGACGGCGCGTCGCCCCGATATTCCCAGGCGGTTTCAAAGCCGCAGGCCTTCGCCAGCGCGGCGGCCTCGATGAAACGGCAGTCCAGGAAGTCCGAGTTGTGGCAGTCGCTGGTCAATATGATCCTGCCGCCGCACTCATGCACGCGGCGCAGCATGGCCTCGCCGGGATAGGGCTGGCTCCGGTAGCCCCGGGCGATGGCTCCGGTGTTCACCTCCACCAGCCTGCCGCTGCGGGCGGCCAGCTCCGCGCAGGCCAGCGCCGGGCCCAGGTAGCGCGGGTCGGCGTCGTCGAACAGGTCCCGGGCCTCGTTGAACTTCATGACCAGCTCGATGTGGCCCAGTATGTCCGCATTCGTACCCTCGATGGATCGGCACACCACGTCGAAGTAGTGGCGGCACATCGCGTAGGGGTCGCCGCCGTAGTGGCGGCGGATGGCGTCCTCCAGCTTCGGGCGGGTCCAGTCCACGCTGAACATCTCCCCGCCCGCGGGCAGGTAGTGCACCGATTCGATATAAAAATCGTACTCCGACACGTCCGCCGGGGAGAACCAGTCGTGCTCGTAGCCCAGCAGGATGTGGATCTGCCCTGCATACTTCGCCCGCAGCCTCTTGATTTCGGTCCGGTACTCCGGCTCCTGGGCCGGGGCCATGCTGCAATCGTCATAGTCCGCGTGGCCATGCTCAGAGAAGCCCAGCGTGTGAAAACCCAGCTTCAGGGCTGCCTGTACCATTTCCTCGGCGGTGTCTCGGCCATCCACGAA
>JBGUQG010000166.1:0-10989 GCA_045130815.1 Christensenellales bacterium
ATCAGGTGGGCCGCTTCCTGGGCTGGTATTACACCCAGCAGCGCCGCTTTGCCGGCCGGCGGGAGAACGCGAAGATCGTCATCGGCAAGGACACCCGCCGCTCCTCCTACATGTTCGAGTACGCGCTGATCGCGGGCCTGACGGCCAGCGGCGCGGACGCCTACATGCTGCACGTGACCACCACGCCCAGCGTGGCCTGGGTCACCCACGCCGACGAGTTCGACTGCGGCATCATGATCTCCGCCTCTCACAACCCCTACTACGACAACGGCATAAAGCTGCTGGACGGCAAGGGCGAGAAGATGGGCGAGGACACCATCGGCCTGATCGAGGACTACCTGGACGGCAAGCTGAACGTGTTTGGCCAGCAGGTGAGCCAGCTGCCCTTCGCCACCAAGGAAAACATCGGCCAGACCGTGGACTACGTCAGCGGCCGCAACCGCTACGTGGGCTACCTGATCAGCCACGGGCTGTACAGCTTCCGCGGGCTGCGCGTCGGCCTGGACTGTGCCAACGGCGCGTCCTGGACCATCGCCAAGGCCGTGTTCGAGGCGCTGGGCGCGCGCACCTATGTGATGGGCGCGGAGCCCAACGGCCTGAACATCAACAACGGCGTGGGCTCCACCCACATCGAGGCGCTGCAGCAGTTCGTGCTGGACAACCAGCTGGACGTGGGCTTCGCCTATGACGGCGACGCCGACCGCTGCCTGTGCGTGGACGAGAAGGGCGAGGTGCTGACGGGCGACCACATCATGTACGCCTACGCCTGCTACATGCAGGATCGGGGCAAGCTGGTGGACAAGCCCGTGGTGGCCACGGTGATGAGCAACTTCGGCCTGTTCAAGGCCCTGAACGAGCGGGGCATCGACGTGGTCAAGACCAAGGTGGGCGACAAGTACGTCTACGAGTACATGACCACCCACGGCTGCCGCCTGGGCGGCGAGCAGAGCGGCCACATCATCTTCTCGAAGTACGCCACCACCGGCGACGGCATCCTCACGTCCCTGAAGATGATGGAGTGCATGCTGGCCCGCAAGAAGAAGATGAGCGAGCTGTGCGAGGGCTTTAGGATGTACCCTCAGGAGCTGATCAACGTGCGGGTGTACGACAAGGCCGAGGCCCAGGCCGATCCGGACGTGCAGGCCGCCGTGAAGGAGGTCGCCGACCAGCTGGGCGAGAAGGGCCGCATACTGGTGCGCGAATCCGGCACCGAGCCCGTGGTCCGCGTGATGGTGGAGGCCGAGAGCGACGAAATCTGCCTTGCCCTGGCCCAGAAGGTCGTGGACGTGATCATCGCCAAGGGCCACGCGGTCAAATAGCATGAAGAAGGTCATCGTATTTGGCGGCGGCACGGGGCTGTCCTGCCTGCTGTCGGGGCTGAAGCTGTTCCCGGTGGAGGTGACCACCGTGATCACCGTGTCGGATAACGGCAGTTCCACCGGCGTGCTGAAGCAGGAGTTCGACATCCCCGCCGTGGGCGACGTGGGCAAGGTGCTGTTGAGCATGGCCAACGTGGATGACGACCTGGTCAGCCTGCTGCGCTATCGCTTTCACCGGGAGGGCTCGTCCCTGGACAACCACCCGGTACGCAACATACTGCTGACGGCGCTGATCGATTTGAAGGGGAACCTGACCGAGGCCACCCGGTACATGTGCAAGCTGCTGAACATCCGGGGCGACGTGCTGCCGCTGACCGAGGAAAAGGTGGAGCTGGTGGGCCGAGACGCCGCCGGCGCCGCGGAGTTCTTCGGCGAGGAGAGCGTCAGCCGGAACGTGCGCTACATCACAAGCCTGTCCTATGACCACGACATCCACATTGCCGACGCCGTGAAGCAGGCCATCGCCGCAAGCGATTTGATCATATTCAGCCCCGGCAGCCTGTATACCAGCATACTGCCCCACCTGATCTCCCAGGAGATCGTGGAGGCCATTCGCGGGGCCTGCGCGCCGATCATGTACGTGTCCAACCTGGTCACCCAGCCGGGGGAGACGGACCGCTACAACGTCAGCGACCATCTGTCGGTGCTGAACCGCTACCTGAAGGGCCGTCGGGTGGACATCGTGGTGGGCAACAACGCCGTGATCGACCCCAGGGTGGTCGAGCGCTACCTGACCAGCGAGAACAAGACCCTGGTGGCGCTGGACCGCGAGGCCATCGCAGGGCAGGGCGCGACGATCATCGAGGACGACATCTTCTCCCTGGACGAGGAGGGCCGCATCCGCCACAATGCCCTGAAGACCGCGTTTCTGATCTTCTCGTATCTGATGAAGCAATAAGAAAACGGCGGGGGAAGCAGATCCCCCGCCGTAATTCGTCATTCCTCCGTCTGCAATATCCTTGCGAGGAACTCCTTGGTCCTGGGCTGCCTGGGCCGGGTGAATATGGCCTCGGGCACGTCGCTCTCCACGATCACGCCGCCGTCCATGAACACCACCTTGTCGCACACGTCCCGGGCAAAGCCCATTTCGTGGGTGACCACCAGCATCGTAAGCCCCGATCTGGCCAGGTCCTTCATGACGGTCAGCACCTCGCCCACCATCTCCGGATCCAGGGCGCTGGTGGGCTCGTCGAAAAGCAGCACGTCCGGGTTCATCGAAAGGGCCCGGGCGATGGCCACGCGCTGCTTTTGGCCGCCGGACAGCTGGCGGGGCTTGGCCTTCACGTACACGTCCATGCCCACCTTGCGCAGATACTCCATGGCGGTCTTCTCCGCCTCGGCGCGGCTGCGCTTCAGCACCTTCATCTGGCCCACCACGCAGTTCTCCAGCGCCGTCATGTTGGCGAACAGGTTGAACTGCTGGAACACCATGCCCACGTGGGCGCGGTACATCTGCAGGTTGAAGCCGGGCTCGCGGATGCTCTTGCGGTGGTATAGGATCTCGCCGCCGGTGGGCTTTTCCAGCAAATTGATACAGCGCAGCAGCGTGCTCTTTCCGGAGCCGCTGGAGCCGATGATGGACACGACCTCGCCCTTGCTCACGGAGAAATCCACGTCCCGCAGCACCTCGTGGTCGCCGAAGAACTTGCTCAGGTGCCTGACTTCAATGATGGTCTCAGCCATTCTGCTCGCCTCCCTTGCCGATCAGTTCCACGTCCGGCACGGTCTGGCTGCCGTGGATGGCGTAGTTTTCCGGGCCGTCCATCTTCTTCTCGATCCAGCGCAGCAGCCGGGTGACGGTGAAGGTCATCACGAAGTAGATGCAGGCGGTGATGAAGAACACCTCGTAGTACTTGAAATAGGTGCCCGCGGCGGACTTGGATACGAAGAACAGCTCCGTCACGCTGATCACGTTCAGCACCGAGGTGTCCTTGATGTTTACCACGAATTCGTTGCCCAGGGCCGGCAGTATGTTGCGGATGGCCTGGGGCAACACCACGTGCAGCATGCTCTGGCCATAGGTCATGCCGATGGCCAGCGCGGCCTCCTGCTGGCCGGGGTCCACGCTCTGTATGCCGCCGCGCACGATCTCGGACAGGTACGCGCCGGTGTTGATGGACACGATGATGTAGCCCGCCAGCAGGTGGGGCAGGTTCACGTGGAACACCGCCGACATGCCGTAAAAGATCACCATGGCCTGTACGATCATGGGGGTGGAGCGGAATACCTCGATGTACACGCCCAGCAGGCCCCGCACGATCCTGCGCAGCCAATAGCGCAGGGCTCCGCCCTCCCGGTCATTGGGCTTGGCGCGCACGTAGCCCACGCCCAGGCCGATCACAAAGCCCGTCAGCGTGCCCGTCAGCGCGATCAGCAGCGTGATGCCCGCGCCCTGCAAAAACAGGCCGCCGTAGGTCTTCAGGAAAAACCATACCCATTCAAAGAAGCCGGATTGTGCGGTCGGCATAGTCATCCTACCTTTCTCAATACAACAGGGAATTGGGAATCGAGCCAGGGCCCGCGCACAGCGCGGGTCCTGCCGACAATTCCCAATTCCCTGTTATCGAATGATTTATTCAGCGCTGACCGGCTGGTTCAGCACGGCGCTGTCCATCAGGGCGTTGCGCGCGTCGGTGTCGATGCCGGAAAGGATGGCGTTGATCTGATCGATCAGCTCCGGCTGGCCCTGTTTCAGCGCGACGGCGATGGAGGTATCCTCCTCGCTGGCCACGAAGCCGGGGGTCACGAAGGTCAGGCCGTCATTGGCCGCCACGGCGGAGACCGCGCCGGGACGCTCGGAGATGTAGCCGTCGATGGCGCCGGAGTTCAGCGCGGTGATCATGGCCGGGAAGGTCTCCATGGCGGGCATCTGGTTCACGCCCTCCAGCTGGGGGATCACGGTGTAGTGGAAGGTGTTCAGCTGGCCGGTGATCTTCGCGCCGGCGAAGTCGGAAAGGCTGGCCGCCTCGGTGAAGGCGCCGTCCTTGCGCACCACGACCACCAGGTCGCTGTTATAGTAGGCGTCGGTGAAATCCACGGTGATCTTGCGCTCGGCGGTGGGGGACATGCCCGCGATGACGGCGTCGATCTGGTCGCTGTTCAGGGCGGGGATCAGGCCGTCCCACTCGATCTTGCAGATCACCAGCTCCTTGCCCAGGCCCTCGGCGATCCTCTTGGCGATCTCCACGTCATAGCCGCCGGCATAGCCCATGCCGCCGTCGATGGGCACGGTGTTCTCGTCGGCCTCGACCTGGGTCCAGTTGAAGGGGGGATAGTCGCACTCCATGCCCACGCGGAAGGTGCCCTCGGCGAAGGCGCAGGCAGACAGCAGCATGGCGACGGCCAGCAGGGTGACGATGATTCTCTTCATGATGATAACCTCCTGATGAATATTAAATGAAAGGACCGAAGTATCTATACTCCGGTCACAAACAAGCTGCTGCGGGGGCAGCGGGATTTGAGATCAGAGATAGCGCTCCACAACGATGGGTTGTGACAGGGAACCGCGTGTTTCCCGGTCCCCCAACCCGGCGCGCCTCCAGTCGGGCCGGATTTCGGCGGCAGTCCCTTTCCCGCCGCGTCGCCGCCCCTGGAGGGGCTTGGCGGCGGTACTGATGGCTCCCGCACCTCTATCGATCATTCATTTTAATCTATTATAGCGGTAAAGCGATAAAAGTCAAGCGAAGGGGGCTATAATTAATGTAAAGTTCGCATCGGGGGCGTATAATCAGGAAGTAGGGACCAGTCGTTGTTGAATCAAAGGAAGGTGTGATGATGCGCCTGTTCATCGCCATTCCCCTCAAAGGGGAAATGCTGGACGCCGCGCTGTCGGCGCAGCGGGAGTTCATGCGCCGCGGGGTGCGGGGAAAATACACCCCGGCGGAGAACCTGCACCTGACGCTGGCGTTCATCGGGGAGTATCCCGACCCGGAGGACGTGCTGCAGGTCATGGATCAGGTCCCCTTCCCGCCCGTGGAGCTGCGGCTTTGCGGCCTGGGGGCCTTCGGCGATCTGTGGTGGCTGGGTCTCTCCCGCTGCGAGGCGCTGGAGGGCTATGTGAAGCGGCTGCGCCACGCCCTGGCCGACGCGGGAATCCCCTTCGACCGCAAGCGCTTCAGCCCCCACATCACCCTCGTGCGCCGGGCCGAGCTGCCCCCGCGAGGCCGCATGGACCCGGCGGTGCCTCCGGCCTCCATGCGCGCCCTGCGCGCGGTGCTGATGCGCTCGGACCGGGGCAAGGGCGGCATGATCTATACACCTGTCGAATAAAGGAGGCGCAGCCATGCCCTGGTATGTGATCGCGGCCCTCGTGTGCGCGGTGATCGCGCCCTTCGACGCGCTGTATCTGTATATTCAAAGCGAAAAGCGCAAGGAGGCACGCAGGCGGAAAAAGGGAATAGGGAATAGGGATTCGGGGCGCTGAGCGCCGGGAAAACAGCACAGTGCACTGTTTTCAGCGAAGTGGGGCCGGTAGGTCCGGCAACAGGGATCAGGGACAGTGGGCGTGTCCGGGTTCCGTCTGTGTTGTGCTGAACCCGTCAAATATGCGGAGGGTCCTCTTCCTCCCTGCCCAAAAGCCAGTCCACGGACACCTCAAGCACATCGGCAATGGCACTCAGCTCGATGTCCGTAACAGAACGCTTTTGTCCCTCCAGCAGCGACAGGGAGGGAACGCTCATGTCTATTCCCAAAAGCTGAAGCTTGGCAAGAAGCTCGATCTGCTTCATGCCTCGCTTTTTACGCGCCTGTGTCACGCGCGCGCCGATGATGTTGCGATCACCCAGCGCCAGCTTCCTGATATTCAGAACATCATCCCCTGACAATAGAATTATAGGATGATATTCACTTGCAATATTTGGAATAACCAAATATAATAAATTTTGAAATTCCAAATATGGCGAGGGTGATGTGAAATGCTGAATCAAATCACGGAATTAAAGGTGATTGGTAAACGGGTGAGGGACAGGCGTATTGAATTGGAATTGACGCAAACAGCACTGGCGCGTCAGATTGGCGTGTCGGCTTCATTCATTGGACATATCGAACGGGCAGAGAAGGTCGCTTCTTTTGATACGATGGCAAAGCTGTGCAAGGCGCTCAATGTATCTTTGGATTGGCTGGCATGGGGTGAAGTGCGGCAATGCGAGGGCAGGGAATGCCCGCTGTACCGGGAATTGGCGACGCTTTTTGCGGCCTACGGCCTGGAGAGAAGGACATGATGGAAGCGCCCCTTGCGCGGGGGTGTATAATGGAAGGCGAGGGGGTGGATTGCCGTGCGCGTTCTGAACTTCGGTTCGCTGAACCTGGACTATGTGTATCGTGTGGATCACTTCGTGCGACCCGGGGAGACGCTGGCGGCGCTGTCCCGGCAGGTCAAGTGCGGAGGCAAGGGGCTGAACCAGTCCGTGGCGCTGGCCCGGGCGGGGGCGAAGGCGGTTCACGGGGGCTGCGTCGGCGCGGGCGGCGCGCCGCTGAAGGCGCTGCTGGCCGAAAACGGCGTGGACGTGTCGCTGCTTCTTGACGTGGAGGAGATGCAGGGCCACACTGTGATCGAGGTGAACCCCGCAGGGGAAAACCGCATACTGCTGTACGGCGGCTCGAACCGCTGCGTCAGCCGGGCGCAGATCGCGGACACGCTGTCCGCCTTCGGGCCGGGGGACTGGCTGGTGCTGCAAAACGAGATCAACGGCCTGCCCGCCATCGTGGACGCCGCCCGGGACAGGGACATGGTGATCGTGCTGAACCCCTCGCCCTGGGACGGGGGGCTGGCCGCGGTGGACTTTGGCAAGCTGGACTGGCTGCTGGTGAACGCGATCGAGGCGGCCCAGCTGTCCGGCCGCGACGATCCGGAAGCGGCCTGGGCCTGGCTGCATGCGCGCCATCCCCGGCTGTCGGCGCTGATCACGCTGGGCGGCGAGGGGAGCCTGGCCTGGCGGGTGGAGGAAGGGCGTATGACGTCCGCCCGGCAGGCGGCGTTCCCGGCGAAGGCCGTGGACACCACCGGCGCGGGGGACACCTACGCCGGCTACTTCATTGCCGGGCTGATGGCGGGCCTGCCCCTGCGGGACTGCATGCGCCGTGCCAGCCGCGCCGCGGCGATCAGCGTCACCCGCCCCGGCGCGGCGGATTCCATACCATTCCTGGACGAAGTCGACGAAGGAGGGCATGCCCTGTGAGATCCTGTCCGAACCTGTTCGCCCAAATCGGCAAGACCGAGCGGGAGATCGATATCAGGCTGGACGCGGCCTTTCGCGCCATATTCGAGGACGAGGCGGAGCGCTTTTACTTTGAGTCCGGCCCGGACGCGGGCTATATGCTGGACACCGGCAACGTTGACGCCCGCACCGAGGGCATGAGCTACGGCATGATGATGGCGGTGCAGATGGACCGCAAGGACATCTTCGATAGGCTGTGGCGCTTTTCCGTGCGGCACATGCTGCTGCGCGGCGGTCCCCATCAGGGCTACTTCGCCTGGTCGGTGAAGCCGGACGGGACGCACAACGCCGAGGGCCCCGCGCCGGACGGCGAGGAGTACTACGCGATGGCGCTGCTGTTCGCGTCGGCCCGCTGGGGTGACGGCGCGCCGCCGCTGGACTACGCCGCCCAGGCCCGGACGATACTGCGCCACTGCGTGCGCCAGCCGGAGCTTGCGCCCGGCGGGCGGGCCATGTGGGACGGGGACAACCACCTGATCCGCTTCATTCCGGAGGCCGACTTCTCCGACCCCTCTTACCACCTGCCCCACTTCTACGCGCTGTTCGCCCGGGGCTGCGACCCGGAGGACGCCGGCTTCTGGCGGCAGGCCGCCGCGGCCAGCCGGCGCTACCTGGAATTGGCCTGTGACCCGGTGACGGGGCTCGCGCCGGAGTACGCGGAGTACGACGGCAAAACCCGGCTGCTGTTTGGCAAGGGCATGGCCTTCTTCTCCGACGCCTATCGCGTGGCGATGAACATCGGCCTGGACGCGGCCTGGAACGGCCCGACCCCGGCGCTGTCGGCGGCGGTGGACCGGCTGCAGGCCACGCTGGCGGCGCGCCCGGCGCTGCTGGAGGTCGCCTGTCAGCTGGACGGCACGCCCGAGGGCACGCCGGTGATGCACCCGCTTGGCCTGCTGGCGACCACCGCCGCCGGCTCCCTGGCCGCCGAAGGCCCGGCGCGCTGGGACTGGGTGCGGCGCCTGTGGGACGCCGCGCCCCGCGTGGGTGCGCGCCGGTATTACGACAACTGCCTGTACTTCTTCAGCCTGCTGATGGCAGCGGGACGGTATGTAAACTACATGGATTGACCGTACGCACAGCCACAGCCCCAAATGGCCGCGCCGTTTGGGGCTGTGCGCATGCGGCCGGTCGATTCCCGTACCGGGGCGGAATTAAACAGGTTTGCCTTGACAACCCCGTCCCGATTTGGTTATAGTGGAGACCTGCGATGCTTGAGGGAGGTGCGGGGCATGATGATACACGGCCTGCAAAAGATGACGCTGCTGGACTTCCCGGGCCGGGTTGCCTGCACGGTGTTCCTGGGGGGCTGCGACTTCCGCTGCCCTTACTGCCACAACTTCGAGCTGGCGGACGGCACCGCGAAGCCCGTCATGGACGACGGGGCGCTGATGGCATTCCTGGAAAAGCGCCGCGGGCTGTTGGACGGCGTGGCCATCACCGGCGGCGAGCCCTGCCTGCACGCGGACCTTCCCGGACTGATGCGAAGGATCAGAGCCCTGGGCTACGCCGTGAAGCTGGACACCAACGGCGCGCATCCGGACCGCCTGGAGGCCATCCTGGGGGAGGGGCTTGCCGACTACGTGGCCATGGACATCAAGAACAGCCCGGAAAAGTACGCCCATACCGCGGGCCTGAAGGCCATGGACCTGGCGCCCGTGCGCCGCAGCGTATCGCTGCTGATGAACGGCGACGCCGACTATGAGTTCCGCACCACCGTGGTGGACGAGCTGCACGAGGCCGAGGATTTCGAGGCCATCGGCGCGTGGATCGCTGGGGCGCGGCGCTATTTCCTGCAGGCCTTTGCCGACCGGGATTCGGTGCCCTTCGCCAACCTGCACGCGCCCTCCGCGCAGAAGCTGCGGGAATATGCGGCCATCGCCGCCCGCTTCGTGCCGGACACGCAGCTTCGGGGCGTGGAATAGGTTAACCGGGAAATACACGCCCAAAATATCACAATATTGTCGCATTTGCGCCGTGTCACAATTCTGTAACGCCATGTTCGCGCAAAGCAGCCTGAAATCGCGCGGGCAGCGGCGAATTGAAAAACGGACCGGGGTCGGAAAGCACAATATATGACGTTTTTGAGAATTTTGGCACACAATATCTTGGGTTTGTAGCTCTTGACAGCCCCACTATTTTGTGGTAGGGTAATGGTGCTCGCTTTTGTGCGGGGAAAATGCTATCAATTCCGAAAAGGGGATTTTTTTATGTACGACGTAGTTAAGCGGGACGGCAAGGTGGTTGATTTTTCCATCGGAAAGATCAGCGACGCGATTACAAAGGCGTTTGAGGCGACGGAGCGGCAGTATCATCCCAGCGTGATCGAGCTGCTGGCGCTGCATGTGACCTCGGATTTCGATAAGAAGATCGTGGACGGCAAGATCACCGTCGAGGACATCCAGGACAGCGTGGAAAAGGTGCTGTCCGAGTCCGGCTATGCCGACGTGGCGAAGGCCTACATACTGTACCGCAAGCAGCGCGAGAAGGTGCGCAACATCAACTCCGCCCTGCTGAACTACAAGGACCTGGTGGACAACTATCTGCAGATCAACTCCTGGCGCGTGAAGGAAAACGCCACGGTCAGCTATTCCGTGGGCGGCCTGATCCTGTCCAACAGCGGCGCGATCACGGCCAACTACTGGCTGAGCGAGGTGTATGACGAAGAGGTGGCCGAGGCCCACCGCAGCGCGGCCATCCACCTGCACGATCTGTCCATGCTCACCGGCTACTGCGCCGGCTGGAGCCTGAAGCAGCTGATCCAGGAGGGCCTGGGCGGCGTGCCGGGCAAGATCACCTCCTCGCCCGCCAGCCACCTGTCCACCCTGTGCAACCAGATGGTGAACTTCCTGGGCATCATGCAGAACGAGTGGGCCGGCGCCCAGGCGTTCTCCTCCTTCGACACGTACCTGGCCCCCTTCGTGAAGGTGGACAACCTGTCCCAGAAGGAAGTCAAGCAGTGCGTGCAGAGCTTCATCTACGGCGTGAACACCCCCAGCCGCTGGGGCACCCAGGCGCCCTTCTCCAACGTCACGCTGGACTGGACCGTGCCCGCCGACCTGAAGAACCTGCCGGCCATCGTGGGCGGCAAGGAGCAGGACTTCACCTATGGCGACTGCCAGAAGGAAATGGACATGGTGAACAAGGCGTTCATCGAGATCATGATCGAGGGCGACGCCAACGGCCGCGGCTTCCAGTATCCGATCCCCACCTACTCCATCACGCGGGACTTCGACTGGTCCGAGACCGAGAACAACAAGCTGCTGTTTGAGATGACCGCGAAGTACGGCACGCCCTACTTCTCGAACTACATCAACTCCGACATGGAGCCCAGCGACGTGCGCAGCATGTGCTGCCGGCTGCGGCTGGACCTGCGGGAGCTGCGCAAGAAGTCG
>JBGUQG010000167.1:0-6027 GCA_045130815.1 Christensenellales bacterium
GCGCTGCTGCTGGCGGGCTGCCGCTTTGCCGCGGTGGAGAGCGGCGACACGGTGGTGATCGCCCCCGCCGAAACCGAAGCGCCCGCCGAGTGATACGCAACACAAACTTAAATGAATCACCGCAATAAAAGCCAATGGACGGGACTATAATGGAAGCGTATGGGCAGGGGCCTCCCCGCCCGTGATCTGACAAATGACCCGGCCCTGCCGGTTACGGAGGTACGACATACATATGCGACGCACGTGGTTCAAACTGATTCTGATCGCGCTGCTGGCGGCCCTGATGTCACAGCCGGCGCTGGCCGTTACCGCCCAGGAGGCGCTGTTTGGTTCGGGGACGGAAGACGGCAGCTCCGAAAGCGGCGCGCCCGTGGCGCAGCCCGCGACCGCCGGCCAGTATCCCACGCTGAAGCTGGGCGACCGTGACGGCGAGGCCGGCACCGCCTACATCGTGTTCCTGCAGAATCGGCTGATCGAGCTGCGCTATCTGCGCGGCGCGGCGGACGGCGTGTACGGCGAGGACACCCAGACCGCCGTGCTGACCTTCCAGCGCAACAACAACCTGCCGGAGACTGGCGTCGCCGACGACGAGACCCAGAAAAAGCTGTACTCCGACATCTCCACGCTGGTGGTGAACCTGTCCGACGACAGCATGTTCGGCAGCGAGCTGACCCATGTGCAGACGATCCTGGCCCTGTGGGGCTTCTACGGCGGCGCGATCGACGGCCAGACCGGCGCCAAGACCGAGATGGCCATCCGCAATTTCAAAAGCTACATGTCCGAGCTGATCCCCGGCTTTGGCGTCACCCCCACGCCGGTGCCCACGGCCACGCCCAACCCGGACGGGCGCTTCAACGACATGCCGACCGTGATGGATCTGCCCCTCCAGGAGCCGGAGCCCACCAGCGACCCGCTGACCGACGCTTCGCTCACCCCCGCGGTGATGGATTACATCAACGGCGACGCGCCCTTCACGCTGTATCAGAAGACGGTGTCCAAGGGCGACAGCGGCTCCGAGGTGCTGCGCGTGCAGAACCGGCTGTACCAGCTGGGCTACCTGTACGATCCGGACGGCGCCTTCGGCGAGCTTTCCGACATGGCCATCAAGTACTTCCAGCGCAAGAACGGCCTGCCGGAGACGGGCGTTGCCGACCAGGCCACACAGACGCTGCTGTTCTCCGTGATCGCCGAAAAGGCCGAGGAGTACGTGTTCCCCTACAAGCTGATCGTGGATGTGTCCGACCAGCGGGTGTACGTGCTGGAGTGGACCGGATCGGCCTACGAGGGCCCCATCCACACCTTCAAGTGCGCCACCGGCACCAAGGAGAACCCCACGCCCCTGGGCACCTACCAGGCCGGCGGCAAGACCGGCAACGAGTGGTACTACTTCAAGGATTTCGGCTGCTGGGCCAAGTGGGCCTATCACATCGTGGGCGGCGTGCTGTTCCACTCCAACACCGTGCTGGAGCCCAAGGGCAATCCCAGCGACTCCGGCCTGGGCTACCGCGCCTCCCACGGCTGCATCCGCATGAAGGTGAAGGAAGCCAAGTGGATCTACGACAACTGCCCCGAGGGCACCACGGTGGTCGTGCAGGATTGACGCATATCGCAGAAAACCCGTTTCCGAGGAAGCGGGTTTTTTGTGTTGCCGGGCCGGATTTGCATTGACTTTTTGTGCCCGTTCATGTATATTATACTTGTTGATTCACAACCGCGCGACGAGGAGGAAGAACGCCCATGAAGCTGCAAGGCTATCACCAGGACCTGCACACGCTGCATGTCAACACGCTGCCCAACCGGGCCTATTACGTGCCGTACTCCAACGAGGAGGACGCCCGGCGCGACGTGCGCGTGGAATCGGACCGGTTCACCCTGCTCAGCGGAGAGTGGCGCTTCCGCTACTATGAAAGCGTGCTGGACCTGCCGGAGGACTTCCTGTCCGAGGATCTGCCCACCGACGCCGTGCCGGTGCCATCCGTATGGCAGACGCAGGGCTATGGCCGCCATCAGTATACCAACGTGCGCTATCCGATCCCCTTTGACCCGCCCTATGTGCCGGTGCAGAACCCCTGCGGCGTGTACATGCGCCACTTTCAGCTGAACGAGGCCGAGGGCCGCCAGACGCTGGTGTTCGAGGGCGTGGATTCCTGCTTTTACCTGTATGTGAACGGGGCCTTCGCGGGCTACAGCCAGGTTTCCCATTCCATCAGCGAATTCGACATCACCGATATGGTGCGCCCCGGCGACAACACCGTGGCCGTGCTGGTGCTGAAGTGGTGCGACGGCACCTACCTGGAGGACCAGGACAAGCTGCGCACCAGCGGCATCTTTCGGGATGTGTACCTGCTGCGCCGCGAGCCGCGGCACATCTACGATTATTTCGTGCACACCGCGCTGTCGCCGGATATGCGCTCGGCGGACATCCACGTGGATATCCAGCTGCGGGGCGAGGCGAACGAGGCTCACTCGGTGCACTACTATCTGTACGATCCCCAGGGTGACCCGGTCGCCCGGGGCCGCACCTATGAGGGCTATATCGACATCCACCTGGACCAGGCCGAGCTGTGGAACGCGGAGAACCCCAGCCTGTACACGCTGGTGCTGCGCTATGCCGGCGAGTACATCGCCGAGTTCGTTGGCCTTCGCCAGATCCGCGTGGAGAACCGGGTGGTGCGCATCAACGGCCAGGCCGTGAAGTTCCGCGGCGTGAACCGCCATGACAGCGACCCCGTGGTGGGCCCCGCGGTGGACGAGAACCACATGCTGCGGGACCTGGTGCTGATGAAGCAGCACAATGTGAACGCCATCCGCACCAGCCACTATCCCAACTCGCCGCTGTTCCCCCGCATGTGCGACCGCTACGGCTTTTACCTGATCGCCGAGGCGGACCTGGAGTGCCACGGCGTGGTGTTCCGCGACGGCGATTACAACGAGGACAATTACAACTGGATCGCCCAGAATCCCGATTTTTGCGAGGCCATACTGGACCGCGTGCAGCGCTGCGTGATCCGCGACAAGAACCGGCCCTGCGTGGTGATCTGGTCCATGGGCAACGAATCCGGCATGGGCGCGAATCTGCACGAGGCGCTGCGCTGGACCAGGGAGTACGACCGCTCACGCCTGACCCACTATGAGCGCGCCTCCTATCCGCCGCCGGGCGAGGAGATCAACCGGGACAACCTGGACCTGTACAGCCGCATGTACCCCTCCATCGAGGAGATCGACGCCTATTTCGACGAGAACCGGCTGAACAAGCCCTACATACTGTGCGAGTATTCCCACGCCATGGGCAACGGCCCCGGCGACCTTGAGAACTACTTCCAGTGCTTCGAGCGCCACGAGGGCCACTGCGGCGGCTTCGTGTGGGAGTGGTGCGACCACGCCGTGGACGTGGGCCGCACGCCGGACGGGCGCAGGAAGTACGCCTATGGCGGCGACTTCGGCGAATTCCCCCACGACGGCAACTTCTGCATGGACGGCCTGGTGTACCCGGACCGCCGCCCACACACGGGCCTGAAGGAGTTCAAGAACGTGAACCGCCCCGCCCGCATCCGGGAGATCAACCTTGAGGCCGGCGTGTTCGACATCCGCAACATGCTGGATTTCACGCCCCTCAACGAGCACGTGACCATGACCTACACCGTGCGCCAGGGGGGCCGGGAGATCTTCCGCGGCGACGTGCCGGAGAAACAGCTGAACATACCGCCCCACGGCGAGGGCGAGCTGCAGCTGGCGCTGCCGCCGCTGAAGAGCGGGCCGTTTGCCGTGTATTTTGAAATGAAGCAGCGCTACGACCGCCCGCTGGTGCCCGCCGGGCACGTGCTGGGCGTCGAGCAGATCGGCCGCCAGAAGCTCGAGCTGCCCCCGCGGCCCGAGGGCGTGCTGGCCCTGGAGATCCGGGAGAACGATCAGGACATCAGCCTGCGGGGCGAGAACTTCCGCTATGTGTTCAGCAAGCGGACCGGCTGCTTCCGGATACTGAACTATGACCAGCTGCACCTGCTGCAGCAGCCCATGGAGATGAACATCTGGCGCGCGCCCACCGACAACGACATGTACCTGAAGAAGGCGTGGAAGCGCTTCGGCTATGACCGGGCCATTCCCCGGGTGTACGATGTGCAGGTGGAGGCGGGGGATGAGATCACGATCACGGCCCGGTTCAGCATCGGCGCGATCAGCCTGCCCAACATCGCCACCGGCGTTGCCGCCTGGCGCGTGCACATGAACGGCCGGATCGACGGCAGCATACAAGTCGCCCAGCGCGAGGGATCCCCGGCGCTGCCCCGCTTCGGGCTCAGGCTGCGCCTGCCGCGGGAGGTGGGGCACGTGACCTACTTCGGCTTCGGTCCCTATGAGAGCTACAAGGACAAGCACCGCGCCGGTGTGAAGCACCTGTACGAGAATACCGTGGACGGCATGCACGAGGATTACATCCGCCCCCAGGAGAACGGCAGCCGCTGGAACTGCGACTACGTGCGCCTGGGCGGCCCGCTGGGCGGACTGGAGGTCACCGGCGAGGAGTTCAGCTTCAACGTGTCCCGCTACACCCAGGAGGAGCTGGAGGGCAAGACCCACAACTTCGAGCTGGAGCCCTGCGGCGACACCGTGTTCTGCCTGGACTACCGCCAGAACGGCATCGGCTCAAACAGCTGCGGGCCGAAGCTGAACCGCAACTATGAAATGCCCCGGGCGTTTACCTTTGACTTCTCGCTGCAGCCCGTGTCCAATGACATCGAATAAACGCCGCAGGCGTATCAAGGAGAGAGCATCATGAAAAAGGCGACCATGATCCTGGACAGGGACTATCAAATCGGTCGGATCGACAAGCGCATCTACGGATCGTTCATCGAGCACCTGGGCCGCGCGGTGTACGGCGGCATCTATGAGCCCGGCCATCCCACCGCCGACGCGCTGGGCTTCCGGCAGGACGTGCTGGAAAAGGTTCGGGAGATCGGCGTGCCCGTGGTGCGCTATCCCGGCGGCAACTTCGTGTCCGGCTTCAACTGGGAGGATTCCGTGGGTCCCCGGGACCAGCGGCCCCACAGGCTGGATCTGGCCTGGTTCACCACCGAGACCAACGCCGTGGGTCTTCACGAGTTCTGCGAATGGGCGAAGAAGGCCGATACCGACGTGATGTACGCCATCAACCTGGGCACCCGCGGCCCGGAGAACGCCCGGGACATCGTGGAATACGCCAACCATCCCGGCGGGACCCGGCTGTCCGACCTGCGCGTCAAAAACGGCGCGAAGGACCCGCTGGGCATCAAGCTGTGGTGCCTGGGCAACGAGATGGACGGCCCCTGGCAGATGGGCAGCAAGACGGCCTTTGAGTATGGCCGCATCGCCAACGAGTCCGCCAAGATGATGAAGTGGGTCGATCCCTCCATCGAGCTGGTGGCCTGCGGAAGCTCCGGCTCCGGCATGCCCACCTTCGGCGACTGGGAGCTGACCATGCTGAACGAGTGCTACGACAATATCGACTATGTGTCGCTGCACCGCTACTATGGCAATCCCACCAACGACACCCCCGGCTTCCTGGCCCGCACCATGGACCTGGACGACTTCATCCGCACCGTGGTGGCCATCTGCGACGCGGTGAAGGGCAAGAAGCACAGCAAGAAGCAGGTGAACCTGTCCTTTGACGAGTGGAACGTGTGGTACCACTCCAACGAGCAGGACAAGGAGGTCTGGAAGCGGGGCAAGTGGGGCTGCGGCCTGCCGCTGCTGGAGGACGTGTACAACTTCGAGGACGCGCTGCTGGCCGGCAGCATGCTGATCACCTTCCTGCGCAACGCGGACCGGGTGAAGGTGGCCTGCCTGGCCCAGCTGGTGAACGTCATCGCCCCGATCATGACCCGCAACGGCGGGGGCTGCTGGGTGCAGACCATCTTCTATCCCTACATGCACGCCAGCCGCTATGGCCGGGGCACCGCGCTGAAGGCCCTGGTGGACACGCCGGTGTACGATTGCAGCGACTACGAGGGCGTGCCGCTGATCGACGCCACCGCCACCATGGACGACGAGGGC
>JBGUQG010000168.1:0-6238 GCA_045130815.1 Christensenellales bacterium
ACGAGCTGGTGTCAAAGCTGACGCCCTCCTCTCGGATGCTGCGGGGCTACTGGCGTGCGTTTTGGGTGGGCGGGCTGATCTGCGCCATCGGCCAGGCGCTGACGCTGTGGGCGGACACGCTGCGCCTGGGCGAGGTCACCTCCCCCATGTTCACCACCAGCGTGCTGGTGTTCCTCGGCACCACGCTTACCGGAATCGGCGTGTACGACCGCATCGGCCAGTACGCCGGGGCGGGCTCCGCGATCCCGGTGACGGGCTTTGCCAACTCAGTGGCGGCCCCGGCCATCGAATTCCAGCGGGAGGGCGCGGTGATGGGCGTCGGCGCGCGGCTGTTCACGCTGGCCGGGCCGGTGCTGGCCTACGGCATCGCGTCGTCGGTGGTCGTGGGCATCGTCTACTACCTGATCAGGGGGTGGGTGCTGTGAGCCGCGCGGGACAGCAAACCTTTATCTACGACCGGCCCCCGGTCATCGCCGCCCACGCCAGCATCGTCGGGCCCAAGGAGGGCCAGGGGCCGCTTTCGCAGTGGTTCGACACGGTGCTGGAGGACGACCTGCTGAGCCAGAAGAGCTGGGAGCTGGCGGAGATGGAGATGGTGCGCCGCTGCGTGCTGGACGCGCTGAACGCGGCGCGGCTGCCCTCCGAGGCCGTGCAGGCCATGCTGGGCGGGGATCTGAACAACCAGATCATCGCCTCGTCCTTCGCAGCGCGCACGCTGGGCATGCCCTTTATCGGGCTGTACGGGGCCTGCTCCACCTTTGCCCAGGCTTTGGTGATCGGCGCGGCGCTGATCTCGGCGGGCTACCTTGAGAACGCCGCGTGCACGGCCTCCAGCCACTTCTGCACCGCCGAGCGCCAGTTCCGCTTCCCGCTGGAGCTGGGCACCCAGCGTCCGCCCCAGGCCTCGCGCACGGCCACGGCCTGTGGCTGCGCGCTGCTGGCGGCGGAGGGCGAAGCGCCGCTGCGTTTGACCCATGGCACCGTGGGCCGCATCATCGACCTGAACATCACCGACGCCAACCACATGGGCGCGGCGATGGCCCCAGCGGTGTTCGACTGCATCGCCGCCCATCTTACAGACACGGGAAGGAGCGCCGGTGACTACGACCTGATCGCCACCGGCGACCTGGGCTGGATCGGGCGGAACCTGCTGCTGGAGCTGTGCGCCGCCGCGGGGCTGGACATGCCCGCGGACCGGCTGATCGACTGCGGGGCCAGCCTGTTTTCCCGGGAGCAGGACACCCACGCCGGAGGCAGCGGCTGCGGCTGCGTGGCGGCGGTGTCCTGCGGCTGGCTGATGAAGCGGATGGCGCGGGGCGAGCTGCGTCGCGTGCTGGTGGTGGGCAGCGGGGCCATGTTCTCCCCCACCAGCAGCCAGCAGGCCCAGAGCGTGCCGGGCATCGCCTACGCCGCCTGCATCGAAAGGAAGGATTGACATGCAAACCGTCTGGCTATTCGCCAAAGCGTTCGTGGTGGGCGGCCTGATCTGCGACGTGGGCCAGCTTTTGATCATGCGCACGAAGCTGACCAACGCCAGGATACTGGTGCTGTTCGTAGTGTCCGGCGTGGCGCTGACCGCGCTGGGCGTCTACAAGCCGCTGGTGGACTTTGCCGGAGCCGGGGCCACCGTGCCGCTGACGGGCTTCGGCTATTCCCTGGCCATGGGCGCCATCGAGGCGGTAAACCGCTACGGCCTGATCGGCGCGTTCGTGGGCGGCATCACCCGCACCGCCGCCGGCATCACCGCCGCGGTGGTGTTCGGCCTGATCAACGCGCTGATCTTCAAGCCCCATGCAAAGCCATAGCGCTTGCATATTCACAGCGGCGAATGGGCATCCTGTGTTTTGGAGGTGAGGACAATGAGCCCCAAGGAATTGCAGTATATCGAGGACGCGCTGGGACATGAGCAGTTCTTGACCAGCCAGTGCCAGCAGGCGGTCAGCCAACTGACCGACCCGGAGCTGAAGAACACCGTGAACCAGCTGCTGTGCAAGCACAAGGAGATTTTCAACCGGTTCTACCAGTTGGTGTAAAGGAGGGACAGGCAATGAACGACCAGATGATCATGGAGGATATCCTGCTGACCACGAAGGGCGCGTGCGACCTGTATATGCACGGCACCATCGAGTCCGCCACCACGAACGTGCAGCAGGCCTTCGATTCCGCGCTGAGCGACAGCCTGTGCATGCAGGGCGACGTGTACCAGAAGATGGCCCAGAAGGGCTGGTACCCCGCCCAGCAGGCCGACCAGCAGCAGATCAACCAGGTGCGCCAGAAGTATTCCGGCAAGGCATAGCCAATGGCCCGGCGCGATCGCGCCGGGCGTATTGCATTGAATGCCCTGTCGGCCATGCCGACAGGGCATTCATCATACAATGCTGTGGATTTACAGCCTCGTGGACGCCGCCTTCTTGATGGCGGCCTGGTGCAGCGAGCACACCTTGTTGGTGCCGTGAGTGCGGCTGTTGGTGAAGTGGATGCAGTGGTGCCCGCCGAAGTTGTTGTCGGTGATGGAGCCGCTGCCGTGGGGCATGCCGTTGATGGAGGCGGCGTAGTTCACGCCGTTGATCGTCACAAACACCGCCCTGCGGTTCCAGGACCACTTGCCGCCATAGGCCTTCTTCAGCGCGGCGGTGTCGGCGGCGGTCAGGGGCTGACAGTCGGCGTGGTTGGTGCCGCCGTTGCGGCGCTCTCGCCAGGAAAGGCCGGTCTCCACGTCGGTGATCTGGGCAACCACGCCCCGGGCGAAGATCTTCTGGATGTCGCTGTCCCACCAATCCATCTCCCGGGCGGTGCCCCGCGCGGGTGGCAGCGTGGAGCCGTCGGTGGGCTCGGGCGTGGCCGTGGGCTTCGGAGTGGCCGCGATCTTCCGGGCGGACAGGTCGGACTGGTTCACATAGCCGGTGCGGCTGCCGCTGGAGATCCTGCACAGCTCGCCCTTCACCGCGGTGACGGTCACCTTGGCGTTGAGGTCCAGCGTGCCGATGACCTTGCCCTTCGCGTTGTACACCTTCACGCCCGAGCCGGCGGCATAGGCCCTGCCCTTGGACAGCGTGGACGCGTTCTCAGGCGCGGGCGTCGCCGTGGCCGCGACGGCCACCGGTTTGTCGCTCAGGCACGACTTCTTCACATAGACGGTCTTCCCCGCCACGGTCACCCGGCACAGGCTGCCCTTGACGGCGATGACGGTCACCGCTTCGTTCAGGCTCAGCTTGCCGACGGTCTTTCCCTTGCTGCTGTAAGCCTTCGCGCCGTCCTTGCTGACATAGGCGGTGACGGCCGTCTCCGGGGCGGGCGTCGCGGTGGGCGCGGGGTCTGCGGTCTCTGCCGTCGTCTTCAGGTCTGACTTCATCATATAGGCGGTTTTGCCGCCTTGCTTCACCTGGCAGATCTTGCCCTTCATGCCGGTGAGCGTCAGTTTCGTGCCGGAGGGCAGCGTGCCCAGTACCCGGCCCGAGGCGTTGTAGACCTTCGCGCCGTCGAATGCGGTATACACGGTCATCTGCTCGGCAAGCGCCTGCGCGGCCATCGACAGCGCCAGCACGATCATCAGCAGCATGATGCGTCGGTTCATTCTCTTCAACATGAACAGATCCTCCGAAAAAACAGGATTACGTGTATTATATTACACAATTATATCAAAATCAAGCTTAATGCGCATATTTTTGTCAATATTCCGCATAATGCCATACACAATTAACATATCCCCGTTCTCCGGCAAAACCCGGCACGCTTTTCCCCCGCGGGCATAGGATGCACTGTGGGCCGGGAATCAACCCGTGTCCAAACCCGCAAGGAGGAATGAACATGTCATTTTACAGCTACAAGAACGCGAACTCCAACACCTGTCCCGGCGTGGTCAGCGGCAACATCCTCTCCGGCCTGAACCAGCGCGTGTGCGTACAGGTCAAGAACATCTACGACAGCTGCATGCAGCAGGAGCAGCTGGACGACAAGCGCATCGTGATCGAGAACATCGTGCCGGTGCTGCCCACCCCGGACTGCCAGGCCACCACCCGCCCCTGCGTGTGCGATTGCGACGGCAACCGCTGCGACTGCGCCTGCCCGCCCGCCAGCATCCCCATCACCCACGATGAGGCAGTGCAAAACGCGGAAAGCAGCCCCGATCCCCTGCCCCGCCCCTACGGCGCGTGGACCTTCGAGAGCTGCCGCAGCTCCACCACGTCGGGCCGCATCTCCAACCTGAGCGTGGAGCGCATGACCGACCGGCCCCAGTTCGCCCGGGTGCGCTGCACCGTGGACGTGCCGCTGGACGTGCTGTTCCTGGACCAGCGCTGCCAGGAGTGGATGGGCCAGACCGTGGTCAAGGTGGACAAGGACATCCTGCTGTGCATCCCCGACGATTCCATCATTCCCTTCACCCTGGAAAGCCTCGTGAGCGCGATTTGCGTGTCCGGCTCTTACATCGGCAACTGCTCCTTCGATATCACCGTGTGCGTCACCGTCGTGCTGAAGGTGCTGGCCGAGGTCGATATCCTGATCCCCACCTACGGCTTCTGCCAGGTGCCCCCCTGCGAGGAATTCGCCGAGAATGTCTGCGATGAATTCTTCTCCCTGCCCTTGTTCCCCCAGTCCTCATGCGCGCTGGAGACCGTGGGCGACGCCACCGCCGGCAACGGCACGACTACCAGCGCCACCGGCGGCTGCTACGGCTGCGGCCCGGTCAACCCGGTGCGTCCCGCCCGGGTCAGCCAGTGCAGCAACTGCGGCACCACCTGCGCCGGCGGCAGCACCCTGTGCCCCCGCTGCGGCGCGACGATGACGAACCTGAGCTGACATGATGATAACAGCGGGGCGATCCCTATAGACCGCCCCGTGATTATTCTTCGATCAAGTCGCTCAATTCGCGTTGGTACTTCTCCGTCGCCTTATTCAGGCGCTTCAACAGTTTCTCTTCATCCCGGCTGATTGCGCCGTCATCCTTCATCGCCGCTACCTTTATTCCCTGCTTGAATGAATCCAGGTAACCGATACATGCCTTAATGCTCATCTGCATATATGCATTCATATTCAATTCCTCCCTTTCCAAATGTTCAGTGCTTTGGCTCCATAATAGCATAATACGCATGGATAGTCAACATATTATGTCCATAGATGGCCGCTAATCAATAACCTTTTTTCGCATATAATGTTTCTAAGGATGGTCACGCGAGGTGATATAATGGCAAGTACAGTGCTCGCTGTAGAGCTTGGCAGCAGGATTCGACAACTGCGTGCCGAAAGGAACTGGTCTCAGCGTGAATTGGCCCGTAAAATCGGAGTCGCATCCAAATCCGTTATCTCTTATTACGAGTTGGGCGAACGATTTCCTTCCTACGAAACCTTGGTTCGTCTTTCCGATGTGTTTGCTGTAACAACAGACTACCTTCTCCGCGGAACAGATTCTGAAATAAGGCTAAACACAAATGCGCTGACAAACGAACAGGTTGATGCACTAAACACTATCATCAAAAGCATGCGACATCCTGATCGATAAAGCTGTTCCTGTATTTACAAATATATTTATATGTGTTATACTGTATTTATCAAAGGGTGAGCAGCACATGAGACAATGGTCCGGCAGAGAAGTCATTGGAGAATTGCTGAAAGACGGCTGGTTTGAGGTGGGATGCGCAGGCAGCCATCACCAATTCAAGCATCCGACAAAGAAGGGCCGCGTCACCGTTAAAGCGCCCTGCAAGAGCATACCCAGGAAGACGCTGGACAGTATTGAGCGACAATCCGGGCTGCGGTTCAGGTGAATTCAATTGCCAAGTGAGGTATGACATGAAGAAGACAGATCGATATATATATCCTGCGGTATTCAGCTACGAGCCCGAGGAAGAGATCGCCGTGTTTTTTCCGGATTTGGATGTTGCGACAAGCGGAGTGGATGAAAACGACGCGCTGATTTCCGCGCGGGAGCTACTCGGCCTGACAATGGCTGGATTGGAGCAGGATCATGAGCCTATTCCCGAACCGACGCACCTAAAGGACATCGTGCTCGAGCCCAACGAGCGGGCTGTGCTGGTAGATGTCTACATGCCTTCTGTGCGTCTTGCACACGTAAATCGTTCGGTCAATCGTACAGTAACCTTGCCCGCATGGTTGAATGCGGCGGCACTGGAGCGCGGTATCAACTTCTCACAGGTATTACAGGAAGCCCTTCGATCCCAAATTGGCGTATAATCTCTTGTATGTGTAACCGCGGCCCCTGCCAACCGGCCTGGGCCGCGTC
>JBGUQG010000169.1:0-3596 GCA_045130815.1 Christensenellales bacterium
TCGTCTACCTCCGGGAACTCGAAGAAGAGGTAGCGGCTTATGGCCAGCTCCAGCACGGCGTCCCCCAGGAATTCAAGCCGCTGGTAGTGGGGCACATGATGATCCCCCCCGAAGGAGGGATGCGTCAGTGCCGTTTCCAATAGCTTTGTGTCACGAAAGCTGTATCCGAGCTTTTCGCAGAGCTTATTCACGATCAGCCCTTCTTCTGGATATAATCCACGATGTCGCCCACGGTCTTGATCGCGCCCAGGGCCTCGTCCTCCACGGTCAGGTTGAACTCGGTCTCCAGGTCCATGATCAGCATCATCAGGTTGGCGCTGTCCGCGCCCAGGTCCTCCACCATGCGGGCGGACTCGGTGACCCTGCCGCCGTCCACGGGCAGCTGCATCAGTATGTATTCCTTGACCTTCTCGAAAACAGTGTTGCGATCCATGTATCCATACCTCCTGAACTATTATTGAATGTGTGCTTACGCCTGGCTCTCGCTCAGGCCCTTCAGGCCCTCGCGGATCTTGCCCGATACGTCCTCGGCCAGCATCTGCCGCGCCTGGCGCAGGGCGTTCATGACGGCCGTTTCGCCGGAGGCGCCGTGGGCCTTGACCACCGCGCCGTCCACGCCCAGCAGCGGCGCGCCGCCGTAGGCGTTGTAATCCATGCTGCGCTTGAACTTCCTGAACGCGGGGCGCGCGAGGGCCGCACCCACCTTGGAGACCTTCGAGGCCGCCAGGTTCGCCTTCAGCATGCCCATCATGGCGCTGACGATGCCCTCGGTGTACTTCAGTATGATGTTGCCGTCGAAGCCGTCGGCCACCACCACGTCGAAATCGCCGGTGGGGATGTCCCGGGCCTCGGCGTTGCCGGCGAAGTGATAGCTGGTCTGCGCCTGCATCAGCCGGAAGGTCTCCTTGGTCAGCTTGTTGCCCTTTTCGGTCTCGGTGCCGATGTTCACCAGGCCCACCGCGGGGCGCGGCACGCCCATCACGCTGCGCATGTACACCGAGCCCATCAGCCCGAACTGCTCCAGGTACCTGGGCTGGCAATCCACGTTCGCGCCCGCGTCGATCAGCAAAAAGGGCTTCTTCGCCCCCGGGATCACCGGGGCCAGCGCCGGACGCTCGATGCCCGGGATGCGGCCGATGCGCAGCATGCCGCCCGCCAGCACCGCGCCGGTGTTCCCGGCGGAGACCACCGCGCCCGCGCGCCCCTCGCGCACGGCCAGCATGGCCTGCACCATCGATGAGTTCACCTTCTTGCGCACGGCCAGCATCGGCGATTCGTCCATCAGGATCACGTCGTCCGCGGGCAAAAAGCCCAGCCGGTCCATCACGTCTTCGGCGTCGGAAAGCAGGCCGCGCAGCCTTTGCTCCGGCCCGGCCAGCAGAACGCGGATGTCCTCAAAGCGGCGCAGCGCGGCGACGGCCCCCGCGACGATGGCATCCGGCGCCTGGTCGCCCCCCATGGCGTCCAGCGCGATGACATATTCGCTCATCATATAACCCCCTCGCATTATACCGTTGTTATTGTATCAGAAGGAATGTAAATTCGCAAGCTTTTGGCCGCCCCCGGCGGGGAGATCGGGACGGAAATATAAAAAGATTTTGAAAAAATCGTGGTTTTCGCCTCCGGGCCCCTTGCCAATTCGATCAGGATGCACTATAATATCACCGTTGCGCATGTACCCGTAGCGAAGCTGGATATCGCGTCAGACTCCGACTCTGAAGACCGTGGGTTCGAATCCCGCCGGGTACGCCATGCAAAGGGCACTTGCAAAAGCAAGTGCCCTTTGCAATGATATCCGTTCCCCAAGGGAACGGGGGATATGCCTTCGGCATGATATCGCACTGCGTGCGATGATATACGCCTGCGGCGTATGAGGGGAACGGATATCATATCATACAGGCGCAAAGCGGCTGTATATCATGCCATGCGTAAGCACGGCATATCATGCGGCGCAGCCGTATATCATTGACGGTTCTGCGACTTACATGCATTGGTTGCGAGGTGATCTCCATGCCTGATAACCTCTTTTTCGATTTAGAGACCCTGACCTACCACGCATTTGACCTAAATGCAGTATAGTGCTATAATAGGACATGCTTTCGGGCACAATCAAGATTGGAGGAAATGTATTATGGGTATTCTGGCTGTGATCCTGGGTTTGCTGGCAATCGTGGCCGCGGTATTGGCCACGGCGCTGTTTGGCATTGAGGGCGGCATCGCCGCCGGGGTTCTGGCGGTCATCGCGATCGTGCTGGCCGTGCTGAAGCGCAGGAAGGACAAGAAGGGCGGCATCGCGGGGATCGTGATCGCCGTGCTGGCGATCGTCCTGGCCTTCGGCTTGACCGGCACCTGGTCCAACGCGTACAAGGTGTTGCATGACAAGGCTGTGGAGCTGATGCCCGACGGTCTGTGGGCCAAGGCCTCCGAGGAGACCAACCACGGCCTCATGGGCATCATCAAGCGGCTGCCCACCGATGAAGCCAGCCTGAACAAGCTGATGGAAGAGATGAACGAGCTGAACAAGCTGGCCGAGCCGCAGGGCTGATCCGGCTTCCCGGGATCAGGGCTCCGCGCATAAGAACAGACCGTTGACCGTGCTTGGTCGGCGGTCTGTTTGCCGTGATCACACCGTCTTTTCCAGATAGCTCACGATATCTCCCACGGTGTGCATCGTGGGGATGATGCGCTCCGGGATCTCGATGTCGAATTCCTCCTCGAAGGTGAGCACCAGGTTGATCACGTCCAGCGAGCTCAGCCCAAGGTCGTCCACCAGCGTGCTGTCAGGGGTGATTTCGGGGGCCTCGTCGCCCAGGTACTCCTTGAGAATCGCCGTCACTTTTTCGAGCATTTGTACTTCCTCCTCGCCGCCTGACGTCAGGCTTGCTTATTCTGGGGTACGTTCTTGTACCGGACGATCTTCCGGGTGGTGTTGCGCACGAAGTCCTCGTCCCGCAGCACAAGGCGGCTCACCTGCTTGTAGGCGGGACGGCCCTGGTTGACCTTTTTCATCAGCGACTGGAAATAGGCCTCGTTGCCGCGGTATTCCTCCTCCGGGTAGATCTCGGCCACGATCCGGCCGTCCTGCTCGTACACCAGCGCCTCGTTGACGCCCGGATCGCGGTTGAAGTCGTTCTCCAGTTCCTCAGGGGAGATGTTCTCGCCGTTGCTGAGTATGATCAGGTTCTTGGTGCGGCCCGTGAGGAACAGGAAGCCGTCTTCGTCCAGATAGCCCAGGTCGCCGGTGGCGTACCAGCCGTCCTTCAGAACCTTCGCGGTCTCCTCCGGGTTCTTGTAGTAGCCCTGCATCACCATCGGCCCGCGGGCCAGCACCTCGCCCTCGTCGGAGATTCTGACCTCCACCCAGGGCATCAGCTGGCCGGCGCTGCCGTCGCGGAAGTGGTTATTCCGGTTGATCGACAGCGAGGGGGAACACTCGGTGGTCCCGTAGCCGTTGATGATCTCCACGCCGAAATCCCGGAAGGCCTGGATGTACATCGGGTCCAGGTAGGCCCCGCCGCAGATCAGGTACTTCAGCTGGCCGCCGAAGGGCTCCAGGATCTGTTTGAACAGGCGGGGACGCACGTCGATGCCCAGGG
>JBGUQG010000170.1:0-2529 GCA_045130815.1 Christensenellales bacterium
GGATGTCAAGAGGGAAGCGCAAGGGTGCGCCGCCTCGCAGAGTTCGCGCCGCAGGCGCCTTGGCTTCCCCTTGAGGGGAAGCTGTCAGCCGCAGGCTGACTGATGAGGTCCTTCATGGTTCACTTCGCGCCTTTATTTCAACAGAGGCGCGTCGTTTTATGTATGGAGACCTCATCCGAGCCGCCTTACGGCGGCCCACCTTCCCCATAGGGGAAGGCTATTCATCAGCGGTTCACCGCGGCGGTGTCCCGGGGCAGGCCCGCGTCCGGGGCGCCGCCCACCATGGTCTCGTAGAAGGTGGCGGACTGCTTCATTGTCACCGCGCCGTCGTCGGCGATGGCGCAGCTCACATCCCCCATCAGGCAGCGGTTGTCCCCGGCGCACAGGCGCTTCATGATGTCCTGGGCCGCGGCGTAGCTGGCGGTCTTGTACTGCAGGGTGAAGCTGCGGCGGATCTGGTCGCCGCTGCGGGTGACGTTGGCGAACTCCACCGAGTATTCCAGCGTGTTGGCCAGTATGTCGTTCAAAAACGCCACCTCGGCCTGGCTGTTGTTGTAGCTGCCCATGTACGACAGCTGGCCCGACGCCTCCAGCGCGTCCATCTTCGCTTGCAGGCTCTGCAGCCGCATGCTGCGCGCCTGCGTCGCGTCCAGCTGCGTTTGCAGCATTTGCGCCTCGGACTCGGAATTGGCGAGGCTGGCGCGCACGTTCTGGTCCACGAAGTAGTAGTAGACCAGCGCCAGCAGGATCAGCGCCAGCACGGCGATCAGCGCCTTCTCCTTGCCGGTGAAGTCGCGGCTCATGACCTTCATTGGGCGCTCACCTCCTGCGCGGGCTGGGTCAGGTACACGATCAGCTTCGCCCAGACCCGGCCGTCCCGGCTCTGGCCGGTGGCCTTGTTGGCAGTGGTGATGGTGCAGCTGTCCACGATGGGATTGGCCTCCAGCCGGCGGGCCAGCTGGTTCAGCGAATCCAGGGTCGGACCGCTGACCTCGATGTTCAGCACGTTCTCCGAGACGGTCCAGCTGCGGACGCGGTAGCCGCCGTCGTCCCCGTCCTCGTCGTCCGGGAGGTCGTCATCGTCATCCCAATCCTCGTCGTCCCAGTCGTCCTCGTCCCAGTCGTCCTCATCCAAATCGTCCGAGGCTTCCGCCGCCTCCGGCTGGGCCGGCAGCACGCCGCCCACCAGGTCCAGCACGTCCACGCGGTCCACCAGGGAAAGCTCCGCGCTGGTCATGCCCTCCATGGTGTAGTGGGCGTAGGTGGTCTCCACGTCGCCGAAGGCATTCATGCGGGCCACGGCCTCGTCCAGGCTGGCCTGCAGCCGGTTCACCTTGGCTTGGGCCTCGGAGACGGCCACCAGGCGGTCGTACACCAGGAACTTGCTGAACGCCGCCGCCAGCGCCACGATCAATACTATGCCGAGCACGGCCTTGGGGATGCTGATCCTGTCTTCATCCACCAGCACCAGGTTGATGGAGCGCTTGCTGGGCACGCGGCCGCGCACGCCCTTGGGGGATTTGCCGCCCTTCGCGGATGCTTTAAGCGATGCCACTGTACTTCCCTCCCCCCGTCAGCTCATGGCAATGCCGATGGCCTGGACCATGGCATTGCACGCCTCGATGCCCTCGCCGCCGCGCACCAGCTCGGTGGCCGGGTGCAGCTGGATGTTCAGCATATCGCCGATGGCGTCGGTCAGGGGCCGGATCACCGCGCCGCCGCCGCACAGCCAAATGTCACCCAGGGCGCTGTTGGGGTTGCTGAAGCGATAGAAGTTCAGCACGCGCATCAGCTCCACGGCGATGTTTTCATAGGCGGTGCGGCACTCCTCGCGGTCCTGGCAGTTTTCAAAGTTGCTGGTCAGGTAGGTGCGCGCCAGGTGCACGTCCACGCCGTAGGCGTCGGCGATCACGCTGTCCAGGGTGTTCAGGCCGGTCTCCAGCACGCGGGTGGCCACATGCTGGTCCCGGTTGAACATGTACATGCGGATCGCGCCGAAGCCCAGGTCCAGTATGCCGTATTCCTCGGATTCGGTATGCAGCTCGGCCCGGCGGGCGCGAAGCAGGTTGATGTAGGCGCTGATCGCCGGGGCGCACACGGTCAGCTTCAGGCCGGCCTTGCGCAGGGCGTCCCGGGCGTCCTCCAGCACGGCGCGCAGCGTGCCCACGGCCATCAGATCGATGGAGGGACCGCCCTCGCCGTCCCCGGCGGGCTTTCCCTCGCCGGTCGGGGTGAGCACGGCGTAGTCAAACACATACTCCTTCAGCTCGCCGGTGATGTAATCCTTGAACTCGAAGGGCAGGTTGTACTCCAGCTGCTCCACCGTCATGGGGGGCACTTCCACGTTTTTCACATACACGGTCTCGTTGGGCAGCGCCAGGGCCGCGCGGCCGGCGTGGATGCCATGCTGCTTCATCGCGGTGCGAAGCAATTCGCCCATCGACTCCACGGAGGTGATCCGGCCCTGCCGCAACAGGTTTTCGGGCATCTGGACAGAGGCCGTCTTCAACACGCGGCTGCCCTTCACCA
>JBGUQG010000171.1:0-8014 GCA_045130815.1 Christensenellales bacterium
ATGGCCTCGCCGTTCACCTTCATCCACGCGCCGATGTCGTTCATGACCTTGCGGTCCTCGTCGGAGATGGTGCCGTCGGCCTTCGGACCCACGTTCAAAAGCATGCAGCCGTTCTTGCTGACCACGTCCACCAGGTCCCAGATGATGTCCAGCGCGTCCTTGTACTGGTTCTCCACGGTATGGCACCAGGAATTGCGGGCGATGGCGGTGTCCGACTGCCAGAAGTAGGGCTTCAGCTCGGCGAACTGACCGCGCTCCACATCCGGCATGGCGCAGCCGAACAGGAAGGAATCGTGCTTGTAGCAGATCACGACCTCCACGCCCCACTCGGCGGCGCGGTTGTAGTAGTAGGCCGCCAGCTTCTTCACGTAGGGCTTGGCGCTGCTGTGCTGGATCCACCAGTCGAAGTACAGTATCCGGGGGCGATAGCGGTCGATGATCTCGCAGGTGCGCACCAGCCAGTCCTCCAGGTATTCCCGGGTGGGGGCGGGCTCGGCGTACAGGTCGTCGTGCTCGTCCAGCGGTATGGAGGGCCAGTAGAGATCGCCCCGCCGCAGCGGCTCGTGGATGTCGCTGTCGAAGTCCCGGCCATGGCCCAGGAAGAACCAGTGCTCGATGCGGTGGGACGAGGCCCCCATCACCAGTCCCTGCTCCGAGCAGGCGGCGCTCAGCTCGCCCAGCACGTCGCGGTGCGGGCCCATCTCGTAGGCGTTCCAGTGGGAGATGTCGCTTTTGTACATCTGGAAGCCGTCGTGATGCTCGGCCACCGGCACCACATAGCGCGCGCCGGTATCCCTGAACAGCCTGGCCCAGGCCGCGGGATCGAACTTCTCCGCCTTGAACATGGGGATGAAGTCCTTGTAGCCAAAATCCTTGTGGGGGCCGTAGGTGGCCACATGATGCTCGTAGGCCCGGCTGCCCTGGATGTACATGTTCCGGGGATACCACTCGTTGTCAAAGGCGGGCACGCTGTACACGCCCCAGTGGATGAAGATGCCGAACTTCAGCCGGTTGAACCAGCGGGGCTGTTCGATCCCCGACAGCGATTCCCAGTCGTCCGAATAGGGGCCCTGAGCGATGACGCGCTCGATCTGTTCCAGGTATTCACGCATGATAGTAGACACCTCCGCAAGGTTTTTAAGGCTCGGGTACCAGTATACAGATGCCCCGGGGCGGCAGGGTCAGCGCGCCGTTCTCCAGCGTCGCGGCGACCTCGCCGGTCTCCAGGTCCGCGGTGATTTCCCAGGGGCCAACCTCCAGCGTGCCGCTCTCCGCCCCGGAGAAGTTGACGGCGATCAGGCAGGTCTCCGTCTCCGCCGTCCTTCGCATCAGGCACAGGCTGCCTCCGGCCGGCAGAAAGGCGTTTTCGCCGTCCGCGATCGCCGGGTGATCCAATCGCGCCCGGTTCACCGCTCGCACGTAATTGAGCAGCGACGCCGGGTCCGCAAGCTGCTCCGCCACCGTGGGATATGGGTATTCCACGGCGGTGACCCCCGGAGGCTGGTCGGTCATGCCGTCGCCCCAGGGCATCGCCAGGCGCTTGTTGGGGTCCTCGCCGCTGCCGACCATGCCCACCTCGTCGCCGTAGTAGGTGAACACGCCGCCATTCAGCATCCCCAGCAGGCCCTGAGCGAACTTCGCCGCCGCCAGGTCGCCGCGGCCCTGCACCAGGCCCAGCGCCCGGGCCGTGTCGTGGTTGCACAGAAACGGGGCGAGCAGGCCGTCCGGGATGGCGTCCAGCACCTTCTGGTAACCCTTTGCGAACTTCTCCGCCGGGTTCTTCCGCGCCCGCATGGAGGCGGCGATGAAGCCCTCGGCCTCGGCGGCGGGAAACAGGAAGAAGCTGTCCACGCCGCTTTCGTAGTAGGCCGCGATGGTATTCAGGTTCGCCCAGCACTCCCCCACCAGGAAGCTGCCCGGCTTCAGCGCCTCGGCCATATCCTTCAGCCGCTTGAGCAGCGCCACGTTTTTGGCCGTATCACCGGTGAAGTAGCTGGTGACCGCGTCCAGCCGGAAGCCGTCCACGCCCACGTCGTTCAGCCAGAAATCAAAGATCGACCGTATCTCGTCGAGCACCGCGGGGTTGTCCAGGTTCAGATCCGGCATGCCGCCGCCCTGGAAGCGTTCCTCGTAGTACCAGCCGGTGTCCTCCAGGGGCACGTAGCCGCTGCCGCCCTCGCGGCTGAAATTGTAGTAATCGACATACCCGCCGCCCTCGTCCCCCGCGCGCAGCGCCTCACAGGCGGCCACGAACCAGGAATGCCGGGTCGATGTGTGGTTGACGGGCATGTCCACGATCAGCCGTATGCCCCGCTGATGGCAGGCCGCCACCAGCGCGCGCATGTCCTCCATCGTGCCGTACTGGGGATCGATGTCCCTGTAGTCGGTCACGTCGTACTTGTGATAGGAGGGGCTGGGCATCACCGGCATCAGCCACAGGCCGCGCCAGCCCATGTCCTCGATGTAATCCAGCTTGTCCTCAAGGCCCTTCAGATCGCCCAGGCCGTCGCCGTCCGAATCCCGATAGGAGCGCACGAACACCTCGTACCAGTTCTCCGCCCGGGCGCACAGCCCCAGCATCAGGGCGCACGCCAGCACCAGGCACGCCAGTCGCTTCACGGCCCACGCCTCCCCGCAGCAAATTATCCTACATAAGTATATCCCATTTTGCCTCGCCCCGTCAAGGGAGCGCGAAAAAACGGAGACGGCTTCATATTCATTGCCGTCCCCGCTCTGTTCCTTCGTTACTTCCTTCATCACTTCTTTTTCACGGTGATCCTGATCGTGGCCTTCGCCTTGGGATTTTTCTCGGCGGTCACGGTGATCGTCGCCTTGCCCGCCTTGTGGCCCCTGATGCTGGCGACGTAGTTATTGTAGGTGTTGGCGCTCACGGTGGCCACGTCGGTATCGCTGCTGGTCCAGATCAGCTTGCCCTCGGCGTTCTTCGGCGAGAGCTTCGCGGTCAATGCCACGTACTTGCCCACCTTCAGCGTATACTTCGTGACCTTCTTACCGTTCTTCACCGGTTTGATGGACTTGGGCTTCGGGGCCTCCACCTTCACCGTCACCGACGCACCGCTGCCGTCCGGCAGCTTGGCGGTGATCACCGCGGTGCCCTTCGCCAGCGCCTTGACCTTGCCCGTTTTGCTGACGCTGGCCACCTTCGGCTTGCTGCTCTTCCAAGTCAGCTTGGACTTGTAGGTGCTGGGGTCCGTCGTAGCCTTCAGCTGCAGCGTCTTGCCGATCACCAGCGTCTGATCCGCGGTCTTGTCCAGCTTCACCGAGCCGGACAGCTTCGGCACCACCTGCTGCTCCACCAGCACCTCGCCGCACACGGAGCAGTGCTTGCCCTCGGTCAGGCATGTCTTCTTGAGGGTCGCCGCAACGGCGGGATCCTTGACCGCCTTGTGCCCCAGGGCGGGAACCTCCTTCTGTGCTACCAGCACTCCGCCGCAATCCGCGCAATGGCTGCCCGCGGTCAGGCCCGGCTCGGTACAGGTGGGCGCGACGGCCTCGTCCTCTATACTCTCGCCATGAATGCGCACTACGGTATATCCCTTGCTGTCCAGATCGTCCGCCAGCTTCAAGTCGCAGCTGATCTTGATCGTTGCAGAGGGGTGAATGTTGTTGAACGCGCCTTTCTTCACCTGACCGTGGCCCTTGATGGTCACATCCTTTAACTGAGTGCAGCTGTTGAAGGCGTCCTCGCCGATCGTCTCGATCTCCTCGCCGATGACCAGTTTGGTGATCGATGCATCCTTGGCAAAGGCGCTGCTGCCGATTTTGGTCACGCCGTCGGGAATGACCACGCCGCCGACTTTGTTGATCATGCTCAGCTGGGGGCAGTTATAGAACGCGAAGTCCCCGATGGTCTCCAGTCCCGCGGGGAGCTCAACTGAGTTCATGATCTGGCAATCCCGGAAGGTAGATTTGGAAACGGCCGTCACGCCCTCGGGCACCGCCACCGAGCGAAGGCTGTAGCACTTCTCGAAGGCGCTCTCGCCGATGCCGGTCAGCTTATCGGGCAGCGCAATGTTCGTCAGCAGGGTATCGCCCTTGAAGGTGGCCTTGTTGATCTCCCTCAGGCTTGCGGGAAGCTTTACCGTGTGCAGCGCGGTGCAGCCCTCAAAGGCGGAATTCCCGATGAATACCAGGCCGTCCGGAATGGTAATCTCCGGCAGGGCCACACAGCCCTTGAAGGCATAATCGCCAATCGTCGTGAGCGTGCCCTTCAAGGTCACGCTGGCCAGTCGGGCGCAGTTTTCGAAGGTCGATTCCTCCATAAAGACGATGCTGGCAGGGAAGGTCGCTTCCTTCAAGCCGCTCGCCCCCGCGCAACCGGGATTGCCTGTCGCGGCCTGAAAGCAGCATTAGTTAAATATAACTTATTTCTTCATTGACTTTCCCATTCCCCGCTTGACACCCCGCCGCCACACGGCTATAATCATTATATTAGTTTAGTTTAACTATTCTCAGATACGACGAGAGGGGGAAAAGAAATGGCCATCGTGGAATTCAAAAACGTCACCCGCGTGTACACCAGCGGGGACCACGAATTAAAGGCGCTGGACGGCGTCGATCTGAACCTGGAGGAGGGCAAAT
The DNA here is from genome assembly GCA_045130815.1 of Christensenellales bacterium. GTDB lineage: Bacteria > Bacillota > Clostridia > Christensenellales > Aristaeellaceae > UBA2862. The sequence goes on from JBGUQG010000171.1 coordinate 4,603, forward strand.
TCATCGTGGTGCTGGGGCCAAGCGGCGCGGGCAAGAGCACGCTTTTAAACCTGCTGGGCGGGCTGGACAGCCCCACCGGCGGCACGATCCTGGTGAACGGGCAGGACATCTCCCACTACAGTCGGGACGAGTTGGCCGACTATCGCGCGAAAACCGTGGGCTTCGTGTTCCAGTTCTACAACCTGATCCCCACGCTCACGGTATACGAGAACGTGGCGCTGGTCAAGCAGATCTCCAAGGACGGGCTCTCCGCCCATGAGATGATCGAGCGGGTGGGCCTTTCCGACCACCTGACCCAGTTCCCGGCCCAGCTGTCCGGCGGCGAACAGCAGCGGGTGTCCATTGCCCGGGCGCTGGCCAAGAACCCGCGGATCCTGCTGTGCGACGAGCCCACCGGCGCGCTTGATTCACAAACCGGCGTCATGGTGCTCAAGCTGCTGCTGTCCATGGCCCGGGACTACGGCAAGACCATCGTGATCGTCACCCACAATCAGAACATCGCCCGCATGGCGGACGTGGTGGTCCGGGTAAAGAACGGCAGGATCGTGTCCTGTGAAAGCCAGGACGCGCCGCTGTCTGCGGAAGAGGTGGATTGGTAATGCTGACCAAAAAGCTGTTGCGCACCGCCCGGGCCTATCGGGCGCAGTTCATCTCCATGGTCGTCATGGTGGCGCTGGGCGTGGGCGTCTTCCTGGGCTTCAACATGGAATGGTACAGCATCGATGTGGACACCTTCAGCTTCTTTGACGAGACAAAGCTGGCCGACTATCGGCTGTACTCGGAAAACGGCTTTTCCGAGGGCGACGTGAAGGCCCTGGCCGGGACCGAGGGCATCGACGCCGCCAGCCGGGTGCTTTCGGTGAACGTGGGCGTCCAGGGCACGGAGCAATCGCTGAACCTGAACGTGGTGGAGGACTATGTGGTGTCCACCATGCTGGTCACGTCCGGCGCGGCCTACGATCCCCAGGCCGACGGGCTGTGGCTTTCGGACCGGTTCGCCGAGGCCAACGGCATACAGATCGGCGACACGCTGTCCCTGTCCTACCGGGGCTTTAAGATCACCGCGCCGGTGCTGGGGCTTGCCAAGGCCGGCGAGCAGCTGATCTGCGTAGGCGACGAAAACCAGCTGATGCCGGATTACACCAAGTTCGGCTTCTGCTACCTGACCCCGGCCAAATACAAATCGATCCTCCCCTTCGCCTTCTACCCCCAGATCAACCTGCGCTCCGCCCTCACCAAAGCGCAGGTGGAATCACTCGTATCCGACGCCCTGGGCAGAACCATCATGATGGTGCCCAAGGAGGACGTGACCTCCTACGCCGAGGCCCGGGGCGAATCCACGGAGGGCAAGGCCATGGGCGGGATACTGCCGGTACTGTTCCTGGCCATCGCGCTGCTGGCGATGACCACCACGATGCACCGCATCACCGCCAACGAAAAGCGGCAGATCGGCACGCTGAAGGCCCTGGGCTTCCGGGATCGGCGGATACTGCGCCACTACACCAGCTACGGCTTCTTCATCGGCCTCATCGGCACGCTGCTGGGCGTCGCGCTGGGCTATGGCATCTGCTACATGATCATGAATCCGAACGGCATGATGGGCACCTACTTCGACATGCCCCGCTGGGACATGGCGGTTCCGCCCTTCTGTTGGGGCGTACTGGCGGCGATCGTGGGCTTCATGACGCTGATCGGCTATCTCTCCGTGCGCAGGATGCTGTCCGGCACGGCGGCAGAGGCGCTGCGGCCCTACGTGCCCAAGGCAATGCGGCGCATCCTGCTGGAGCGCACCGCCTTGTGGGGCAGGCTGGACTTCGGCACCCGCTGGAACCTGCGGGACGTGCTGCGCCACAAGTCACGTTCGATCATGACGCTGGTGGGCATCGTGGGCTGCATGCTGCTGCTGGTGGGCGGCCTGGGCATGCGGGACACGATGAACAGCTTTCTGAACCTGATCGACAGGGATGTTTCCAACTATGTGACCATGGTGTCCCTGGCTGAAAATGTCGATACCGACGCCGCCCTGACACTGGCGGAGCAGCTGGACGCCGACTGGGAGGCCGCCTCTGGCATCAGCCTGGGCGGGCGTACCGTGGCGCTGCAGATCTATGACATCACCCACGACAAGTACCGCTTCGTGGACAGGGACAATCGCGTCACGACCCTGACGGACGAGGGGGCCTATGCCTGCTTGCGCCTCTCTGATGCGCTGCCTGCGGGCAGCGAGGCCACCTTCTCGCCCTACGGCGGCTCGGAAAGCTACACCGTGCCCATCGTCGGCGCGCTGCGCTCTGTGATGACGGAGAACCTGGTGATGAGCCGCGCCTGCGCCGAAAAGGCGGGCATTCCCTATACCATCACCACGCTGTACACCGACGTGCCCATCCCGGATCTGCCGGACAGCGCGCTGATCGCCAGCAGCCAGTCCCATGCGGCCATCATGCAGACCTACGACAGCTTCACCCAGATCATGGATCTGATGATCCTGCTGTTGGTGCTGGCGGCGATGATCCTGGGCGTGGTGGTGCTGTACAACCTGGGCCTGATGAGCTACATCGAGCGCTCCCGCGAGCTGGCCACGCTGAAGGTGCTGGGCTTTCGTGACAGGCTGATCGGAAAGCTGCTGATCAGCCAGAACGTGTGGCTGACGGTGGTGGGCGTGCTGCTGGGCATCCCGGCGGGCATTCTTACGCTGAAGGTGCTGATCGACAAGCTGGCCGGGGAATACGAGCTGAAAATGGCTGTCGGCCCCGTCACCTACGTCGTCAGCATCGCGCTGACCTTCGGCGTGTCACTGCTGGTAGGCTTGGTCGTCGCCCGCAAAAACCGCAGGATCGACATGGTTGAGGCGCTGAAGGGAACGGAGTAGATATACCTCCAATCTCCACTCTCAACTCTCCACTCTCATTCTCGTTTTTCCCCCAGATTTAACCTCAAAGCCTTGCATACTCCGCCCGCTTTGTGTTATAATCTTTCGGAAAACGCACTCCTGCCGATTCGCGGGGCGGTTGACCGTAGGGCGAAAGCTCATGGTGCCGCGCGAAGTTGAAGCAGGAGGTGGAAAAAACAAGGAGGGATACCCACTATGGCAGTTATTTCCATGAAGCAGCTGCTGGAGGCCGGCGTTCACTTCGGCCACCAGACCCGCCGCTGGAACCCGAAGATGGCCCAGTACATCTTCACCGAGCGCAACGGCATCTACATCATCGACCTGCAGAAGACCGTTCGCAAGATCGACGAAGCCTACATGTTCGTGCGCGACCTGGCGCTGGAGGGCAAGAGCCTTCTGTTCGTCGGCACCAAGAAGCAGGCTCAGGAGTCCATTGAGTCCGAAGCCAAGCGCTGCGGCATGTTCTATGTGAACAACCGTTGGCTGGGCGGCACGCTGACCAACTTCCGCACGATGCAGACC
>JBGUQG010000172.1:0-15428 GCA_045130815.1 Christensenellales bacterium
TCCAGCCCGCCGCGCCGGTGTACCAGGTCCAGCCGCCCCGGCCCACGTGCCCCGGATGGTCGTACACGTCCGCCGCCATCACGTAGGGCTCCACCCGGTAGGTCCGCACCTTGTCCGGCGTGTCCGCGTGGTTCATGGGCAGCAGCATTTGAAGGGCTTTGTGGGCTCTTTCCTCATCCCCCATTTTAATCAGCGCCAGCAGCAGCCACAGCGCGCCGTGGGTGTACTGGCCCCCGTTCTCCCGCACCCCAGGCGGATAGCCGCGGATGTAGCCCGGGTCCGCCGTCTTCCCGTCGAAGGGCCGGGTAAGCAGGCGAATGATGCCCGCTTCTTCATCGACCAGCCTGTCCCAGGCGGATTCCATCGCCAGGCGGCAGCGCGCGCGGTCCAGCCCGCAGAGCACCGCCCAGGCCTGGGAGATGGCGTCGATTTGGCACTCCCCGCACGCGGCGCTGCCCAGGGGCGCGCCGGCGTCGTCGTAGGCCCGCAGGTACCACGCGCCGTCCCAGCCCTTGTCCTCCACCGCCCGGCGCAGCCTTTCGGACAGCGCCCACAGCCAGGCCCGCTCCTCGGGATCGGCGATCAGGGGCCGGTAGGCCTCCGCGCAGGCTATCATGAATTCCGACAGCCAAACGCTCTCGCCCCGGCCCTGCGCGCCCACGCGGTTCATGCCGTCGTTCCAGTCCCCCGTTCCCATCAAAAGCAGCCCGTGCGCCCCGACGCGCTCAGCCCGGCGGAAGGCCCGCATGCAGTGCTCGTGCAGCGTGCCCACGCGCGACCCCGGACGCATGGTCTGAAAGACATCCTCCCGATACCCGGGGATCGCCACGTCCTCCAGGTAGGGCACCCGCTCCTGCAGCACGGCGCTGTCGCCGGTGTGGGCCACGTATGCCGCGGTCACGTAAGGCAGGGACAGCATGTCGTCGGAGATCCGGGTGCGCACGCCCAGATACGGTTCATGCCACCAGTGCATCACGTCGCCAGCTTCAAACTGATGGGCCGCGCAGCGCAGCAGGTGCTCCCGGGCCCGGCCGGGCTCCGCGTGCATCAGCGCCAGCATGTCCTGCAGCTGGTCCCGGAAGCCCCAGGCCCCGCCGGGCTGATAGAGGCCCGTGCGCCCCAGCACCCGGCTTGCGCGGACCTGGTGCAGCAAAAAGCCGTTGACCAGCGCGTTCAACGCCTGATCCGGCGTCTCGATCACCGGGCCCCTGCGGGCGGGCGGCGGCGCTTCGGGCGCTTCCGTTCGCAGCGCGCGCACACGATCCAGGGCCGAGGGCACGTCCTTTTCCCAGCCCAGGGCAAAGCGCAGCGCGCACGCCTCGCCCCGCTTCAACCGCAGCGGCGCGCGCAGCACCCAGCCCTCGCCGCCGGCCGAGGCCAGCCCCTCCGGGGCCGACAGGCCGCCCCGCCCCAGGAAGGCGCAGCGATTCCCGCCGGAAACGGCATAGGCGCCCGCCGCGGCAAAGTAGCCGACGCCCGGCATCGCGCCGTCGGCCAGCAGCGCGCCGTTATCGAACCAGGCGTTCAGCAGCGCCTCGTCCCGGGCATCCGCGCCCATCAGCCAATCGACGAAGCCCACCAGCTCAAAGCGCTCGCCCCGCAGCGCCCGGTTCTCCAGCGCCACCTCCACCCGAATCTCGGGAAGCGCCGGATGCATGGCAAAGCTCACCCGTCCGGCCACCCGGCGGGCTTCAAAGGCATAGCTGACCTCCCGGTCGTCATAGCGCGCCACGAAGGGCAGCCGCGGGCGCTCGCCGGGCAGCAGGCCCAGCGCCTCGTTCCGCTCCGCGTCCACCAGCCACAGCATCATGCCCCGGCCCTCCCGCAGGCCGTCGTTGCCGTAGGGGGTCAGACGCCCGCTTCGGCTGTTGCCGCTCCAGAAGAAGCCGCCGCCCCGCTCGGACAGCAGCAGCCCGCCCCGCGCGTTGGCAAGTATGTCGCACCAGGGCGCGGGCGGCAATCGGCCCGGCCCCGGCTCTGTCAGCCAGGCGCGGCTCTCCCCCGCCTCGAAGCCGCCGAAGCCGTTGTCCGACAGCTTTTGCGCCGGCTTCAGCGTGGACGCGCCGGTGGTCATCGGCGTCGCCAGACGGCTGCGCGATCCCGACAGCGCGGCCAGCAGAGCGCGGATCTGGGCATACGGGTCCGCGTCCCCGGCAAACCAGGCCGCCGAAGCCCGGCGCAGGGCCCGGCGGGTCTGGCCGTCCAGGCCCGCGCCGTCGATCAGCCACACGCCGCCCGGCACGTTCCGATGCCGGTTCAGGGGGCTGGCGGCCACCAGCGCCTCCAGCATATCCCCCACGGGCCGCGCGTAGCCCGGCGCGCCGTCGTCGATCAGCGCCAGGTCCGCCTTCAGCCCCGCCGCGCGGTAGAAGCCGTGGGCGCGCAGCAGCGCCTTCACGTTCTCCCCGTCCTCCGGGCGGGCGGCGGTCAGTGCCAGGATCGGCAAATCCCCGGACAGGCCCAGGGGCCACAGCGCCTCCCGGCTGACGCCCGCCTCGCCCCTGCGCTGGCCCCGGGCCTGGGCGGCCAGCGTGCCGTCCACGATCAGCGCCGCCATGCGCTGCAGCGCGTGGTACTGCCCCGGCGCGAGGCCCAGGAAGTCCAGCTGTGCCCGGGCCCGCGCCGCGGACAGCCGCGCCGTCCGGGTGCCGCGCTCCGGCCTGCGCCAGCGGGCCAGCCAGTCCTCCGCGGCGCTCCCTTCGTCCAGCAGGCCCAGGGCAAAGCCCACCCGCGCCTGCCTGCCCGGGGCCACCGTCACCTCGACGCGCAGGGCGCTCACCGGGTTCAGCGTCGCCCCGACCGTGCCGGACAGCGGCAGGTCGAAGGCCGCGGGGTCCGCCTCGTCCATGCGGCCCGCCAGCCTTCCGTAGTCTGTCTCGAAGCTGACACTGCCCTCCCCTGTCGCCAGGTGCAGCAGCCGCCCGGCCTCCGCGCCGCGGCTGCCCGGCCTGCGGGCGAAGCACAGCGCGTCGCCGTCCAGGGCCCTGCTCTCCACGAACAGGCTCTGAAACGCGGCGTGGGCCCGCCAGTCCGCCCCGGAGCACAGCGCCACCGGCACCACGTCCGTCACCGCGCAGCGCACCGGGCGGTCCCCCGGGTTGCTCAGGCGCACCACGCGCAGCAGCGTGCCGTCCTCCGGGGACAGGCACACCGTCAGCTCCGCCTCCAGCCGGCCCAGGCGGACGTGCCACATGGCCGCGCCGGGCCCGAAGGCCGCCTCTTCCCCCTCGCCGAAGGCCGTCCGCGCGCCGGTGTCCACGTCGTTGAGGCAGACCCGCGCCCGATCCCGGCGGCTTTGGAGCACGCCTTCAAAGCGGGTGGCCCACAGGCCGTCCCGCCGATAGTGTACCGCCCCGTCGCCGGTGCACAGCGCCGTCGCACCGCCGCCGGACAGCAGGTGCGTCTCCGGCGCCGACGTGTCCGGCGCGCACCGGCGGGCCAGCCTGGGCGCGGGCGGGGCCGCCTCGGTCCGCTGCCGCACCCGGCGCGGCCCGGCCTGGCCCGGCCGTTCCTCCAGCAGCAGCGACAGTGCCCGGGCCTCGGGCCTGTTCATGAAATCCCGGCGCAGGCTGTTCCCGGTCAGCGCGTTGCACAGCGCGCACAGCGCCATGCCCTGGTGGTGGGCCATGTGGCTGGCCACCAGCGCGGGCCCGCCCTCGCCGTCCGGGCGCAGGTAGTCCGCCGCCTCGTAAAGCCCCCACTCCCCAGCCCAGCCCAGGTCGCGCATGCGGGCAAGGTTTTCCGCCGCGGCCCCGGGCCGCGCCATCGCGGCCAGCATCGATGCGTAGGGCGCGACCACGCCCGCCCGGGCATCCCCGTCCAGGGCCAGCTCGGGCAGCCCGAAGGCCCGGTACTGGTAGTTCAGGGCGGCGTCCACGGCGCTGTAGCCCGATTCCGACACGCCCCAGGGACGGTTTTCCCGGCGTCCCAGGTCGATCTGCGCATCCACCGCCGCCCGGACGCCCTGGCCCAGCAGCGTCAGCGGCCCTTCCTCCAGAAACAGCCAGGGCAGCAGGTATTCGAACATCGTGCCGCTCCAGGACAGCGGCGCGACGCCGCCGCCCACCCGGGCGCAGGCACGGCCCAGGCGGCGCCAGTGCCGCGGGCTCACCTGGCCCAGCATCATGGCCACATAGCTGAGCACCCGGGCCTCCGAGGCGATCAGGTCGTAGTGGCCCTCGCTCATCCGGCCCGTCTCCACGTCCATGCCGATGAAGAACAGCTCCCGCCCGGCGTCGTACAGCGCGGCCAGGTCCATGCCCCGGGCCAGGGCCTCCATGCGCGCGGCGAGCTCTCCGCCGAGCTCCGGCGCGGCGGCGCACGCCAGCAGCGCCGCGGCCAGGTTGCCGCTGTCCACGGAGGACACGGTGCGGGGCCGCAGCGGGGCGAGGGTGTCGATGTCATACCAGTTGTACAGCTGTCCGCGCCACTTCTCCATGCGCTCCACGGCCAACAGCGCCGCGTCCGCGCGGTCCGCGAGGGCCGTGGCGTCGATGAAGCCCAGCCGGCAGGCCGCCAGGCAGCTCATCAGGTACAGGGCGATGTTGGTGGGCGACGTGCGCCGGGCCGCGCCCACCGGCGGGTCCAGCTGTACGTTGTCCGGGGGCAGCGCGGCGGCGGGCCGGGGCACGTTGTCCTCGAAGAAGCGCCAGGTCTGCCCGGCCAGGCGAAGGAAGGCCTGCCGCGCGGCGGCAGACAGGGGCTCCGTCGCGCCGATGCGCTCGGCCTCCATATCCCTGATCCAGCCCGGGGCGACCCCGAACAGCGCGGCCACCGCCAGCGCCGCCGTGGCCCAGCCGGGCACCAGCAGCCCGGGCAGCGCCAGCAGCGCCGCCGCGCGGCAGGGCAGCTTCACGCTCCTCTCCGGCGCGGCGCGGCCCTCGGCGTCCGCCGCGGTCACCCAGCGCATCAGATTCTTCCCGGACACGGTCAGCCGCCACAGCGTGCGGGCGACGGCGTCCAGCGCGTTCCAGGCCGTCGCCGGCAGGATCGCCAGCTCCGCGGTGGCCCTGCGCCACTTCAGCGCGTCGCCGTCGCCGGGGCGCAGCAGGGCTTCAAGATAGTTGACGGCCAGCGCCGCCAGCAGCGCCCCGCCGCCGCCCGTGTACAGCGCGCCCAGCAGCAGCGCCAGCAGCGCCGGGGCCTTCAGCGAGCGGACCAGGTTGTCCAGCATACGGAAGCGGTCCGCCGCGCAGAGCCCCCGCAGGCCCACAAGCGGCAGCAGCTGCCAATCGCCCCGGATCCACCGATTCTGCCGCTGCAGCGCCGCGGCCAGCGTGGCCGGACCGTCGTCATACAGCGCCACGTCGCAGGCGTAGCCTGCCCCGGAAAGCGCCCCCTCGATCAGGTCGTGGCTGAGCACCCGGCCCTCGGGCAGCTTCCCCTCCAGCCTGGCGTGGAAGGCCGCCACATCGTAAATGCCCTTGCCGGCGTAGATGCCCTTGCCCGTCATGTCCTGCCACAGGTTCGACACCGCCACGGGATAGGCGCTCACCCCGCCCGCGCCGGTGAACAGCCGGGCGAAGGCGTTCACGCAGGCCGAGGGCAGCGACTCCATCCGGGGCTGCAGCACGGCATAGCCGCGCCCGTCCTCGGGCCGGTTCAGCGGATGGGCCATCGCGCCGATCAGTCGGCGCGCGTCTCCCGGCAACAGGCGGGTGTCCGCGTCCAGCGTCAGCACGAAGGCAAACCGCCCCCGCAGCCGCGGGCACGCGCCGTCCTCCAGGGCAAAGTCGGCATGCCCGTCCCCCAGGCCCAGCAGCAGCCGGTTCAGGTCGGCAAGCGCGCCCCGCTTCCGGTCCCGGCCCATCCACACGCCGTCCGCCTTCAGAAGCGTCCTCGGGCGGCACAGGAAGGCATACTTCTGCCGCCCTGCCCCGGCGTTCATGGCGGCAATTCGCTTCCGGGCCCGGTCCAGTATGGCGTCGTCGCCGGGCATGTCCCGCCGGGGCGCGTCCGCCAGGTCACCCAGCAGCAGGTATTCGATGTTCCCGTCCGCCTCCAGGCAGCCCAGGGCTTCCAGCTGGTCGCACACGGCGTCGACCCGCTCCACGCCGGACAGCAGCGCCGGCACCGTTACCAGCGTGCGGCAGTCCTGCGGCACCGATTTCATTTCCAGCTTCAAGAGCCGCATGGGCGGCGCGAAGTGGGCGTAGAACCGGCCCGCCAGGGCGTCCGCGCAGCACCAGCCCAGCGCCCCGCAGGCGGGCCACAGCCATGCGCTGCCCGCGGCGGCGGCCAGCGGCAGCGAAAGCAGTATGGCGAGGCCCGCCGTGACGGCCATCGTCCGGCGGCCGGCGGGATCGGGCACACGCCTCTTCAGCCGCGTCCCGCCCCGGCCCATGCGCTCCAGCAGCGCCTCCCGGCCCTGGTCGTCATACAGCCACCAGCACACGCTGCCCTGGCGTCCCCGGCAGTCCCGAGCGGCGTCCACGGCGGCCCGGGCCACCGCCGGCTCCGGCAGCTTCAGCCGCCGGGCGATGGCCGCGACCTCGCGGCGCACCGCGTCCCGGGAATCCTCGTCCATGCGGGCGTAGACCCCGGAGGCCTCGCCCCGCAGCTCCGCCTCCACCCGGGACAGGGCTTCGAACTCCTCCCGCCAGCGCAGGGCGTTCAGCATCCGCAGCGCCGCCGTCAGGTTTTCAAGGCGCAGCAGCGCTGCGGTCCCGGCGGCCTGATCGGCGGCGACGGCGGCCTCCTCGGTCACGCACAGCCGGACCAGCCGCGCCTCCAGGCGGCGGCGGACCTCCGGCAGGCCCTCCTCCGCGGCCTGCTTCAGTGCGCAGGCGATGAAGCCGACATTGTGAGTCCGCGGCCCACGGCCCGCCCCGCGGACCCAGCGCAGGGCCGCGGCCTGGCTTTCGCTCCGGGCGATGATGGCCGCGGCGACGTCCGCCAGCGCCTCGGTCAGCGCCGCCCGAAGCGCCTCGGGCACGGCCCACAGCTCCGCCAGGGTCAGGGGCCGGGCGGCGTCCAGCTCCCGCACGCAGGCCATCAGCCGGTCCCGGGACAGGCCCCGACTCCCGCCCGCGCACAGCGCCCGCATCGCAACGAGCAGCCGGGGCGTTCCCCGCCGGGCGGGCAGCCGTGCGCCGCCCTCCGCGGCCGCGCGCCGGGCACAGGCGAGCAGCGCGGGGGCCTGGGCGTCCAGCCGGGACAGCGCCTCGTCCTCCACGCCCATGGCCCTGCGCAGCCTGTGGGCCGCGTCAAGGCTCGCCGCCAGCCGCGCCGCCGTGCCGCGGGAAAGCCCCAGCCGCGCTTCGCGCCCGGGCGCGAATCGCCCCGCCAGGGCCCGCATCGCCATCGCGTCTTCCGCCAGCGCCCGTTCGTCCCCCGCCACCCGGTCCGTGTCCCGTTCCATGCTCATAGCGATCCTCCAATGATGGATATATGTATGAAGTATGGGCAGGATCGCGCAAAAAAATCCGGGAGACCTCATATCGAAGTCTCCCGGCGAAACGGATGCGTGTTATTCCCCGTCGTCTCCCAGCTCGGCACGGCGGCGACGGATGTTCTTGCAGGCCTCGGTCATCTGGTCCTCGACGGAAGCCAACAGCTGGTAGGCGTCGTGCTGGGCCTTCAGGCGCAGCTCGCTGGCCTCCACCCGGGCGTCGTTCTTGATGATGCGGGCCTCCTCGCGGGCCTGGCGAAGGATCTCGCTTTCGTCGATCATGTGGTCGGCGCGCTCCTGGGCGTCCTGAAGGATGGCGCGGGCCTCGTTCTCGGCGTCCAGCACGCGCTGCTCGGCGTCCTCGCGGGCGCGCTCCAGGGCGGCGTTCACGCGCATCTCGGCGGAGCTGATGCGGCTCATGGCCTTGGTCTCGGCCTCGTTCATGATCCGCTCCTGCTCGGAGTACATCTGCAGGCCGTACTGCACGGCGTCGGGCAGATTTTTCTCCATGTCATCTATAATCATCAGGCATTTTTCCGCATCGATGATCTTCTTGCCGGTCAACGGCACGCTGGTGCCCGCGTTGATCGCCGCGCGAATGTGCTTGAGCAGCTCGAGGAAGTAACGCATGTCGTTGACTTCTTCGCTTTGACGCGCCTGCGAGGCTTCGCGGGTATCCTGCTCCTCATCCTCGTAGAACTTTTCCTGGTCGCGATCCATCGTTTAGCCCTTCCTTTCCGCACCCGGCCGCCGCCTGATGCAGCTTAGTCTGCCCGGGTATACCGGTTTCATCCATTTCGTGTGTAGCTTTACGCTTCCATCGGTCCGATCTCGACAAAATCCACCGCCGTGTCGCCGTAGATTCGCGTGTCCACCACGCGAAAGCCCCGGGGCAGCGGGACGACGGCCTTCTTCAGTCGCTCGGCGACAATCAGGCACCCCGGCGCCAGCATCCCCCCGGCCATCAGCCGGGAAAGCGCCTCTGCATAGGCGTCCACCATGCGGTAGGGCGGGTCCAGGAACACCAGATCGAACATCCGGCCCGCCATCGCGCCGATGGCGCTGCGGTAATCCGCGCACAGCACCCGGACCCGAAGGTCGGAATCTTCCTTCAGCACGCTGCGCGCGTTGCGGTCGATCACCCGCTGCGCCTCGCGCGAGCTGTCCGCGATCACCGCAGATTCCGCCCCGCGGCTGAGCGCCTCCAGCGCCAGCGCGCCGGTGCCGCCGAACAGATCCAGCACCCGCGCGTCCGACACGCGCGCGCCGATGATGTTGAACAGCGAGCCCCGTATCTTGTCGGACGTAGGCCGCGTTTCGGCGCCCTTCGGCGCGAAAAGCGTGCGCCCGCGGGCCTCTCCGGATATAATGCGCATAGCTCCACCTATGATATTGCCCCAATTATATCATAATTGTGCAATATTTGCAATCGGTTTTTCGAAAAAATATCAAATTTCAGGTCGCTGGGAGCGGGGCGCGCTCCTTTTGCGCACCACGCGGGATTTTGCCTTGGCCCGGCGCTTGCCCTCGGCCATGGCCTTCTCCGATTTTTCCCACAGCCGGGGCCCCTGCATGTAGCCCGCGAAGGTGCTCAGCGGCAGTATGAACGGCGAGATCATCAGCACGGCGGCCACCACGCCCGTCAGCCGGTCGAAGGTGTTGTACCAGGGCAGCACCACCGGCCAGAAGGGCGCGGCCAGCACCCAGGAGGCCAGCCGCAGCGGCATGACCAGCGGCTCCGCCTTCAAAAGCGAGCACACGATGTACGCGGCCCCCACCACATAGGGCAGCAGCGCGCAGGCCAGCACCGCGCGGATGCCGGTGGTCACGCTCCAGGCCCGACTGATCAGCTTTTTGTCCAGCTGTCCGTGAGTCGGGCTCTGGGGGTCCCGGGCGCGCTCCACGGTCTTGAGAATGCCGCTGGCCTCGTGGCCGTAGGCCATGCCCTGGCGAAAGCCCAGGTACAGCGCGCCGGCCAGGCACAGAAGGCCCAGCACCGTCCAGGCCAGGCGGCTCAGCGTGAACAGGCCCAGGTTGATCAGGATCAGCAAAAACGTGGTCATCGCGTTGGTCCTGTACATATCTCCGATGGTCATAAGCTCTCCTCCCGTCCCGGGTATCAGTCCTCCACGCGCACGGGCACCCGCGCGCCAAAGCCCAGCATGATCTCATAGGGGATCGTCTGCGCGAGCTCCGCCAGCTCGTCGGCGGTGATGCGTTCGTCGCCCTGACGCCCCAGCAGCACCACCTCATCCTCCAGGCACACGTCGGGGATGTCGGTGACGTCGGCCATCACCATGTCCATGCACACGCGGCCGATCAGCCTTGCCCGCCGCCCCTTCACCAGCACCGGCGCGCGGTTGCCCAGGATGCGGGGATAGCCGTCGCCGTAGCCGATGGGCAGCGTCATCACCAGGGTGTCCCTTTGGGCGGTGAACGTGCGCCCGTAGCCCACGGTGTCGCCGGCCTCGATCCACTGCAGGCGGATCGGGCGGGTGGACAAGGTCTGCGCGCCGGTCAGCTCGCCCTCAAGCCTCGGCACGCCGGTGCCGTACAGGGCGATGCCGGGGCGCACCATGTCGTATTGCAGCGCCGGGTCCAGCATGGCGCTGGAGGCCGCGGCGTGAACGATGGGCGCAAAGCCCGCCGAGCGCACGGCTTCGATCGCCTCGTCGAAGCGCCGCTTCTGGAGCGCGGTGAAGTCGGGATCGCTGTCCGCCGCGCACAGGTGGGTGAACATGCCCTCCATCTCCACGTCCGGACAGCGCTTCCAGCAGGAGAGCATCGCCTTCAAATCGTCCATGCCCCGCACGCCCACCCGGGACATGCCGGTGTCGATCTTCAAATGGGCTTTGGCGCGCAGGCCGGTCTTCCCGGCCTCGTCCTGCAGGGTCTCCAGCATTTGAGGCGTGTACACGGCCTGGGACGCCCCGCAGCGCACGGCCTGGCGCAGCGATTCCCCGCCCGCGCCGCCGAGGATCAGTATCATGCCGCCGATGCCCGCGCGGCGCAGGGCCTCGGCCTCCTCCACGATGGCCACGGCAAAGGCGTCCACCCCCGCGGCGGACAGGGCCCCGGCCAGCTTCACGGCGTCGTGGCCGTAGGCGTTGGCCTTGACCACGCACATCATGCGCACGCGGTCCGGAATGCGGCTGCGGATCGCCAGGGCGTTGCGCACGAGGGCCCCGGTGGATATCCTGATGATCGTGTCTCTCACGGCTGCCTCCCCCGCCGCCCGCGGGGCGGCGCGTTCAATCTCACCTATTATATCTTATTTTTGTCAAATTTGCAATATGAATGTCCGATTGCCGTCATTCTTAATGTTTTTGGTTGCAAATGTGCCGTTTGAAGTGTATACTGTTCACTAGATATATGGACATGACGGGAGGCTGCCTATGGGACTGCGCAACATGATGAACAACTACTTCTACGGCAAGCAGGGCAAGGCCGACTTCACGCTGGAGAACCTGCCCCAAAACCGCCGCCAGCTGTTCGGCGAGGTGCTGAAGGTGCGCTGGAGCGCCATGTTCGGCGTGAACCTGCTGTACATGGTGATCTGGCTTCCGGCGATCATCTGGTCGGCGCTGAACCTGGTCACGCTGTATTCGATGCTCACGGAGACCACCGGCAGGTTTACCGGCGACGACATACTGGGCCTGTTCGCCACCTACCTGCTGGTGCTGATCCCCTGCGTGGCGATCACCGGCCCCTTCAACGCCGGCGTCACCTTCGTGCTGCGCAACTGGGCGCGGGACGAGCACAGCTTCGTGATCAGCGACTTCAAGGACGCGCTGAAGGCCAACTGGAAGCAGGCCCTGGCGATCTCGCTGGTCGACGGCGTGCTGCCCTTTTTGCTGTACACCTGTTGGCGCTTTTACGGCGCGATGCTGGCCCGCAGCTCGTTCTACGTGGTACCCATCGCGCTGGTGATGCTGGTGGTGATCCTCTGGAAGCTGGGAAGCATGCTGATGTACCCGATGATGATCACCTACAAGCTGAAACTGAAGGACGTGATCCGCAATTCCATACTGCTGACCGTCGCCAAGCTGCCGATCTCGGTGGTCATCAAGCTGGCCACACTGGCCCTGCCCGCGCTGGGGCTGGGGCTGGGGCTGCTGATCCCCGGCATACAGATCCAGATCGCGCTGGTGATCGCGCTGATCTACTTCGTGTTCCTGGTGGCCTTCAACAAGCTGATCACCGTGTCCTACGCCAACTACCTGTGCGAAACCTACCTGAACCCCCAAATCGAAGGCGCGCGCACCAACATCGGCCTGCGGCCCGAGAACTGGGACGACGTGACCTACATCCCCCAGGACGACGAGGACTGATCCCCGTTTGATCCCTGCCGCCGCGCACGCGGCGGCATTTTGTTAAGGCGGTGCCGATATGAATCCATATGAACTGCTGTCCCCCGCGGGCGACATGGAGTGCCTGGAGGCCGCGCTGCGCTTCGGCGCGGACGCGGTGTACGTGGGCGGGCCGAAGCTGCAGCTGCGCGCCGGCTCCACCGGCTTTTCGATGGACGCGCTGGCCGAAGCCGCCCGAAGGGTCCACGCCCTGGGGCGAAGGCTGTACGTCGCCGTGAATGCCTTTCCCACCAATCGGGAGATCGACGCCCTTGGCGACTACGCCCAGGCCCTCGCCTCCCTGGGCGCGGACGCGGCGATCGTGGCAGACCTGGGCGCGGTCAGCGCCATGCGCCGCGCCGCCCCGGGGCTGGACGTGCACATCAGCACCCAGGCCAACTGCCTGAACTACGAAGCCGCCCGGGCCTGGCACGAGCTGGGGGCGACCCGGGTGGTGCTGGGACGGGAGATGACGCTGGAGCAGATCGCCGAGCTGCGCCAAAGGACGCCGCCCGGCCTGGAGCTGGAGGCCTTCGTGCACGGTGCGATGTGCATGGCGTACTCCGGCCGCTGCATGATCAGCGCCTACCTGACCGGCCGCAGCGCCAACCGCGGCGCCTGCGCCCAGTCCTGCCGGTGGAAATACCGGCTGGAGGAGGAAAAGCGCCCCGGCGAGTACTTCCCCGTGGAGGAGGACGCGAACGGCGCCACGATCCTCAGCTCGTTTGATCTGAACTGCATCGACTTTTTGGACAGGATCGCCGCGGCGGGCGTCACCGCCTTCAAGATCGAGGGCCGCATGAAGACGCCCTACTACGTCGCCACCGTGACCGGCGCCTATCGCCGCCGCATCGATGGCCTGCCGGGGGACGGACTGCTGCCGCAGCTGCGGCGGGAGCTGGAGGCCGTCAGCCACCGGGCCTACGCCTCCGGCTTCTACTTCGGAGAAATGAAGCGCCACGCGCCCGAGGACGGCCAGTACCTGCAGGAATGCCGGTTCGTGGGCGTCGTCCGGCGGCTTCTGCCCGGCGGCCGGGCGCGGGTGGAGCTGCGCAACCGCATATGCGCCGGCGACGCGCTGGAGGTGCTGTCCCCCCACAGCCTGGGGCTGGGCTTCACCGCGCGGGACATGACGGACGCGGAGGGCGCGCCCGTGGACGCCGCCGCCGTGCCGATGTCGCTGTACGACATGCCGGTGTCTCCGGGCGTTCGACCCGGCGATATGCTGCGGGTGCGGCTGGTGGGAAAATAAGGTTTTTACGTGCTCTTCATGCCACGCGGTTGCCATTTGAAAAAGGGTATGGTATAATAAGTTATCATTGTGTGCATTCACACAACCGAAACGGAGGGAAATGTATTGGACCGGGATGATCGTCAGAACGACAGGGTCCTGTCCGTGGACAAGGACACCCAAATCAACGTAGTCGTCAACAACCCCAACGGCGATGACGACACCATCGATCTGGGCCGGGTCTTTCACAACGTCAAGCTGAGAAGCAGGATCTACGCCTGGGTGCTGCTGCTGTGCATGGTGGCGGGCATCAGCGCGTCGCTGCTGCTGTACCAGATCACCAAGCCGCCGCTCACCGTCTCCGCGGTGGTGACGCTGGACTACGACGTGATCTCGCTCAACGACGACGGCGAGATCGTGTCCGCCACGCCGGTCACCGACCTGACCGCCCCCGACGGCACCGACCTGGACCTGAACCAGATCACCTCCTCCTTCGTGCTGCAGGAAGCGCTGAAGGGGCTGGAGCTGAGCCAGCCGGTCACGCTGTCCAACCTGCGCAGCAACATCCGCATCGACCGCATCCTCACCGAGGACAGCCGCCGCCAGCAGGAAGTCGCCGCCAGCATGATCGAGGACAAAAACACCCAGGCCTACAACCAGGTGCAGGGCATCGAGCTGACCTACGACAACCGCTTCGTGGTGTCGCTGACCAACGGCTTCGGCGACGAGGATTCCCGCGTGAAATACGAGCTGACGGACGCGGAGCTGCGGCTGGTGCTGGATCGCATACTGGACGCCTACAACGGCTATTTGGTGGAAACCTACGCCGACGTGAAGCTGCCGGACGACGAGATCTCCGTGATCGATACCGACAGCCTGGACATCCTGGAGAGCCTGGACCTGCTGCGCAGCGCCATCCGGAACCTGGACGAATACTGCGAAGCAAAGCCGGAGGCCATCAGGGCCTATCGCTCCTACCGGACGGGCCGCTCCCTCAACGACCTGATGGCGGACCTGGACCGCGTCAAGAGCGTCAACGTGGATTACCTGTACTCCTACGTATACGCCAACAGCATCGTGCGCGACCGCACCTCGATGATCATCAACTACCAGTATCAGATGCGCACCGCGCAGACCGAGCTGGACGTGGTCAACGAGAACATCGCCACCACCCAGACGATCCTGGACAACTACAAGAACGACCAGATCTTCGTCTCGATGCAGGAGAGCGACACCTCCCGCTCCACCCAGACCACCACGGACTACTACAACAACCTGGTTCTGCAGCAGGCGAAGTACTATGACAGGGCCGCCGAGCTGGAGGCCACCATTGCCGACCTCGAGGACAAGATCAGCGCCCTGACCGCCACCAGCGAATCCGCCGACGCCACCCAGGCCGTCGCAGAGCTGGCCAGGGCCACCGAGCTGTGCCAGACGGCCTATCAGAGCATCCGCGATCAGATGGAGGAGATCACCGCCAGCGTGTTCTACACCACCTATGCCGAGCACTCCGTGGCCCAGGGCAAGACCGAAAGCTTCATATCCGCCGCCGCCAAGAAGATGATTATCGGCGCCGTCGGCGGCATCGTCATCGCCTGCGGCCTTTGGTTCCTCAGCGCGCTCGCGCCGGAATTCCGCAGCAAGAAGGAAGAATCAGAGGAAAAGGAGGCGGCTGAACGATGAGCGTTAAGAAGACCCATTGGCTGAGAACGACGATTATCGTGCTCGTCATCTGCGGCATCGTCGGTCTGGCGCTGACGTCGGTATTGTTCTTCGGAAACCCGGACCCGACCTACGCGTCCGCGACCCTGGAGTTCACCTTTGAAGGCGCCGCGGAGGGCGTCGCCCCCAACGGCAACCGCTTTGACATGTCCGGCATCGCCTCGGACGAGGTGCTGAACGCCGCGTTGAAGGAGACCTCCTTTGATTCCGCCTACACCGCCGGGCAGCTGCGCGACAGTCTGGTGGTCCAGGGCGTGTACCCGGAGGACATGGCCGAAAAGGTGAAGAGCTATGAATCCCTGCTGAACTTCACCGCCAACCGGGAGACCAGCGTGGGCGACTACCACCCCACCACCTTCAGCATCACGCTGTACAACAGCTTTGATCCCGCCATCCCCCAGGCCAGCCTGGAGGCGCTGATGAAGGGGATCACCACCGCCTACAGGGCCTACTTCGACAAGGTGTACGCCAACGGCCTGGAGGCGGAAAGCCTGCTGTTCTCGCTGGAGGATTACGACTATCCCCAGCAGCTTCAGATCATCGAAGGCCGGCTCTCCTCTGTTTCCGCATATGCCCAGGAACTTTATGAAAAGGCCCCCGCTTTCCGTTTCCGGGGCGCCGGCTTCAATGATATCAGCGTCCGGCTGAACAATCTGATCGACAGCAGCATCACGCGGCTGAGCGCAGATCTGACCATCAACGCGCTGACCCGGGACACGGAGCGGATGCTGACCCA
>JBGUQG010000173.1:0-15878 GCA_045130815.1 Christensenellales bacterium
GCCGGCCGGCGTCGAAATCGAGATCAAGCTGTAATGCTTTTGGAGGTGCAACAATGAACAAGGCAATACTCGGCAAAAAGATTGGCATGACGCAGATCTTCCTGCAGGACGGTCGTCTCGTGCCGGTCACGGTCGTTGAAGCCGGTCCCTGCGTCGTGACGCAGATCAAGACCCAGGCTACCGACGGCTACGAAGCGGTACAGGTCGGTTTCGACGAGCTCAGCGAACAGCGGGCCAAGAAACTGCTCAACAAGCCCGAGCAAGGTCACTTTGCCAAGGCTGGCGTGAAGCCCGCCCGGCACCTGCGCGAGTTCCGGTTTGAGGATATCTCCGGCTACAGCGTGGGCGATACCATCAAGTGCGACGTGTTCGCCGAGGGCGACAAGATCGACGTCATCGGCACCAGCAAGGGCCACGGCTATACCGGCGCCATCCAGCGCTGGAACCAGCACACCGGCCCCATGGGCCATGGCTCCAAGTATCACCGCGGCGTCGGCTCTCTGAGCGCGAACTCCGATCCGTCCCGTGTGTTCAAGAACAAGCACATGGCGGGCCAGTACGGCGGCGATCGCGTCACCGTGCAGAACCTTGAGGTCGTCAAGGTGGACGCCGAGCGCAACCTGCTCATGATCAAGGGCGCTATCCCCGGTGCCAACGGCAGCCTCGTGATGGTGCGCGACGCGGTCAAGGGTTAATAGGAGGACGCAACTATGGCAAACGTGAAAGTTTTCAACATGCAGGGCGCCGCGGTCGGTGAGATCGCCCTCTCCGACGAGGTTTTCGGCGTCGAGCCCCACATTCCCGCGATGCACGCGGTGGTGCGCGCCTACATGAACGCGCAGCGCCAGGGCACCCAGTCCGCCCTCACCCGCACCGAGGTGCGCGGCGGCGGCCGTAAGATCTATCGCCAGAAGGGCACCGGCAACGCGCGCCATCATGGCCGCAGAGCGCCCCAGTTCACCCACGGCGGCGTCGTGTTCGCCCCCAAGCCCCGCGACTATCGCATCAGCGTGCCCCGCAAGGTGCGCAGGCTGGCGATGAAGAGCGCGCTGTCCAGCAAGGCTGCCGGAAACGAGATCATCGTGGTGGACAACATCGCCCTGACCGAGGCCGAAGCCAAGACCAAGAACGTCGTGAAGATGCTCAAGGCCCTGGGCGCCGACAAGAAGGCGCTGATCGTGACCAAGGACGCCGAGCCCATGGTCGTGCGCGCCGCGAACAACATCCAGGATGTCAAGACCACCTTCGTGGGCAGCCTGAACGTTGTGGACATCCTGAACTGCGACAAGTTCATCATTTCCCAGGACGCCGTGAAGCTGGTTGAGGAGGTTTATGCAGAATGAAGAGCGCATATGACATCATCATCAAGCCGGTTCTGACCGAGAAGTCCTACGCCGACATGGCCGACAAGAAGTTCACCTTCCAGGTGGCCGTGGGCGCGAACAAGACTGAGATCAAGCAGGCCCTCGAGAGCATCTTCGAAGGCGTGAAGGTCGAATCCGTGAACACCATGCGCACGATCGGCAAGATCAAGCGCCAGGGCCGCTTCTCCGGCCGCACCCCCGAGGTCAAGAAGGCCATCGTCACCCTGAAGAAGGACTCCAAGCCGATCCCGTTCTTCGAGGGCATGGCTGAGGAGGAATAAGAGGGAGACGACCTCTTCCGTCACCGGCTTCGCCGGCGACACCTTCCCCTGAAGGGGAAGGCTCCACGGGGGCAACCCCCTTGAAGCCGAAGGGCTTCCACAATGGCCAGGCCCGCCGAAAAAGGGTCAATCAATGAAAGGGAGTAATACAAAATGGCAATTCGAGTGTACAAGCCGACCTCGCCCGCGCGGCGCTTCATGTCGGTTCTGACCTTCGAAGAGGTCACCAAGAAGACGCCCGAGCGCTCTCTGGTCACCGACATGCGCCATCGCGCAGGCCGCAACAACCAGGGCAAGATCACCGTTCGCCACCAGGGCGGCGGCGCGCGTCGCAAGTACCGCATCATCGACTTCAAGCGCCAGAAGGACGGCATCCCCGCCACCGTGAAGGCGATCGAGTACGATCCCAACCGCACCTGCTTCATCGCCCTGCTGGTGTACGCCGACGGCGAGAAGCGCTACATCCTGGCCCCCCTGGGCCTGAAGGTTGGCGACACCGTGATGTCCGGCCCCACCGCCGACATCAAGCCGGGCAACTGCCTGCCCATCGCAAACATTCCGCTGGGCACCCTGGTGCACAACATCGAGATCAAGGTCGGCCGCGGCGGCCAGATGGTCCGCTCCGCCGGCACCGCCGCCCAGGTCATGGCGAAGGAGGGCGATTACGCCCAGATCCGCCTGCCCTCCGGCGAGGTCCGCAAGGTGGCCATGACCGCCCGCGCCACCGTGGGCCAGGTCGGCAACACCGATCACAGCAACGTCCGCATCGGCAAGGCCGGCCGCAAGCGTCACATGGGCGTCCGTCCCACCGTCCGCGGCGTGGTCATGAACCCGGTGGACCACCCCCACGGCGGCGGCGAAGGCCGTTCCCCGGTGGGCATGCCCGCCCCGATGTCCCCGTGGGGCAAGAAGACCCAGGGCGTCAAGACGCGCAAGCATCGCAAGTATTCGGACAAGCTGATCATCAGCCGGCCCAAGAAGAACAAGTAAGGCCTGAAAGGAGGCAAACCTTATGAGCAGATCTGTTAAAAAGGGTCCTTTCATTCAGCCCGCGCTGCTGAAGCGCGTGCAGGAAATGAACGCCAACGGCGACAAGAAGGTTCTGAAGACCTGGTCCCGTTCGTCCACGATCTTCCCCGATTTCATCGGTCACACGGTTGCCGTCCATGACGGCCGCAAGCATGTTCCGGTCTATGTAACCGAGGATATGGTCGGACACAAGTTCGGCGAATTCGCCCCCACCCGTACCTTCAGGGGACACGCCGGTGAAAAAGCGTCATCCCGCAAGTAACGGAAGGAGAGAAAAGATATGGCAACTCGTGTTAAAGAGAAGGCCGCGGCGCGCCAGGCCAATGCCGATAAGCGCCCCCGCGCGACTGCCAAGTACGTCCGCGTAGCTCCCCGCAAGGCGAAGATCGTTGTGGATCTGATCCGCGGCAAGCAGGTCGATGACGCGCTGGCGATCCTCATGTATACGCCCAAGAGCGCCGCGCCGGTGGTTGAAAAGCTGCTGAACAGCGCCATCGCCAACGCCGAGGTCAAGGAGCTGGATCGCTCCAGCCTGTATGTGGCCGAGGTGTATGCCAACCAGGGCCCGACCCTGAAGCGCTACTGGGCGCGTTCCCATGGCCGTGCCGATATGATCAAGAAGCACACCAGCCACATCACGATCGTGCTCGACCAGAAGTGAGGGAGGATATAAAATGGGACAGAAAGTTAATCCCCACGGCGCCCGCGTTGGTGTCATCCTGGACTGGAGCACCAAGTGGTACGCAGGGAAAAAGGATTTTTCCAATAACCTGATCGAAGATTACAACCTGCGCAAGATGCTGAAGGACAAGCTGAACACCGCCGGCATCTCCCGCATCGATATCCAGCGCAGCGGCGCGAAGCTGCATGTGTCCGTGTACACCGCCAAGCCCGGCATCGTGATCGGCAAGGGCGGCGCGGGCGTCGAGGCCCTGAAGAAGGAAGTCGAGCAGTTCACCGGCCGTCAGGTCGCCCTGGACATCATGGAGATCAAGAACCCCGACTGCGACGCCACCCTGGTGGCCGAGAACATCGCTCAGCAGCTGGAGAAGCGTATCTCCTTCCGCCGCGCCATGAAGCAGGCCATCTCCCGCTCCATGAAGGCCGGCGCCAAGGGCATCAAGACCTCCGTTTCCGGCCGTCTGGGCGGCGCGGACATCGCCCGCTCCGAAGGCTATCACGAGGGTTCCATCCCGCTGCAGACCCTGCGCGCCAACATCGACTATGGCTTCTGCGAGGCCAAGACGACCTACGGCCGCATCGGCGTCAAGGTGTGGATCTACAAGGGCCAGGTGCTGCCCCAGAACGGCAAGAAGGTTCTGCAGGGCTACACCGACATCAAGAGCCCGTTTGCCGGTCGCGGCGACCGCAGGCGCGGCGACAGGAACGACCGCGGTCCTCGCGGTGAGCGTCGGGAGCGCGGCGAGCGCACCGAGCGCAAGGAAGGAGGCAACTAAGCAATGCTGATGCCCAAGAGAGTCAAGCACCGCAAGCAGCAGCGCGGTCGCATGAAGGGTAAGGCCCAGCGCGGCAACTTCATCGCCTATGGCGAGTACGGCCTCGTGGCGACCCAGCCCGGCTGGGTGACCTCCAACCAGATCGAGGCTGCCCGTCAGGCCATGACCCGTCGCACCAAGCGCGGCGGCCAGGTCTGGATCAAGATTTTCCCCGACAAGCCCATCACCGCCAAGCCCGCTGAGACCCGAATGGGTTCCGGCAAGGGCGCTCCGGAGTACTGGGTGAGCGTCGTCAAGCCCGGCCGCGTGCTGTTTGAGATGGCCGGCATCCCCGAGGAGACGGCCCGCGAGGCTCTGCGCCTGGCCGCCCACAAGCTTCCCATCACGACCAAGTTCATCAAGAAAGAGGCCGTAAAGGAAGAAGCCAATACCGAGATAGGTGGTGAAGAGCAGTGAAAACCAAGGACGAACTGAAGGCCCTGCAGGCCAAGACCATGGCTGAGCTCGACACCGATCTGAAGGACAAGAAGAGCGAGCTGTTCAACCTGCGCTTCCAGTTGGCCACCGGCCAGCTGCAGAACACCGCGGCCATCCGCGACTGCAAGAAGAGCATCGCGCGGGTCAAGACCGTCATCCGCCAGCGCGAGCTGGCCGGCAAGGCGTAACGCGAAAGGAGGCAACTGAAAATGGCTGAAGTAAGAGGCATGCGCAAGACTCGTACCGGCGTGGTTGTTTCCGACAAGATGGACAAGACCATCGTCGTCGCGATCCGCACCCGCGTCAAGCATCCCCTGTACGGCAAGATCATGAACCGTACCAACAAGATCAAGGTCCACGACGAAGAGAACCAGTGCGGCATCGGCGATACCGTGAAGATCATGGAGACCCGCCCGCTGTCCAAGGACAAGCACTGGCGCCTCGTTGAGATCATCGAAAAGGCGAAGTAAGAAGCAACCCAAGGAGGAAGAAAAATATGATTCAGCCTCAAACCCGTTTGAAGGTAGCCGATAATTCCGGCGCTAAGGAAATCATGTGCTTCCGCGTGCTGGGCGGCTCTTTCCGCCGCTCCGGCAGCGTGGGCGATGTGATCGTCGCTTCCGTGAAGAGCGCCACCCCCGGCGGCGCCGTGAAAAAGGGCGATGTGGTGAAGGCCGTTATCGTCCGCACCAAGAAGCAGTACCGTCGTCCCGACGGCACCTATATCCGCTTTGACGACAACGCCGCCGTCATCATCAACGAACAGAAGCAGCCCAGGGGCACCCGCATCTTTGGGCCCGTGGCTCGCGAGCTCCGCGAAAAGGATTATATGAAGATCGTTTCGCTGGCGCCCGAAGTGCTTTAATGGAGGTGCACCATGGCAGCAAAGCTTAAGGTTAAGGTGGGCGATACCGTAAAGGTGATCGCCGGCGCCGACAAGAACAAAAAGGAAAACACTGGCAAGGTTCAGAAGGTCTTCCCCGAGTCCGGCCGGATCATCGTCGAAGGCATCAACATGGTCAAGAAGCACCAGAAGCCCCGCGGACAGGGCCTGCCGGGCGGCATCATCGAGAAGGAAGCGGCCATCGACGCCTCCAACGTGATGGTGATCTGCCCCAAGTGCGGCAAGCCCACGCGCATCGGCCATGTGTTCATCGAGGGCGAGGGCAAGGTCTCTCGTCGCAAGCGCCGCGTGTGCAAGCAGTGCAAAGCGGTCTTCGACAACTGATGTTAAGGGAGGATTGGCACTGTGGCAAGATTAAAGGATAAGTACCGCGCGGAAGTCGTGCCGGCGCTGCAGCAGCGCTTCGAGTACAAGAACGTCATGGAGATTCCGCGCCTGGAGAAGATTGTTATCAATATGGGCCTGGGCGATTGCAAGGACAACGCCAAGGCGCTGGAGCAGGCCGTTGAGGAGCTGACCACCATCGCGGGTCAGAAGCCCCTGGTCACCAAGTCCAAGAAGAGCATCGCAAACTTCAAGCTGCGCGCCGGCATGAACGTGGGCGCCAAGGTCACCCTGCGCGGCGACAGGATGTATGAGTTTGCCGACAAGCTTGTCAGCATCGTGCTGCCCCGCGTGCGCGACTTCCGCGGCGTATCCACCAAGGCCTTCGACGGCCGCGGCAACTACAGCCTGGGCGTTCGTGAGCAGCTGATTTTCCCCGAGATCGAGTACGACAAGGTTGAAAAGATCCGCGGCATGGAGATGATCTTCGTCACCACCGCCAAGACCGACGAGGAAGCCAGGGAACTGCTCCGCCTTCTGGGCATGCCGTTCCAGCAGGCTTGATTGAAGGAGGAAATTCAACGTGGCTAAGACAAGCATGAAGATCAAGCAGGCCCGGCCCGCTAAGTTCTCTACCCGCGCCTACACCCGCTGCCGCATCTGCGGTCGGCCCCACTCCGTGCTGCGCAAGTACGGCGTGTGCCGCATCTGCTTCCGCGAGCTGGCCTACGCCGGCCAGATCCCGGGCGTTCGCAAGGCCAGCTGGTAATCCGGCAGTTTATAGGAGGTAACGAAATGGCTGTTATTAATGATCCCATCGCGGATATGCTGACCAGGATCCGCAATGGCCTGATTGCCAGACACGACAGCGTGACGGTGCCCTCTTCCAACATGAAGAAGGCCATCGCCAAGATTCTGCTGGACGAAGGCTACATCAAGTCGGTTGACTATGTCGATGACGGCGTACAGGGACAGATCAAGATCGCCCTGAAGTACGTGCAGGGCAAGGAATCCGTCATCAAGGGCCTCAAGCGCATCTCCAAGCCCGGACTGCGCGTCTACGCCAGGAACAACGAGATTCCGAAGGTCCTGGGCGGCCTGGGCATCGCCATCGTTTCCACGTCCAAGGGCGTGATGACCGACAAGGAAGCCCGAAACGCGGGCGTCGGCGGCGAAGTTCTGGCTTATATCTGGTAATGAAGTTGGAGGTGCAATAGAATGAGTCGAATCGGTAGACTTCCGATTCAGGTGCCCGCCGGCGTGACCGTGACCATCGCGGAAGACAACACCGTGACCGTCAAGGGCCCCAAGGGCGAACTGAGTCAGAAGGTAAATAAGGATATCAAGGTCGAACAGGTTGGCGCCGAGGTGCTCGTGTCCCGTCCGTCCGACAGCAAGCCCCACCGCTCGATGCATGGTTTGTACCGGTCTCTGATCAACAACATGGTCACCGGCGTGACCAAGGGTTTTGAGAAGGGCTTGGAGATCCAGGGCGTCGGCTGGCGTGTCGCCGAGTGGAACAAGAACCAGCTGACCATCGCGATCGGTTACTCCCACCCCGTGATCGTCGACGCCCCCGAGGGCATCGAGTTCGACGTTGACAAGGCCAACGTGAAGATCACCGTCAAGGGCATTGACAAGCAGAAGGTCGGCGCCGTGGCCGCGGACATCCGCGCCATCCGCAAGCCTGAGCCCTACCACGGCAAGGGCATCCGCTATGACGGCGAGTACGTGCGTCATAAGGAAGGCAAGGCCGGTAAGAAGTAATGAGGAGGTTCACCGCAAATGTTTAATAAGCGTGATCGCAACGAGGTTCGCAAGATCCGTCATGAGCGCGTGCGCAGGAAGATCAGCGGGACGCCCACTCGTCCCCGGCTTTGCGTATTCCGCAGCAACAAGCACATCTATGCTCAGGTCATCGACGACGTAGCCGGCAACACCCTGGCCGCGGCGAGCACCGTTGAAAAGGAAATCGCCGCTCAGCTGGGCGATGTCGACAAGAAGGGCGAGGCCAAGCTCGTCGGCAAGATCGTCGCTGAGCGCGCCATCAAGGCCGGCGTCAAGGAAGTTGTCTTTGATCGCGGCGGCTACATCTACACCGGTCGCGTGGCCGAGCTGGCAGCCGGCGCCCGCGAAGGCGGTCTGGACTTCTGATTAGGAGGAAACATTGCAATGCAGCGCAGAGAAGAAGACAACAGATATTTGGAAAAGCTGGTTGCCGTGAATCGCGTTTCCAAGACCGTCAAGGGCGGCCGCAACATGCGGTTCTCCGCACTGATGGTGGTGGGCGATACCGAGAACCCCGGCACCGTGGGCTGCGGCATGGGCAAGGCGGTTGAGATTCCCGAGGCCATTCGCAAGGGCCTGGAGGACGCCAAGAAGTCCATGATCACCATCCCGCTGAACGGCACCACGATCCCCCACGAGGTGGTCGGCGTGTTCGGCACCGGCAAGGTGAAGATGCTGCCCGCTCCCGAAGGTACCGGCGTTATCGCCGGCGGCCCGGTGCGCGCTGTCCTGGAGGCTGCCGGCATCAAGGACATCGTGACCAAGAGCATCGGCTCCAACAACAAGATCAACATGGTTCGCGCCACCCTGGCAGGCCTCAAGCAGCTTCGCAGCGCCGAACAGGTCGCTGCCATGCGCGGCAAGACCGTTGAAGAGCTGCTCGGTTAAGGGGGTACAACGATATGAAGCTTAAGATTACGCAGACCAAGTCCACCATCGCCTGCCTGAAGGATCAGATCGCCACGATCAAGGCGCTGGGCCTCCATCACATCGGCCACACCGTCGTGAAGGAAGACAACCCCGCCGTGCGCGGCATGATCTTCAAGGTCAAGCACATGGTCAAGGTCGAAGAAATCGCAGAATAAGGAGGTCTGGACACCATGAAACTTCATGATCTCAAACCCGCCGTGGGCGCTACCACGGCCCCGAAGCGCCTGGGGCGCGGCACGGGTTCCGGTCTGGGCAAGACCTCCGGCAAAGGCCACAAGGGCGCGAAGGCCCGCTCCGGCGGCGGCAAGCGGCCCGGCTTCGAGGGCGGCCAGATGCCCCTGACCATGCGCCTGCCCAAGCGTGGGTTCACCAACAAGTGGCGCGTGGAATACGCGACCGTGAACGTCGATCGCCTCAACATCTTTGAGGACGGCGAGGTCGTGTCTCCGGTCGAGCTGATCCAGGCCGGCATCCTGAAGAACGTTCAGGACGGCGTGAAGATCCTCGGCAACGGTGAGATCACCAAAAAGCTGACCGTGCAGGCGAACAAGTTCACCGCCACGGCCAAGGAAAAGATCGAGGCGGCAGGCGGGAAAGTCGAGGTGTTCTGATATGCTTGAGACATTGAAGAACGCCTGGAAGATCGCAGAGCTTCGCAAGAAGATCCTGTACACCCTGGGAATGCTGCTGATCTATCGGCTGCTGTGCTACGTGCCCACCCCGGGCGTGAACACCAGCCTGATTTCCTCGGCGCTGGAGCGCTACTCGCTGCTGGGCTTCATCAACTCGATGACCGGCTCTGACCTTTCCAACTACACCATCATGGCGATGGGCATCACCCCGTACATCAACGCGAGCATCATCATGCAGCTGCTGTGCGTGGCGATCCCGAAGCTGGAGGAGATGCAGAAGGAAGGCGAAGAGGGCCGCAAGAAGATCGCGCAGATCACCCGTTATGTCACCGTGGGCCTGGGCTTCGTTCAGGCCATCGCGCTGACCATCGGCCTGCACGCCAACGCCACCAACGGCTTCCTGGGCCTGCTGACCATCGGCTTCTGCCTGGCCGCCGGCACCGCGATCGCCATGTGGATGGGCGAGCGCATCACCGAGAACGGCATCGGCAACGGCATTTCCCTGCTGATCTTCGCCGGCATCATCTCGAACCTGGCCCGCAGCGTGGGCACCAACATCGTCAACATCTTCACCCATCC
Organism: Christensenellales bacterium; assembly: GCA_045130815.1. Taxonomy (GTDB): domain Bacteria; phylum Bacillota; class Clostridia; order Christensenellales; family Aristaeellaceae; genus UBA2862. The sequence goes on from JBGUQG010000173.1 coordinate 9,766, forward strand.
GGAAGCCGTCAGCATCCCCGCTGTCATCGCTTCCCTGGTGGTCTTCATCATCCTGGTGGTGGGCATCGTGCTGGTGGACCTGGCCGAGCGCCGCATCCGCATCCAGTATGCCAAGCGCATGGTGGGTCGCAAGATGTACGGCGGCCAGAGCACCCACATCCCGCTGAAGCTGAACGCTTCCGGCGTGCTGCCCCTGATCTTCGCCAACGCGATCATGCAGTTCCCGGCCACCATCCTGGCGTTCTTCCCGAACTCCGGCGCGAACGCCTGGTGGACCGCGCACGTCAGCTCCACCCACCTGCTGTACCAGCTGATCTTCGCCCTGATGATCTTCGGCTTCACGTTCTTCTACTCCGAGATTTCCTTTAATCCGGTGGAGATCGCCAAGAACATCCAGAGCAACGGCGGCATGATCCCCGGCATTCGCCAGGGCAAGCCCACCAGCGACTACATCAAGAAGATCACCCGCCGCATCACCATGTTCGGCGCCATCTACCTGGCAGTGCTGGCCGTGATCCCGATGATCATCTACGCCATCGCCGGCGTCAGCCTGCCCTTCGCGGCAAGCTCCCTGCTGATCGCGGTTTCCGTCGCAATGGAGACCATGCGCGAGCTGGAGAGCCAGATGCTGATGCGCCATTACAAGGGCTTCCTGAACTGACCGATCCCTTGGAGGTAACCGCATGAAACTGATCTTTCTGGGCCCTCCCGGAGCCGGCAAAGGCACTCAGGCTGCCGGCGTAAGCGCGCACCTGAACGTGCCGCACATTTCCACGGGCGACATGTTCCGCACGGCCATCAGCAACCAGACCCCCACGGGCCTGGAGGCCAAGCGGTATCTGGACGCCGGTCAGCTGGTGCCTGACAGCGTGACCATCGCCATGGTGCGCGAGCGCCTGGCCATGGAGGACTGCAGGGCGGGCTACCTGCTGGATGGTTTCCCCCGCACGGTGGAACAGGCGATCGCGCTGGATGAAATCAGCGCGCCCGACGCCGTTGTGGATATCGACGTTCCCGACGAGCGGCTTCTCAGCCGCTTGACGGGGCGCCGGATCTGTGGCAAGTGCCATGGCACCTTCCACATTTCCAAGCTCGCCGACCCGAACAACTGCCCCGTGTGCGGCGGCCAGGTGTACCAGCGCAGCGACGATCAGCCCGAGACGATCGCCACGCGGCTCAAGGCCTATCATCAGTCCACCGAGCCGCTGATCGGATATTACAAGGGCCTGGGCAAGCTGCGCAGGGTGAACGGCGACAATCAGCTGGAGGAGGTCTTCAAGGCCATCCTCGCGTCACTGGAGTAAGGCATGATCACGATCAAGAATGAATCGCAGATAGAGAAGATGCGCGCGGCGGGGGCGCTTCTGCACGAGGTGCTGGAAAAGCTGCGCGGGGAGATCGAGCCCGGCGTCACCACGCATTACCTGGATCAAATGGCCGAAAGGCTGATCCGCGAGGGCGGGGGAATCCCCTCCTCCAAGGGGTACAACGGCTTCCCGGCTTCCATCTGCGCATCCGTCGACGATCAGGTGGTTCACGGCTTCCCGAACAAGACCAAGCTGCGCAAGGGACAGCTGCTGTCCGTGGATTGCACCTGCATCCTGGACGGCTGGCAGTCCGACAGCGCGTTTTCCGTGGTGGTGGGCGGCGGCGAGCCCGCGAAGCAAAAGCTGGTGGAGGACACCGAGCATTGCTTTTGGCTGGGCGCGCAGCAGGCCGTGGCGGGCAACCGCCTGGGCGACATCGGCCACGCGGTGCAGGCCTACGCCGAGGCCCAGGGTTACGGCGTGATCCGCGATCTTTGCGGCCACGGCATCGGCACCGAGATGCACGAGGACCCCAACGTGCCCAACTACGGCAACCCCGGCAGGGGCGTGCGCCTGCAGAAGGGCATGACCATCACCATCGAGCCGATGATCTCCATGGGCACCTGGAAGGTGTACCAGGAGGACGACGGTTGGACCATCGTCACCCGGGACGGCAGTCCCTGCTCCCACTACGAGCACACGCTGCTGATCACCGACGGCGAACCGGAGCTTCTGTCCTGGCCGGGCAGAAAGGTATCGGAGGTCCTGAAATGATGAACGCGAGGCCGATCGAGATTGGCAGCATCGTCATTTCAAAGGCCGGTCGCGACCGGGGAAGGCTTTTCCTGGTCGTCGCGGAAGTGGACGACGATTTCGTGATGGTCGCCAACGGCGCCCTCAGGAAGATGGATCGCCAAAAGAAAAAGCGCCGCAAGCACCTGAAGCCCACGGGTACGGTGGTGCCTGCGATACGCCAGAGGCTGGCCGACGGCCTGCCGATAGAGGATCATGAATTGCGCACCTGGTTGAGCGAGGAGGAGGAAAAGCTTGTCCAAGTCTGATGTTATCGAAGTCGAAGGCGTTGTCACGGAAGCCTTTCCGAACGCCATGTTCGAAGTCCAGCTGCCCAACGGGCATAAGATACTGGCGCATGTCTCCGGCAAAATGCGCATGAACTACATCCGCATCTACCCCGGCGACAAGGTTACGATTGAGCTCTCGCCCTATGATCTGACCCGCGGTCGCATCACTTGGCGCTCAAAGAGCTGAGAAGCATATCAGTTTGGCGCTTTGCGCCTGACAAGCAAGCGCGCGTAAGCGCCGAATGAGATAGGAGGTAATATCATGAAAGTGAGACCTTCCGTAAAGCCCATCTGCGAAAAGTGCAAGATCATCAAGCGCAAGGGCCGCGTCATGGTCATCTGCGAGAATCCCAAGCACAAGCAGAAGCAGGGTTAACTGAACTGTCCGGCGGGAGAGCAATGCTCTCCCGCCGCTGTCTGTCTATAGAAGGAGGATTTGCCATGAAGCTGAAACTGGCCGCGCTGATCCTCGCGCTGGCGCTGCTGCTGTGCGCGGCGGCGCTGTCGGAGGGCTATCACATCAGCGAGGACAACATGACCAACTTCAAAAACCTGCTCACCGGCATGATGCAGGCCTATGAACAGCCCTCGGAGGGCGACGATGCCTTTTTCGACGTGGCGCTGGAGGCCATCGGCTCCGTCAGCGATACTGACCTCGAGCTCGCAACGGCCATACTGGACCACTGGAAGTCCGTGTACCTGAACCCGGACTACCCGCTGTACCTGCATCAGGGCGAGGAGAGCGCCGAGACTTTGGCGGTGACCAACATCCCCGACAGCCCGACCCACGCCTTCGTGGTGCTGGGCTTCGAGCTGAAGGACGGCGAGATGACCGACGAGCTGATCGGGCGCTGCGAAGCCGCCGCCGCCGCGGCCCGGGCCTATCCCACCACGATCCTGGTGTGCTCCGGCGGGGCCACCGGCAAGAACAACCCGGAAAACCACACCGAGGCCGGCATGATGCGGGACTACCTGGTGGAAAAGTGCGGCATCGACGCCGGGCGGATCTTTACCGACGAGCGGGCGATGACCACGCTGGAGAACGCGGTGAACACCTTCGCCATCCTGCGGGACCAGGGGGTGCGGACGCTGACCGTGGTCACTTCCTCCTATCACCAGCGCTGGGGCCAGGTGCTGTACAACGCCATGTCGGCGCTGTGCCATCAGGCCTGGGGCTACTCCGCGGACATCGTGGCCAACTACTGCTATCCGATCGAGGCCCCGGAGCAGTTCAAACAGGACGACCGCTTCGCCCTCAGGCAGCTTTCCTCGATGCTGGGCCTGCCCAGAGAGGAAAAGCCGAAGCGCTGACTCCCAAAATCAAGGGGACGGTTCTCTGTGTGATTTCACACAGAGAACCGTCCCCTTGATTTTGGAGATTGACAAGCTGTATTTGTATAGGTATACTCAGGTGGGGGGTGATATTGTGCCGAGAAGTGCAAGACAGGAGAGCGAGAGCAAGACCTACCATGTCATGCTCAGAGGGATTAACCGTCAGCAAGTATTCTATGATGATGAGGACTACAATCGATTCCTTCAAACGCTGGAACGGGTCAAGCATGTGAGCGGCTATGAGTTGCTGGGATATTGCCTGATGCCGAACCATGTGCACTTGTTGATCAGGGAGGGGAAAGAGCCTCTTCGGACGATATTCCGGCGCATTGGCGCGAGCTATGTATACTGGTATAACACGAAATATGACCGGACAGGCCATCTGTTTCAGGATCGGTTTAGAAGCGAATCGGTCGAGGACGATGCATATTTGTTGACAGCGTTGCGCTATATTCATCGCAATCCTGTCAAGGCGGGCCTGTGCAAAGGTATGAGCGATTACCGCTACAGCAGTTATTCCGATTATATCGATAACTGGGGCATTACCGATACGGATCTTATTATGAATATGTTGGGCAAAGAGGAGTTTATTGAGTATCACAAACGCGATGAGGATGTGCCGTGCATGGATGTTCCTGAGGAGCATAAACCCCGACTCTCTGATCGCAAAGCAATCGAATTGATGAAACGCAGCATTGGCTGTGACAACCCTGTAGCTTTTCAACAGTTGGACAGTGAAGAGCAAAAAGCCGGCATCCGGATTCTGATGAAGCATGGCGCATCCATCCGGCAGGCAAGCAGATTGACAGGAATCAGCTTTAATCGGGTGAGAGGAATTGCTCAACAGCCAAAATCAGGGGGACGGTTCTCTGTGTGATTCCACACAGAGAACCGTCCCCCTGATTTTGCGGGTTGCCGCCCTGCAGATTTATTTACTGCATGATTTCCTGCAAAATCAGCGCCCTAAAGCGCCCAAAGCGCTGCAAATCCAAAAATCAACCCAAAAGAATCAAAGAATTAACATTTGTTTCCTGAAACACACAAGAATGGCGTGGGAAACTGTGGTATAATTCATCGGTATGACGGAATTTCGGAGCGGCTGACGCGCCTTACCCGCGCGTTTTTCGAAGTTCCTTCACATATTCAATGTTTGTCCGCTACGCCAGGCGGCAAACGCTGGCGGGGGCCTTCGGACCTCCGGTTTCCCCGAAGGGGGAGGCCGATGCTGCCCTATCTATGTACGGGCAATATCGCCGTTTTCAAGCACAGCATAGAAGTTATTTGGAGGTGCAAACAACACATGGCACGAATTGCTGGTGTCGACCTTCCCAGGGAGAAGCGCATTGAGATCGCCCTGACGTACATCTACGGCATTGGCCGCAACATCGCCGACAATATCATCGAGGCCACGGGCGTCAACCCGGACACCCGTGTGAAGGATCTGACCGAGGATGATATCAGCAAGCTGCGCGACTACATCGACCACAACGTCAAGGTGGAGGGCGACCTGCGCCGCGAAGTTTCCATGAACATCAAGCGCCTGATGGAGATCGGCTGCTACCGCGGCCTGCGGCATCGCCGCGGTCTTCCCGTGCGCGGACAGAATACCAAGCAGAATGCCCGTACCCGCAAGGGCCCGAAGAAGCAGGCTGCCGGTAAGAAGAAGAAGTAATCATGGAAAAGCGCCCGATGAGATCCGGGCGAGAATGAATTGGGAGGAATTATTGCTATGGCAAAGCCGAAGCTGAAAAGGGTTACCCGCAAGCGCCGCGAGAAGAAGCTCGTGGAGCGTGGCGCGGCCCATATTCGCTCTTCTTTCAACAACACGATCGTCACGATCACGGATACCGCCGGCAACGCGCTGAGCTGGGCTTCCGCTGGCGGGCTGGGTTTCCGCGGCAGCAAGAAGTCCACGCCCTTCGCCGCGCAGAGCGCCGCGGAGACCGCCGCGAAGGCCGCCATGGAGTATGGCCTGAAGACCGTCGAGGTCTATGTCAAGGGCCCCGGCTCCGGGCGTGAAGCCGCCATCCGTTCCCTGCAGGCGGCCGGTCTGGAAGTGAACATGATCAAGGACGTGACGCCCATCCCCCACAACGGATGCCGCCCGCCCAAGCGCAGAAGAGTGTAATCGAGAGGAGAAACCGACATGGCTAAGAATACACAGCCCGTTCTGAAAAGATGCAAGGCGCTGGGTCTGTCTCCTGCGGTGCTTGGTTACTCCAAGGAGACCAAACGCAATCCCAAGCCTCAGATGCGTCGCAAGCAGTCTGAATACGGCAAGCAGTTGATGGAAAAGCAGAAGGTGAAGTTCATCTACGGCGTGCTGGAAAAGCAGTTCTATCATTACTATGAGATGGCCGAGCGCAAGCGCGGCATCACCGGCGAGATCATG
>JBGUQG010000174.1:0-5603 GCA_045130815.1 Christensenellales bacterium
GCAAATTCATCGTTCGTCATGGCAGCCATGCTCCCTTGTTTGAAGCTTCAACCGTTAGACCTTTTGGAGGGCGTGGAGGTTACATACGTTCCAAAAAACATCCCGGAACAATGCGTTCCGGGATGTCCGCTCGATGGATTGGTTACCAGATCTTTTCAATTTCTGGATACTTCCAGATGTTCTCATCCTTTGTGACGACGGGAATATGCCTGGTTGCCGCCTGGGCAATGATCATCCGGTCAAAGGGATCCTCATGGATATGGGGCAACCGCATAACCCGTTCGCAATCCAATGGAGTAATGGGAAGGATACCGATGCCGAGCAACCGGCACAAATCGGCGAAATCCATAATAGACCGATCCAAAGTCAGTCTGCGCTTCTCCCGTACCAAAGACGCTTTTACAGCCATTTCCCACAATGACACTATGCTGATGTATACCACAGCGGCTATGGAAAGGCAACACTTGCCTTATTCCCCCACCTTCACCACGCTGAAATCGTCCAGCGTGCCCCAGCCCTGGGCGGCGCAGCGGATGCGCGCGCCGACGGTCAGCTCGCCGCCCTCGACCCGGACGGCGTCGATCACCGGGTTTTGCCAGTTGGCCCAGGTGGTGTTCATGAAGTCGGTCTCGCTGATCACTCCGTCTGCCTCGGCGAACAGCGTGAGCGCCGCGTCCTTCATGTCCCCGCCCTGGCTGAAGCAGGCGACCCGGTAGATGCCCGGCTCCAGGCCGGTGAGGGTCTGGGAGACGGAGAAGTCCATGTCCTGCCTGGACCAGTAGTGAAAGGCCACGGTGCCGCCGTGGGCGTCGTTGGCGAAGTCCTGGTAGTCGAAGGGAATGTCGTCGGTGGCCGATTCGGCGACCCACATGCTCCTGTCCCCGTCCTCGAAGCCCGGGTTCTTCACCAGGTTCTCACCTTCCTCCTCCGGGGCCTCGGTCTCATAGGTCGCGGGCTCCATGCCCTCGGGGATCGCGCCGCCCGCCATCGACTTCATCGCGTCCAGCACCGGCAGCGCCTTGCCGCCGAAGTCGAACATGGCCTGGTTGTCCCAGGCGCAGCCGCCGTAGTCCTGGGCCACGTGGTCGGGGTCATACTCCGAGGCGCAGCGGGTGGCCCAGCCGCTGCCGCACCGCTCCCACAGCACCCGGTTGGCCTCGGCGTCGCCGCCCACGGGCGTCCAGATGCCGCCCCAGTAGAACGCGCCGTTCGCACCGGCGTTCGCGGCGGTTCGGCACGCGTCGCAAAAGGCCCGGGCCTGGCCCTCGGGGCTGACTGGGTAAAACTCCGGTACCTCGCCCACCACATTGCTCCAGCCATCGCCGTCCTCCAGGGTGAAGGGCCAGGCGGTCTCGGCCACGAACGCTGCCTTGCCGTGTCTGCGGACGGTCTCCACGGCCCGCGCCAGCACATCCGGCGCGCCTGCCCAGTAGGCATAGTAGGACAGGCCCACCGCGTCCACGTCCGTGCGGGCCTTGGACAGCGCGGCCAGCACCTCGTCGATGCGGCCGGTGCGGGTGATGTCCGTCAGGTGGACGCAGGTCATGATCTCGACGCCCCGCTCCGCGGCGACGTCCTTCACCGCCCGGCAGCCCTCGGAAATCAGCATGGCCACGGTGTCGGTGTCGTCCTCCCCCGCCATGCCGTAGTTGGTCTCGTTGCCAACCTGCACCATGTCCACGTCGCCGCCCTCGTCCAGGATCAGCGACAGCGCCTGGCGGGTGAAGTCGTACAGCGCCGCGGCCTTCTCCTCCGCGCTCATGCCCGTCCAAGCCTTCGGGGCCAACTGGCGGGAGGGATCGGCCCAAAAGTCGGAATAGTGGAAGTCGATCAGGCTCTTCATGCCCAGCTTCGCCGCCCGGGCGCTGAGCTTCGCCGCCGCCTTCGCGTCGATATTGCCGCCGCCGTAGCCGTTGCCCTCGACGTCGAAGGGATCGTTCCACACCCGCAGGCGGATGTGGCCGGCCCCGTAATCCGAAAGCAGCTTCAATGCGTCCGCGGCGTTGCCCTCGGCGTCATAATACTTCGCGCCGCTCTTCTCCTGGGCGATCAGCTCCGATACGTCCACGCCCAGTATGAAGTCCGTCGGAAACGCCTCGGCTGACGCCCGGGCGCAGGACAGGGCGAGCATCATTGAAAGCAAAACACAAATCGTTCGTCTCATGGCGATTCCTTTCCTTCATCAGTCTGCCCTCTGCGTTTTCGCGCAGAGGGCAGACTGGTAAACGTGTCATTACAGCAGGTGCGCGCAGTTCTTGTCGAAGGAGATGTACGCGCTGTCGCCCACATCAAATACCTTCTTGTTGATCGGGCAGTTGTCGGTGATCTTCACCAGCGTGTCGCCCACGCGCACATGATAGTTTTGGTAGGAGCCCATGAAGCAGCTGAGCTCCACCTTGCAGGGCAGCATGCCGGTATCGGCGATCTGTATGGCCTCGGGCCGCAGCACGATCTCGCCGTCGTCCCCCACGCTCACCCGCTTGTCGGTGGCCACGGGCACGTCCACGCCCACGATGCTGACGCTCGCCTCTCCCATGGAGGCCGAAGAGATCGGGCCCTTCAGGAAGTTGCACTCGCCGATGAAGTCGGCCACAAATTCGCTGTTGGGGTGATAGTAGATCTCGGTGGGGCTGCCCATCTGGGCGATGACGCCCTTCTTCATCAGTATAATGTTGTCGGAGATGGACATGGCCTCGCTCTGGTCGTGGGTCACGTAGATGGCGGTGATGCCCAGCTTTTGCTGGATGCGGCGGATCTCGGTGCGCATCTGCACGCGCAGCTTGGCGTCCAGGTTGGACAGGGGCTCGTCGAACAGCAGCACCCCCGGCTCCACCACCAGGGCGCGGGCCAGGGCCACGCGCTGCTGCTGGCCACCGGAGAGCTGGTTGGTCATGCGCTGCTCCATGCCCGAAAGCTCCACCAGGGCCAGTATGTCGGTGACCCGGCGCTGGATCTCGGCCTTGGACACCTTGCGCAGCCGCAGGCCGTAGGCCACGTTGTCGAACACATTGTAGTGCGGGAACAGCGCGTAGCTCTGGAACACCATGGCCGTGTCGCGCTTGTTGGGGGTCAGCGCGTTGATCGGCTCGCCGCCCAGGTAGATCTCGCCCTCGTCCGGCGATTCAAAGCCCGCGATCATGCGCAGCGTGGTGGTCTTGCCGCAGCCGGAGGGGCCCAGCAGGGTGACAAAGGTGCCCGGCTCGATGGTCAGGTCCACGTCGTGCACGGCGTAGAAGTCCTTGCCGGTCTTGGGGTCCTTGTAGATTTTGGATATATGATCCAGCTTGACGCCCTTGGGATTCTTGACGCGCGTATCGGCCATGATCACTCAGCCTCCTTAATCAATTTGCTGGTGCCAAAGTGCTTGATGACGAGGTTCATCAGCAGCACCGAACCATAGGTAATCGCAATCAGTATCGACGCGAATGCACAGGCGATTCCATAGGAGCCCTTCTCCGCGAATTCGTTGATCTGCACGGTGATCAGCAGGTAGCTGGGCGTCACCAGCAGTATGATGGCGGATATAGCCGTGATGGAGCGCACGAAGGCCGTCACCAGGCCGGACAGGAAGGAATCCTTGATCAGCGGGAGCGTGACCGAGGTGAACACCTTCAGGCTGCCGGCGCCCATGTCGTAGGCTGATTCCTCGATGGACTTGTCGATCTGCCGCAGGGCGGAGATGCCCGAACGGGTGCCGGTGGGCAGCGAGCGCACCACGAACACGATGATCAGGATGACGCCGGTGCCATAGATGCCCTGCAGGAAGCCCGTGTGGAACATGCCGCCGGCAAAGCCGCGGATGTAGCCGATGCCCAGCACCGTGCCGGGCACGGCCATGGCCAGCATGGATGTGAACTCGATGAACGCCTTGGCCCTGAATTTCTTCTTGACCACAAGGTAGGAGATGATCATGCTCAAAAGCGCCGTGATCGGCGAGGCGATCAACGACAGAACGAAGGAATCCTTGAAGGCCTTCAATCCCTTGTACTTGTTGAACACCTGGCCGAACCACTTGAAGGTAAGGTGGAAATCATAGCCCCAGGTCTTGAACAGCGCGCCGAAGGGCACGCAGATGTACATGAGGATGACGAACAGCGCCATCACCGAGCAGAGGATCGTCAGCGGCACGGTGACGCTCTTTTCCTCGATCAGCATGCGCGCGCGACTGGCCTTGCCGGTCAGCGTTGCGGCGGTCTTGCTTTCAAGGTAGTACTTCTGCACCAGGAACATCACCATCGTGATGCCCAGCAACACCACCGCCATGGCGCAGGCGCCGTTCTTATCGTAAGCGCCGGTGATCTGCAGGTAGATCGTGGTGGCCAGCGTGTCATAGCTGCCGCCGATGATCATTGGATTGGCAAAATCGGCGATGGATTCGATGAACGTCACCAGGAAGGCGTTGCCGATGCCGGGCAGCAGCAGCGGCAGGGTCACTGTCATGAACACCTTGAAGCGGGAAGCGCCCATGTCCCGGGCAGCCTCCTCCATGCTGGGGTCGATGTTCTTCAGCAGGCCCCTGAACATCATGTAGCACACCGGGAAAAAGGTCATCGTCTGTACGATGGTGATCCCCCAGAAGCCGTACACATTGTTATCGTAGATGTGCAGCAGAAAGCGCGTGATTATGCCGGCCTTGCCGAACAGCATGATCATGGACAGCGACAGCACGAAGGGCGGCGATACCACAGGCAGCATGGAGACCACCTTGAACAGCCCGGCCATGAACCTCGTGCGAACCTTCACATAGACCTCGACATACGCGAACAGCAGACCGATGCCGGCGGATAGTATGCCCACCAGGAAGCCCACCTTCAGCGTATTGGCGATCGCGGTGATAAAGGTCCGCTTGCCGAAGACGCTCTTGAAGAAGCCCAGCGTCAATCCCGCCTCCTGGGAGTAGACGCTGTCCACCAGCAGGATCGCCAGCGGATAGAGTATGAAGATCGCCAGGAAAGTGATCAGCACCACGATGGTCGTGATCATCACCGGATCGGCAAACAGTTTTTTTCGATCGAGCGCGGCGCTCTGTCCCCTTGCCATGTGCCGGCCCTCCTTTCGTCCATTTCAAAGGGGAGATGGTGCGGAGCACCATCTCCCCCGGTTTTCAGTGCGTCATACGCTGCCGAAGATTATTCGGTCTGGAAGCGATCGTCAGCGGCGTCGCCCAGGGCGTTCATGACCTCTTCGATGTAGGTTTTCGTGTTCTGCTTGGCGTCCTCGAAATCATATTCCATCACATTCTCAGGGTCAAGGCCAAACTCAGCCGCCTGCTCGGGCTGCTTGGCATTGTCCAGCACCAGGAACTGATAGGAGCCGTTCACCTGGCCCAGCTCCACGCACTCGGGAGACAGGGCGTACTCGATCCACAGCTTGGCGGCGTTCTCATGCTTCGCGCCCTTGAAGATGGCGGTCGCGCCAATCTCGTAGGAGGTGCCGGTGGAAGGAATCACAAGGCCGATGTTGCCATAGCCTTGGTCCACGATCTGGTAAATGCCGTCATGCAGGAAGCCGATGCCGATGACGCATTCGCCGGTGCCCACGTTCTTGGAGGGGCCGGAGCCGGACTTGGTGTACACCTGGACGTTCTTGTCCAGGTCCACCAG
>JBGUQG010000175.1:0-8172 GCA_045130815.1 Christensenellales bacterium
TTTGTTCCATGTAGTCAGAATGTAGTCAGGTTTCAAGCAAAAAGCGCAGCACACAACGGCCACGTTCCGCAGCAACAACATTCGGAAACAATCCAATCATGGCATGTAACCTTCGTCATTTTCGTCATCTTTCCCCGATTCTATTGTAATCCACTCCCCTGCCAAGTATAATTCTTATAGAACACAGGTTCGAATATTGAGGGGGTGAATCGAAATGTACGAGGCGCTTTGCGAGCAGAACATGGGGCTTGTGATCGAGCTGGCACGGCTATACAGGCCGGTTTGCGCGCTGGACCGGGCGGTGTCGGTGGAGGATCTGGTGCAGTCGGGTTTTTTTGCCCTTGTGCAGGCGGCACAAAGCTATGATCCTGCCAAGGGCAAGACCTGGGCAGCCTGGGCAGCCTGGCACATTATGGGGGAATTCCGAAGGATACTGGGCATCGACCACGGCCAGTTCATCCGACCGGACACCGGGGCGAAGGCGCTGGACCGGCCCCTGCGGAATGCGCGGAACAAAGGCACGACCCTGATGGACAAGCTGGTGGACGACAGCCTGCCGGAGGCTGACGCGGCGCTGATCGACGCGGAGCTGCGCAAGTGCGTGCGCACGGCGGTGGCGCGGCTGCCCGAGGGACAGCGCCAGGCGATGGAGCTGTGCGGCCTGCGGCAACTCAGCGCCCGGGAGGCCGCGGTCAGGATCGGCATGTCCCCGGGCCGGGTCCGGCGGCTGTACGACCGGGCCGAAGCGCGGCTGTCCGCCGACAAACAGCTGCGGACGATGGCCAACCTGGACGAACGCACCCGCTTCCACGCCCACAAGGGGGTCGCGGCCTTCAACCGGGATTGGACCAGCGTCACCGAGGGCGCGGCCCTGTGGCGCATCGAGCAGCGTCAAAAGATGGAGCCGTCTCATAATGATTTGAGACAGCCCCATCAAACGTAGTCCCGCCAGTCGCCCGCCGGGGCCGCTTCGCGCAAGCGGCCCTCGCCGGACAGGCCGGGAAAGCCCTGCTGGCGCAGCGCCTCGTACAGCACGACGGCCACGGAGTTGGAAAGATTCAGCGAGCGGGCATCCGGCACCATCGGAATGCGCACGCAGCGCTCGTAGTGCTCCGCCAGCAGCGCCTCGGGCAGGCCCTTCGTCTCCCGACCGAACACCAGGAAGTCGTCCGGGCCGTAGCGCGCGGCGCAGTAGTCCCTCGGGGCCTTGGTGGTGGCGTAGTGCATCACTGCGCCCGGCCAGGCGGCCAGGAAGTCCTGCCAGTTCTCGTGCACCTGATAGGTCATCATGTGCCAGTAATCCAGCCCCGCCCGCTTCAGGTACTTGTCGCTCAGTTCGAAGCCCAGGGGCTTGATCAAATGCAGCATGGCCCCGGTGGCCGCGCAGGTGCGGGCGATATTGCCCGTGTTCTGCGGGATCTCCGGGTTCACCAGCACGATGTGCATCATGTCACGTCCTCCCCCAGCACATAGCGGAAGATGGTCCGGGCTACGCCGTCGTTCACATCGTCCTCGGCGACGATGCGGGCGGCCCGCTTCAACGATTCCGCAGCGTTGCCCACCGCCACCGGCCAGCCCACGGCCCGGAGCATGTCCATGTCGTTGTCGTTGTCGCCGAAGGCCATGCAGTCCTTCAGGTCGATGCCCAGGTGCCCGCCCAGCCAGCGCAGCGCCGTGGCCTTGCCCATGCCCCTGGACATGATCTCCACGTTGCGCCAGGAGGAATGGGTGATCACCGCGCCGGTGCCCAGCAGCTCGCCGCGCAGCGCGTCCATCAGGGCGGTGTCCTCGGTGAGGCCCTCCAGCTTGTACACCCGGTCCAGGCCCTCGGCCTCGAAGCGGTCCGGATCGTCCACCACCAGGTTGCCGTTGCCCATATAGCCTGACAGCATCGACGAGCGCCGCTTCAGCGCCCGGGTGTTCAGGCAGTACAGGCCGTTCGGCACATAGCTGTTGATCTGCACATCGTAGCGCCGCAGCACGGCGTAGACGCTGTGCACGTCCTCCGCGGTCATGAAGCGCTCGAACAGCACGTCGCCCGCCGGGCCGATCACCGCGCTGCCGTTGACGATGATCAGCGGCTGGTCTTCGGTGCCCGCCTGGCGGACCACGTCGCCCAGCGCGCCGATCCAGCGCCCGCTGACGATCACAAAGGGAATGCCCCGGGCCCTGCACGCCCGGATCGCCCGGCGCGTGGCCTCTGAAATGACCCCGCCCCGGGGCAGCAGCGTGCCGTCGATGTCCGTGGCGATCATGCGGATGTTCAAGGAATGCAGACCTCCTGTTGTTTCTACCCGATCCACTCCGGCGCCTTCACTTCAAATTTCATGCCCCGGTAGTCGAAGAGCGGGCTGTCTTCGGTGACGGTCAGGGCCTCGTGCCACAGGCACAGCTTCACGCCGGGAAAGCGGCGGTTGGCGGCCCGGTCGCCGTAGCGGTCGTCGCCCAGCAGCGGGTGGCCGAAGTCGGCCATGTGGGCCCGCAGCTGGTGGGTGCGCCCGGTGACGGGCTCCAGCGCCACGCGCCACAGCCCGGGCGCGACGGCGTCCTCCACCCGATAGCGGGTACAGATGGGCTTGGCCCCGGGCGCGTCCCGGTGGACGACCTTTACCTCGCCCCGGCGGGCGTCCTTGATCAGAAAGGCGTTCAGCGTGCCCTCCCGGCGCTCAAAATCCCCCAGGGCCAGCGCTCGATAGCGTTTCACGACGCCCCGGTGGTCCCTGAAGGCCTCGAAGGCTTGCTGCCAGACGACATCGTCCGCGGCGGCCAGCACGATGCCGCCGGTGGCGGCGTCCAGCCGGTGGCACAGCCGCGCGCCCGGCCAGCGCTTGTTCAGGCGGCTGAGCAGCGTGTCCGCGCCCACGCCGTCCCGGTCCGCGTCCACGGGCAGGCCCTGGGGCTTCACCGCCACGATCAGCCGGTCGTCGGTGAAGACCACCCCGGCGTCCGGGCACAGCCACGCATCGGCGATGTACAGCGTCAGCGCGTCGCCGCCGCGAACGCTGTCTCCCGCCCCGGCCCGCGCGCCGTTGATCCGCACGTCCCGCCTTTTCAGCGCGTCCCGGAACACGTGGCCCGGCACCATCGGCCAGGCCCGGCGCAGGTACTTCTCAAGCCCCGTGGGCCCGAGGCCATCGGGCACGCGATGGATTGTCATGGTGCGTCCTCCTCCGGCCAGGCAAGGTAGACCTCCTCGAACCGCAGCGGCGACACCGCGCCGTCCGACAGGTTTGCCACCCGCCGGACAAAGCCCGCCTCGTCGTCACAGCGCACCACCAGCGTGTAGGTCACCACGTCGGTAAAGGCCTTGTCCTCCACGATCACCGGCTCGTCCTTCAGGAAATGATCCATGCGGCTGAGCAGCGGATAGCCGATCTCCATCAGATACCGCGCCGTGGGATGCATCACGCCCACGCCGCTGGCATTCAACGCGACCACCGCTCCCTGGGTATAGGCGCGCACCAGCCCGCCCGCGCCCAGCAGCACGCCGCCGAAGTAGCGGGTGACCACCACCGCGGCGTTGGTGACGCCGCGGGCCTTCATCACCTCGATGATGGGCATACCCGCGGTGCCGCCCGGCTCGCCGTCGTCGGAATAGCGCATCACGCCCATGTTCGGCCCGATGATATAGGCATAGCAGTTGTGGGTGGCGTCCTTGTACTTCGAGCGCATCTCCGCCAGGAAGTCCAGCGCGTCCTGTTCTGTTTCACAGGGGCGGCCGTGGCCGATGAAGCGGCTCTTGTTGACGATGAACTCGTCCCGGGCGTCCTTCAGCAGGGTCTTGTAGGGCTTCAGGGCCATGGCGCGCCTCCGTTCAGATATCGATGTAGTACCGCTTGTAGGCGTTGACCAGGGTGGTATCGCCGTACTGCCGCTCCCGGACGAACTTCATCGGTCCGTACTCCTGGTGCACATGGCCGTAGACCAAATAGCGGGGGTGATACTTGTCCATCAGGGAAAGGAACGTCTCAAAGCCCCGATGTGGAATGTCCTCCAGGTCCCCCTGGCCCCGGGCGGGGGCGTGGGTCAGCAGGATATCGAAGCCCTTGTGCTTTCGCAGCTTTCGCCACAGTCTGCGCACGCGCTTCGCCATTTCCTTTTCGGTGTACATGTGGGGCTCGCGGGGCCGGTAGCGCATGCTTCCGCCCAGGCCCAGCACCCGCACGCCGTTGAAATCGTAGATATCATCGTCCACGCAGATGCAGCCCTCCGGGGGGTTTTTCTCATAGCCCTTGTCGTGGTTGCCGTGCACGTACAGTATCGGCGCGTTGATAAAGCACGTCAAAAAGGACAGATACTCCGCGGGCAGATCGCCGCAGGACAGCACCAGATCGACGCCCTCCAGCAGCCGTCGGTCCAGATAGTCCCAAAGCGCCTTGTCCGCCGTATCGGCGAGCACCATAATCCTCATGCGCGCACTTCCTTTGTATTGTCCGTTACTCCTCCGCCTTCCAGCTGAAGGAGGAGGCCGGGGGCATGGTGATCTCCCGGATACCCTGCAGCTCCACCAGCGCCCGGGTGTGCTCCCGCAGCTCTGTAAGCTCCGGGAAGCCGCCCACCACGTTGTCCACCAGCCAGTCCATGCTGATTACGTCGGCATAGGACAGCCGCCCGTCCACCGGACAGCGGATCTCGCCCGCCTGGTCGCGGATGATGCTTTCGAAGGGCCAGAACGCGCCCTCGCGGATATGCTCCTTCACCAGCTCCACCAGGCGCTTCAGGCCGATGTCCATGCGCTGGGACATCACGATGTCCACCGCGTCGGAGGACAGGCCCCACCAGTAGTTCACGGCCTTGGTCTGCACCGCGCCGTCCTGCTCCCAGTTGCCCTTCAGCAGGCTGCTGGTCAGCGATTCATACACGCGGCTCCAGTCCAGCACCGGTATGGCGATGCTCTGCTTTGCGCCGTCCTTCTGGGCGTACAGGCCGTACTCCACGGCGTGGTGGCTGGGCGCGCCCACGTCGCGGCTGGAGATGATCTGCACCGACGGGTCGCCGAAGGGGTCCTCCGGGTCGAAGTCCTTCCGGGTGGACCAGGCCAGCAGCACCTTCACCCGGGGGTTCACCATCCGCGCGCCCAGGGCGAATGCGTTGATGTTCGCCGCCGCGCCGATGATGGGATAGTCGGCGATATAGCCCACCCTGTCGTTTTCGGCGAGGGCTCCCGCGATCATGCCGATCAGGAACTTCACCTCGTAGATGCGCAGGTAATAGCTGCGCACCCGCTGCCACGAGGCCAGTATCGAGCAGTTCAGTATCTTCGCCTCCGGGTGCTTTACCGAGGCCTTGATGGAAGCCGACAGCATCAGCGGCGTGGTGGTGAAGATAAGGCCGTTGCCCTCTTCGATCAGCGTCTCGATCTGCGCCTCGTAATCGGCGGGGTCCTCGCACACGCGCACGCTGGTCTTGACCCGCTCACCCATCTTGTTTTCCAGGTTGATGCGGCCCAGGTCGTGCCAGTAGGTCCAGCCGTTTTGGGCGGGATCGACGGAGTACAGGAACGCCACCTTCACGCTGGAGGGGCCGAACAGCGTGTTCAGCAGATTGCTGCCCTGCTTCAGGAGGCTGCCGCCCTGCTTCAGCTCGTCGGGCTTGGTGATCAGGGCCACGTTGCCCTCGCCCTTCTCCTTTTCGAACTCGCCCCACAGGGCCTTGACCTCGCCCCGCAGCTCCCGGTCGTACTTGTGGGGCGCGTCGGCATAGCCGCAGGCCTCCAGGTAGATCAGGAAGGCGTCGCCGGTGGTGGCGGGCAGCTTTTTGGCGTCGCTGATCGCCTCACGGGCCTTGTACTCGGTCCTGAAGCGCATATAGGCGGCCAGGAAGTCGCTGCGCTGTTCGCTGGTCCACTTCTCGCCGGGCTGCCGGCCCGTCAGCTCATACAGTCTGGCGTAGCTGCCGGGCTGGGAAAACCACAGATAGTTGATGCCGGTATCGGCGTAGAAGGGCAGGAATTCATAGTACAGCGCGTTCACCGGATCGTCCTCGCGCCGCCCGGGCATCACCCGGGTGACCTCGGCCTCGATGTAGATGGAGTCCAGGAACTTCATCACGCTGACCCGCTTGTTGCCCTCCACCACGTAGAACTGGTTCAGGTATTCCAGCACCTTGATCGGTTGGTTCAGGCCCTGTTCCTCGATGCCCTTGTACAGCGTGGTCCACTTGACGGCAAACTCGCTGCCCGGCTCCAGTATGGGCATGAAATTGGGGCCGAAGGCGTTGGTGCGGCCCTTGGAGGCGGTGCCCACGACCTTGCTCAGCGGGATCTGCACCAGCCCCAGCGACACGCGGCTGAGCGCG
Source organism: Christensenellales bacterium (assembly GCA_045130815.1). Lineage (GTDB taxonomy): Bacteria > Bacillota > Clostridia > Christensenellales > Aristaeellaceae > UBA2862. The sequence continues at coordinate 6,298 of JBGUQG010000175.1, forward strand.
TTCAGCCGCTCCTCCAGCTCCTCCAGCACCGGCAGGTACGGGTTCTCCCGCCGCTGCATCTGATTGTGATATTCCTTTAAGCCCATTTTGCGCGCGCGCGCATATGCGACCTCTGCCAACATGCTTTAACCCTCCTTGCATCGGGAATCGGCCTAACAGTTTATCCCCCAAAGGTAAAGAAAACAAGGGAGTCTTTGTTGCGGGCGTGTCAATCCTCATCCTCCGCCATGCAGACCCACACCGGCGATACGCCCGCGGCGGGCAGGAACACATCGAAGAAATCCCCCCGCGCCATGGCCAGGGTCTGGGTGTTGTCGCAGGGGTGGAAGGCCAGCGTGTCAAAGGCGGAAAGTCCCTCGTCCACGATCAGGCCCACGTCCCTGGCCTCCGGGAAGATCAACCCCATGGGGCTGGCCGAGCCACCGTGGCAGCGCAGCTTTTCAAACAGCTTTTCCTCCGGCGCGAAGCTGAGCCGCGGCGAGGGCACCTGTCTGGACACCTCCGAGGTCCTGAAGGGCGCGTCGGGCCGGGTGATGCACAGGTAAAAGCGCCTGCCGTTCTTCGGGGTGAGGAACAGGTTCTTCACCGTCAGCGCGCCGAGCTCCCGGTCCACCGCGGCGCAGTCCGCCATGGTGAAGGCCGGGGCGTGGCTCGCCCGGCGATAGCGTATGCCCAGCCCGTCCAGGAAGGCGTAGACCGCCCCGGTCGTTTCGCTCATGATTGCCTCCTCAGGTCCTTTCCCTTCAGCAGTATAGGCGCGCAGGCGCTGCGGTCCAGCAGCCGTGAGGCCACCCGCTCGCCGTAGTGCTCCTTCAGCTGCACCGGCGTCAGGTTGGTGGCCACCACCGTGTGCTTCTTGGCCGCCATGCGCTCGTTCAACAGCGTGAACAGGTATTCCACGGTGATGTTGCGCATCATCGGCTCCGCGCCCAGATCGTCGATCAGCAGCAGCGGCACGTCGATCAGCGTTGAGAAGCCCTCGAACGCCGGATCGTTGCCGATGTGCTGGCGGCGCATTGCCTCGAACATCCTGAAGGCGGTGACCCGAACCGCCGAGAAGCCCCGGGCCGTCACCCGCTCGAACACGCAGTTCAGCAGGAAGGTCTTGCCCAGGCCGCCCTCGCCGGTGAGCAGCAGGTTGCGGTATTCGTTGTCCGGAAAGCGGTCCGCGTAGAGCTCGCACAGGTTCCTGGCTTTGATCAGCTTGTCCCGCTGGCCGCTCTCCTCCGGCGCGATCATGGGATCAAAGCGCTCGAAGTTCTGTTCGTCCACGCCGGCCATGCTGCCGTCCTCGTGCTGGCGCGTCACCAGTCGCGCCTCGAAGCATTCGCAGAACCGGGCCGGAGCCTCTCCCACATAGCCGGTATCCCGGCACTTGTCGCAGCGATAGCGCATTGCCAGCGCGTCCTCCGGCAGCCCGGCGCGCAGCAGCAGCGCTCTGATCTGAGCATTGATGGCCTTGCCCCGCTGCTTCATCTGTTGGGCCGCGGCGGCGCGCTCCCCGGCCGTGGTCCCCGACAGGATGCTGCGCATCGCGCCGAAGGCCGTCTCGGTGCTCTCCTCGCGCAGACGGGCGATCTCCGGCTCCCTGGCGCAGGCCTCGGCGATGCGCGCCGCCTGGTCCGCCTCGTCAGCGGCCCGCTGAGCGGCGTATTCCTCCAGCAGCGCGCGGATATGTTCGGATCGCGTCATTTCCCGTCGCCTCCCTCGCCGTATTGATCCAGGTCGATAAAGAAGTCGTCTCCGAAGTCCTCGTCCTTATACTCCCGCTGGGCGTAGTCCAGCGCCGGGTTGGCCGCGGGCTTGCCGGAGGCCGCCGCCGGGGCGGCCGCGGCCCGCGCCGCCTCGTGCCGGGCCCGGGCCTCCTCCACGGTC
>JBGUQG010000176.1:0-3138 GCA_045130815.1 Christensenellales bacterium
TCAACGGCCGCGGGTTCGGCCCGGCCAAACGCCGCCAGGGCAGATACTGCCACAGCCAGTATGAGAGTATAAATCGTCTATTTCATGGGGGACGCTCCTTTCAGCGAAGCCTTTCGATGCCCGCGAAGACGAAGAACACCGCGATATCCACCGCCACGATGGTGCTGCCCACCGGCGTGCCGCCCACGATGGAGATCAGCATGCCCGCCAGCGCGCAGCATACCGAGAGGATCGCCGAGCATACGGTGACGCCCTTGAAGCTCTTGAACAGCCGCATTGCCGACAGCGCCGGAAAGATGATCAGCGCCGAGATCAAAAGGGAACCTACCAGGTTCATGGCCAGCACGATGATCACGGCGATCACCACCGCGATCAGCAGGTTGTACGCCTCCACCCGGGTGCCGACGGCGCGGGAAAAATCCTCGTCGAAGGTGACGGCGAATATCCTGTTGTAAAACAGTATGAACAGCGCCACCACGATCACGGACAGCGCCGCGCACAGCCAAACCTCGGCCCTGGTAAGCGTGAGGATCGAGGTGGAGCCAAACAGCGTGGAGCACACGTCGCCGGACAGGTTGGAGGACGTTGAGAACAGGTTCAGCAGCAGATACCCGACGGCCAGCGCGCCCACGGAGATCATCGCCACCGCCGCGTCGCCCTTGACTTTGGCGCTCCTGCCCGTTCTGAGCAGCAGCACCGCGCAAAGCACCGTCACCGGCATCACGAACAGCATGTCATTGTTGATACGCAGCACCCCGGCGATGGCCATCGCGCCGAAGGCCACGTGGGACAACCCGTCGCCAATGAAGGAGAAGCGCTTCAGTACCAGCGTCACGCCCAGCAGCGACGAGCACAGCGCGATCAGCGTGCCCACCACCAGCGCGTAGCGCACAAAGGGGAATTGCAGGTATTGCTGGATCGTTTGGATCACGGCTGTCCACCTCCCTCCGGGGCGATGAAGCGGCTTCCCATCGCGCTGTCGCGGTATTCCTCCACCGTGCCGAAGAAGGTCTGCACGCCGCCCACGTGCAGTATGTGGGTCGCGTACCGGACCGCGGCGGCGATGTCGTGGGAGATCATGATGATGGTCACGCCCTCCCGGTTGAGGCGTTCGATCAGCGCGTACATCTCCGCCGTCACCTTCGGGTCCAGGCCGGCCACGGGCTCGTCCAGCAGCAACAGCCGCTTCGTGGCGCACAGTGCCCTGGCCAGCAGCACCCTCTGCTGCTGGCCGCCGGAGAGCTCGCGGTAGCATCGGCCCTTGTATTCCGACATGCCCATGCGCGAAAGATTCTCCTCAGCCAGCGCCTTCTCCGAACGGTTGTAGAAGGCGCGCCTGCCCACATGGGCCTGGCAGCCGGACAGCGCGATCTCCCACACCGTGGCTGGGAAGTCCCTTTGTATGGCTGTCTGCTGGGGCAGATAGCCGATCTCGTTCTGCCGCATGCCGTCGCCGAAGGCGATCTCACCGCCCATCGGCTTCTGCAGGCCAAGCACCGTGCGCATCAGCGTGGACTTGCCTGAGCCGTTCTCGCCCACGACGCACAGGTAGTCGCCGGCGCTCACCGAAAAGTTCAAATGCTCCAGGATCGCATGGGATTCATAGCCCAGGGCCAGATCCCGGCAGGTGATCAATGCCATATTACAGCCTTCCTTCGCATGCCGCCGCTTTCGCGGTGGCATGACATGTCGTCGTGTTACTTCGTCAGCGCCTGTTTCAGTACCTCAAGATTGGCCTCCATCGCGCCCAGGTAGGTCGCGCCGCTGTTTACGTCCTCGCCCGTGGTGGCCTGCAGGGAATCCATCGCCAGCACCCTGGCGTCCTTCGCCTGAGTATTTGCGACGATGGTTTCGGCGATGCGATGGTTGTCGCCCTCGATGGTCAGCACGGTGGAAAGGCCCAATTCGTCCACCTTGCCCGCCAGGAACACGACGGTCTCAAAGCTGGCCTCCGTTTCGGCGGAGCAGCCGGAGAAGGCGGCGTAGTAGCTCAGGTCATAGTCGTCCGCCAGATAGCGGAAGGGGAAGCGGTCGCCGAACAGCACGGTGTCAAAATCAGCGGCCTTGCGGACGGCGGCGTACTCGGCGTCCAGCGCGGAAAGCTTCCCGGCATAGGCATCGGCGTTCGCGGTATAGCTCTCGGCGTTGGCCGGGTCGGCTTCACCCAAGGCAGCGGCCAGCGCCTTCACCAGCTTCCGGGCGTTGCGCAGGGAAAGCCACACATGCTCGTCCACTTCGTCGCCATGCTCGTGCTCGTGCTCGTCCTCGTCGTGCTCGTCCACGTCGTGCTCATTTTCATCGTGTTCGTCGTGCTCGTGCTCAATGCCCTCCACGATCTCTTCCGTCTTGATGTCTTCACCCATGGCCTGCACCAGGTTGACGACCACCATGTCAGGGTTTACAGCTTCGGCCAGCGCGCCATCGACCCACGCGTCGCTCTCCCCGCCCACATACGCGAACACGTCGCAGGTGGCGACCTTCATGATGTCCTGGGCGGTGGGCTGGTAGCTGTGCAGGTCCACGCCGCTGTCAAGCAGCAGGGTAACTTCGATATTCTCGTTGTCACCCACGATCTCGCGCACCCAGTCGTAGACGGGGAAGATGGTGGTCACGACGCTGAGCTTCTTTGCCTCCGCAATGGAAGCGCCTGCAAGCATGGATGAGAGCAGCATGGCAAGGGCGATGACGCCCGCGATATACTTTTTCATAGGATTATCCTCCGGAAATATATGTGTGAAAAGGGTACAAAAAGGCAAGGGTCACCGCCCGCGCCGGGGTTTGGCGCGGGTCGTCCCTTGCGATGATATGCGGTTTAATCGTTCAGCCGGATGTTCCTGCCTACGGGGGTGCACAGCGCGGGAACGCAGGCCGCCGTCACAGCGCGGCCCTCGCGGCGCGCGAACAGGACCAGGCATGCCGACAGCAGCGCCGGCAATACCATGCCGAAGCCGCGGAAGACCCGTTCGATCTGCGCGATGAACAGGCAGACCGGGCAGTGATCGCCGACGCAGGCGTGCGGGTGCGCCGCCTCGTGCACGATGTAGGCGGAGGAAACGAACAGGGACAGCAGCATTGCCACGCAAAGCGCCGCGGCGATCCCATGACTGTGCTTGCGCATCATCCGTTCCCTCCTTTCAC
>JBGUQG010000177.1:0-3785 GCA_045130815.1 Christensenellales bacterium
CTTGAACATGGAGATCAGTTCGGGAAGGTTGAAAAAACGGGCGAACCGCGTCTTGGCGCGATAGCCCGTACCCTCCGGGGCCAGCTCAATGGCCGTCACCGTCTCCCCGAAGGTGGATGCCCAGCTGTCAAAGTGCCCCAGCCCCGTGCGCTGGAGCGTGTCGTACTGTAGGTAGCGCATGATGGTGTACAGCTCCACCATGCTGTTGGAGATCGGGGTGCCGGTGGCGAAGGTGATGCCCTTGCCGCCGGTCAGCTCATCCAGATACCGGCATTTCAGGTACATATCCGAGGATTTCTGAGCGTCGGTGGTTTGGATGCCCGCCACGTTGGTCATCTTCGTGTACAGAAACAGGTTTTTGTAATAATGGCTCTCGTCCACGAACAACCGATCCACGCCCAGCTGCTCGAACGTCACCACGTCGTCCTTTCGGGACTGATCGTTCAGCTTCTTCAGGCGGGCTTCCAGCCCCTTGCGGGTGCGCTCCATCTGCTTGATGGTATACCTGCCGCCTTCTCCTCCGCGATGGCGGTGGTGATCTCGTCGATCTGTGACTGGATCATGGCCGCCTGACGTTCATGGGACAGCGGTATCTTCTCAAACTGCGTGTGCCCAATGATAATGGCGTCGTAGTCGCCTGTGGCGATGCGAGAGCAAAACTTCTTGCGATTCGCCGGTTCAAAGTCCTTCTTTGTGGCGACCAGAATGTTCGCGCCGGGATACAGCCGCAGGAAGTCCGCGCCCCATTGCTCTGTCAAGTGGTTCGGCACAACATAGAGGTTCTTCTGCGACAGCCCCAGCCGCCGCGCCTCCATGCCCGCGGCGATCATCTGAAAGGTCTTGCCCGCGCCGACGCAGTGAGCCAGCAGCACGTTATCGCCGTACAGGATGTGGGCGATGGCATTCTTTTGGTGCTGCATCAGGGTGATCTCCGGCGTCATGCCCACGAAACGGATGTGACTGCCGTCGTACTCGCGGGGTCGGACGGCGTTGAAAAGCTCGTTGTACTTGGCAACCAGCGTTTCCCTTCGCCGCATGTCCTTGAAAATCCATTCCTTGAACGCCGCCCGGATCAGCTCCTGCTTCTGCTGGGCCAGCATGGTCTCCTTCTTGTTCAGCACGCGATGGTCGCCGTCCGCGTCGTGGAAGGTATCGTACACCTTGGTATCCTTCAGGTTCAGCGCGTCCTCCAGCAGATGAAAGGCGTTGAGCCGCTCTGTGCCATAGGTGGAGTAGACCATGGGGTTACCCCGATCCATGCTCTTGCCCTGGATGTTCCACAGACCGGTAACCTTGGAATACTGGACCTTGATCTGCCGACCGATCAGCCAGAAGTCGGTGTGAAACTCGTCCCGGATGAACCGGTCGATGTACTGCGGGTCGATCCATGTCGCGCCCAGGCGCACTTCAATCTCGGAGGCATCCAAGTCTTTGGGCTGTACCCGTTTGAGATATTCCACGTTCACCTGGTAGGCGGGATCGCGCTCGGCGGCGCTCTGCGCTGCCCGCAGCTTTTCGCGCACTTTGCCGGACAGGTACTCATCGCTGGTCTGCCATTCGTCGTTTTCAGGGTCGAGGAAGATCACGCCCCGCAGCTCGTCGATGATCTCGTCCTCAGTCCTGCCGCACAGGGAGGCCATGTATTGCAAATCCACCCTGGCCCGCTCGCCGATGGACAGCGCCAGCGCCTCGCTGGCCGTGTCCACCGATTCCACGGGCTCCGGCTTTCGGATGGTGCGCTTGGTGAAGATGTCGGCCTTGCGCTTCAGTTCGCCGTTTTCGTCCAGCACCTCCAGTGCCGCCAACAGGCAATAGCTGCTGTCCTGCTGGAAGGCGCGCCTGTTGGCTGTACTGCTGATGAGGCCGAACTGCCTGGAGAAATCGTCATACTGCGCGTTCAGCTTCTGCTGCATGGCGGCGATCTGCGCGTCGGTGGCGTCCTCCAGCTGCCCCTGCAACAAGGCGCGCACGGTGTCCCGCAGGCCGATCATGGCGATCACACGATTCGCCGTGTTCTTCGGCAGCTCCACCGGGTTCATCACGCTGTTCTCCCGATAATAGAGCTTGCCATCCACCACGGCATAGCTGAAATTACGCACGTTCGGGTCGGCGGGCAGCGCCTCCGGCACATCCTCCAGGTCGGTGTCTGAAGGTTCCACTTCGTTGATCTGACCATGGATGTTCTTGACAGCCTCCCGCAGCTGCTCGCCCAGGTCCGCGCCGGGGATAGGTTCCACCGTCACCTCCTGCTTGCCGTACTGCGTGTTTTCATCCGTAAAAGTGCCCAGCACCATTTCGGGATGCTGGACGAAGTAATTGTTGACACGATACCCCTCCGGGGTCTCGCCGAGATTCACCCAATCGGGCTGCTCGATGGCGGCGCTCTCCCGCTTCTGGAAGAACAGTATATCCGTCACGACGCTAGTGCCCGCGTTGCGCTGGAAGGTGTTTCTCGGCAGTCGGATCGCGCCCAGCAGGTCGGTACGGGCAGCAACATACTGCCGCATGGCGTCCGACTGCTTGTCCATCGTGCCGCTGGAGGTCACGACGGCCACCACGCCGCCCGGTCGCACCAGGTCGACAGACCGGGCGATGAAGTAGTCGTGAATCAGGAAGTTGTAGCGGTCATACTGCTTGTCCACCACTTTGAACGCGCCGAAGGGTACGTTGCCGATCACCACATCGAAGAAGTTGTCGGAGAAGCCAGTTTCCTCGAAGCCCTGCACGGCGATGGTGTTCTTCTGGTAGAGCTGTTGGGCGATCCTGCCGGTGATGCTGTCCAGCTCCACGCCGTACATCCGGGAGGCGCTCATACCCTCCGGCAGCATCCCCATGAAGTTGCCCACACCGCAGCTGGGTTCCAGGATGTTGCCCTTCTTGAATCCCATCGCGTCCAGGGCATCATACATGGCGCGGATGACCGTGGGCGACGTGTAAAAGGCGTTGAGTGTGGAGGCTCGCGCCGCCTCGTATTCCTCCGGGGTGAGGGCAGCCTTGACCTCCGCGTATTCGCCCGACCACTCGCGCACGTCGGGATCAAACGCCTGGGGAATGCCGCCCCAGCCGACGAAGCGGGACAGCACTTCCTGTTCCTCCGGCGTCGCCAGCCGGTTTTCATTCTCCAGCGTTTTGAGCAGATAGATGGCGTCCATGTTGGCGCGGAACTTCGCCTTCGGCCCGCCCGCGCCGAGATCATCGTCGGTGATGCGGAAGTTGTGGCGCTCGACAGGCGGCTCCGAAGGCGTCTCGTGTTCTTCCCTCGGTCTGAGATCGATGACGATCTCCTTCATCTTCATCGGCGTGTCTGTAGTGTTCTCCTGGGACTTCGCCGCGTCCCTGACCCATTGCAGGACAACATCGTAATTCTCGGCGCGAAAAACGGGAAACCCATTCTGTTCCTGAAAAGTCAGATCTTTCAGCCGCACCTCATGGTAGAGGATGTCGATGGATTCGATCTCAAACTGATGTCCGTCCACATCGAAGGTCATGCCTATCTCCAGAGTGTCGGTAGGAACATCAGGCGCATCTATATCAGGGCTTTCGGGCACAAAATCCTCGGCGCGAAGATGCTTGACTTCTTCGCGGCTGCCATCCTCCGCGATGCCCGACAAATAGACATTCTCCCCATTCTGCCAGAGCATACGGGCATTGGACTGCCACTGATCCGCGGCAAAACCCGTCGCCTGCACCATGCCCTCCGGGGTTTCACGCTCAATGAGCCGGGAACCGCTTATCTCCGCGACTCGCAAGGCATCCTCTCCGTAGAATTCAAAGAAGCCGTTGTG
>JBGUQG010000178.1:0-2354 GCA_045130815.1 Christensenellales bacterium
AGAGTTGCGGTGCCAGTTCGTTGCTTGAATTGTTTATGCCTTCATCAGGGGCCTTTTTGTGCTGTCCGCACAATCTGGCGCGGTTCAAATGTGTCAGGTAGGGGTTTCGTTAAATTGTTCCCTCTGAAACGCTGTAATATCAAGGGTTTCAGGGTTTGTCAAATGAAAAGTGATGCATTTCAAGATCGCAGGTTGAAGAAATCTGCGGTCTTTTTTTGGCCAAATTTGGGAAAAAGAGGTAAAAAAGGGGCTTGTCCGCGTTATACTGACACCTGTTTTCGTTAAAATTTAAGGGGAATCGTTAAATTATAGGGGTAATCGTTAAATTGTACCCCAAATCGTTAAAACAGACAGATTTTTGGTTCGTCTCGCTGTCGTACAGCCCGTCGGTCTCCTCCACCCAGATGCCCAGCACCTCCCGAAGGGGGCCGGGGAAGCCGCCCAGGAAGCACAGATCGTCTTCGTCCACCCGCCCGGTGTAGCAGGTGAATACCAGCGTGCCGCCGTCCTCCACGAACCGGGTGAGCCGCTCCGCCGCGCCGAGGCGCAGCATGTATAGCATGGGCGCGGCCACCAGGCGGTAGCCGGTCAGGTCCCGGGTCTCGTCGACCACGTCCACGTCCACGTTTTGCCGCTTGAGCGCCCGGTAGTGTTCCAGCGCCGTGTCGAAGTATCCGAGGTCGTCCCTCGGTCCCTGGCAGTCCCCCAGCGCCCAGCGGTTCTGGGTGTCGAAGAGCAGCGCCACCTTCGCCCCGGGCATCGTCCCCCGCAGGTCAGCCAGCTTCTCCAGCGCCGCCCCGACCGCCTGCGCGTCCCGGAAGGTGCGGGTGTGTTCGTGGCCCGCGTGGTCCACCACCGCGCCGTTGAACTTCTCCGCCGCGCCCCGGCTCTTGCGCCATTGGAAGTACTGCACCGTGTCCGCGCCGTGCGCCACCGCCTGAAGGCTGGAGAGCAGGTGCATGCCCGGCTTCTTCAGCTTGCACACCGGCTGCCAGTTCACCTGGGAGGGCGTGGACTCCATCAGCGCGAAGGGCCTTTGCTTCAGCGAGCGCATCCAGTCGTAGTTGAAGGCGGCCAGCATGGCCTGACGCTCCTCGTCCGGCGCGCGCCAGCGGGGATAGCTGTCGTAGCTCGCGAAGTCCAGCTCCCCGGCGAGGCTTCCGTAGTCCAGGCCGTCGAAGGACTCCATCAGGTTGGTGGTGATGGGCAGATGGGCGTCAGTTCCCGCAGCGGCGCGGCCTCCGCCCGGAGGAAGTCCTCCGTCTGGTGGGTGACGAACCGCCGCCAGGCCAGGTTCAGCCCGTGCACGGCCGTCTCCCCCACGCGGGAGGGGCTGCGCAGCTCCTCCCAGCTGTCATAGGTCTTGCTCCAGAAGCCCGTCCACCAGGCCTGGTTCAGCTTCTCCAGCGTGCCGTAGCGGGACCTGAGCCAGTCCCGGAAGGCCCGCTGGCACAGCTCGCAGTGGCACGCGCCGCTCAGCTCGTTGGAGATGTGCCAGCCCACCACGGCGGGATGATTCCCGAACCGCTCCGCCAGCGCCCGGTTCATTCTGCCCACGAAATCCCGATACACCGGGGAGGTGAAGCAGTGGTTGTGCCGCCCTCCGTGGAAGTTGCGCAGGCCGTCCTCCCGCACCCGGAGCACCTCCGGGTACCTGCGGCTCATCCACGCCGGACGCGCGCCGCTGGGCGTCGCCAGGAATACGGAGATGCCGTTTTCATGCAGCCTGTCCAGCACGTCCCGGAGCCAGTCGAAGTCGTACCTTCCCTCCTCCGGCTCCAGCGCGGCCCAGGCAAATATGCCCACGCTCATCAGATTGCACCTGGCCAGCTTCATCAGCCGGATGTCCTCTGCCAGAATGTCCGGCCGGTCCCGCCACTGATCCGGATTGTAGTCGCCGCCATGCCCGACGAAGGGCAGCTTCAGTTCCGCCATTTTCATTCCTCCCCCGCCGCAATGGCTTCATTCTCCCCCAGCCGACTCAGCTTGCGGTACCGTCCGGGGGACGCGCCGTACTTCCGATTGAAGCAGCGTATGAAATAGGACAGGTTGGCAAAGCCGCAATTCTCCGCCACCACGCCGATCTCGTCCTGGGTCTCCTTCAGATAGTACACCGCCGCCGAGAGCCGGTAGTCGGTGAGGAAGTCCACGAAGGTCTGCCCCGCCTCCCGGCGGAAGATGCGCATGAAGTGACTGGGGCTGTAGCCCGACACCGCTGCCGCGTCCGCCACCGTGATGTGCTCGGCGTAGTGGGATTTCACATATTTGATCACGCCCTTGAGCCATTCGGCCTCCTCCACCAACGGCCGCACGGGGCCGGTGTGCCGGTTGCAGTACAGCGCGTGCAGGAACAT
>JBGUQG010000179.1:0-5978 GCA_045130815.1 Christensenellales bacterium
GGGCGTGAAGCAGGCCTCGGACTTCCTGGACGAGACCTTCGCGGTGCTCTCCGGCGACGGCATCACCGACCTGGACCTGACTGACGCGCTGGCCTTCCACCGCCGCAAGGGCGCGCTGGCCACGCTGGTGCTGAAGCAGGCCGACAACCCGCTGGACTACGGCGTAGTGCTCGCCGGGCCGGACGGCAGGGTGCGGTCCTTCCACGAGAAGCCGGACTGGAGCGAGGTGGTCTCCGACACGGTGAACACAGGCATCTACATCCTGGAGCCGGAGGTGCTCGCCCACATTCCCGAGGGGCGCGCCTGCGATTTCGGGCACGACCTGTTTCCCGAGCTGGTGAAGAAGGGCCTGCCCGTATACGGCTATGTGATGCAGGGCTACTGGTGCGACATCGGCGATACCCGGGCCTATCTGCAGGCCCATATGGACGCCCTGGAGGGCCGCATCCGTCTGGAGGGGCTGATCCCCTCCGGGCGCGTGGCTCAGCTGCCGGGGGCCGTTGTGGACCGCTCCGCCGTGCTGGAGGGGCCCTGCCTGATCGGGCAAAACGTCCGGGTGCTGGCCGGGGCCTGCGTGGGGCCCTACAGCGTGATCGGCGACGGCTGCGTGATCGGCCAGGGGGCCAGCGTGAAGCGCTCGGTGCTGTGGCCCGGCGCGCGGCTGGAGCGGGGCGCCCAGGCCCGGGGCTGCGTGCTGGGGGCCGGGGCAGTGCTGGGCGAGGGGGCCCAGGCCTACGAGGAGAGCGTACTGGGCACCGGTGCGACGGCCTGTGCCCGGGCTGTGCTGCTGCCCGGGGTCAAGCTGTGGCCGGGCAAGCGGGCCTCGGACGGCGAGCGCCTGAACGCCAACCGGGTGTGGGGCCGCCAGGAGGGCCCGCTGTTCGCGGACGGCGCTCTGCCGCTGTCCGCCCCGGACCAGGCGCTGCGGGCCATACAGGCGCTGTGCGCGGCACTGTCGCCCAGGCAGCTGATGCTGGGGCGCGGCGGAGGCGGCGCGGCGGAGGCGCTGTGGCATGCCGCGGCCTCCGGAGCGCTGGCCCAGGGCGTCAACGTGCTGGACGCCGGGGTCTGTGCGCTGCCTCAACTGCGCCACGCGCTGCTGGCCGCGGGCTGCGACTGCGGGGCGCTGGTGGAGGACGATACCCTGATCCCGATGAACGCCCTCGGCGCGCGGCTGCTCAAGCGCCAGCAGCGCGCCGTCGCCGCCCAGGCCGCCCGGCAGGACTTCGCCGCGCCCTTCTCCGGCCGCACGCCCGCCGTGGAGCGGGCCGACGCCCTGCGCGCGGCCTACGTGACGCAGCTGGCGGCGGCGTTTACCCCGGGCGGCAGGGCCGCCCCGCCGGTGGTGCTGGCCGCGGAGGATGAGACGCTGCTCTGCCTGGCGGAGGATGCGCTGGGTCGGGCCGGTATCTTCACGCGCCGCGCGCCGGAGGCGGGCATGGCCGCGGGCCCCGGCGAGGTGGGCCTCGCGCTGGACCGGCAGGGCGAAAGGTGCGCGCTGTGGGACGAATCGGGCCCGCTGTCCGAGGGCGAGCAGCAGCTGATGACGGCCTGGACGCTGCTGTGCCGCGGCGAGCAGACGCTGCTGTTGCCTGTGCAGGCCACCCGGGCCGCGGAGGCGCTGGCCCGGCGCTTCGACGCGCGGGTGGAGTACGTGGCCGGAGAGAGCGCCCTTTGGATGAACGCGCTGGCGGAGCGCTTCCCGGAGCAGTTCGCGCTGCAATTCGACGGGCTGCGCGCGGCCATCGAGGCGCTGAGTGCCCTTTCCGAGGCAGGCATGACCCTGTCCGCCTGGCGGCGGGACATGCCCGCGGTCTGGCGCCGCAGCCGCAGCGTGCCCGTCTCCCCCACCCTCACCGGCCGCGTACTGCGCGCGCTGGCCAGCCGGGAAAAGCGCGTGGAGCTGGGCGGCGGCATGCGCTTTTTCCGGGAGGGCGGCTGGGCCTGGATCTGCCCGGACGAGGGCAGGGGCGCGTTTCGCGTGGTGGCGGAGGCCGCCAGCGATGAGACCGCCCGGGAGCTGTGTGACTTTTGCGAAAGCGAGCTGCGCAGGCTGTCCGCCGGGAAAAGCGCTCCCGGCAGGCTTCCGGAGCCTCCCGCGAGAGCCTATAGAAACACTCGGTAGTTATAGATGTTTTCTATAATATACCTCGATTCGCGTCACTCTTTTGGTCGATGGTTGTTGAATCCGCCCGTTTTCATATCAGCATTTGTCCTCATTCGGCACAGCCCGTCACCGTGGTAACACGCTTGCTTGCATAAATGCACGAAGTATGTTACAATTATGCAGGAAGCTGCTATGATCAAACAGGAGGCGTTCACCGTGAAGATCTCCACCAAGGGGCGCTACGCGCTGCGCATGATGGTTGACATTGCCGAGCACCAGAAGGATGGGTATGTGACCTTGAAGGACGTTGCTCTACGTCAGGATATCTCCAAGAAGTACCTGGAGCAGATCGCGCTGCACCTCAGCCAGGCCGGCATGCTGCGCGCGGTGCGCGGCTATCAGGGCGGCTATATGCTGACCAAGCCCGCCGACAAGTACTCCGTTTTCTCGGTGCTTCAGGTGGTCGAGGGCTCCATGGCCCCCGTGACCTGTCTGGAGCAGCAGCCCAACAACTGCCCGCGCTGCGATAACTGCAAGACGCTGGCAGTATGGCAGGGCCTGCAACAGCTGATTACCGACTATCTGGGCGGCATCACCCTCGAAGATGTCATCGAAGGCAGGGTAGAGTCCAGCAGGGCATAACCCCGCCAGGGCCAGGACAGCACGGCCGTCAAGCCGTGCTGTTTTGACGTATCACAGAAAGGATGACCCATGCTGAACGTCCTCGGAATACTGTACCTGTGCGGCGGGGTGGCCTGCATCGCCTTCTTCTTCATCATCAGCCTGTATTCCCGATTCGGGCTCAGCGTCAGCTGGTTCTGGCCGGTGGCGGGCGCGGCACTGCTGACGGCGGCGCTGCTGACCCGGTTCCACCTGCCCCAATGGCTGCGCTACGTCTGGCGGGCGCTGCTGGCGGCGGGCCTGGCGCTGCTGATCGGGCTGGAATGCCTGGTGATCAGCGGCATGCACGCCGACGCCCCCGCGGGCATGGATTACCTGGTGGTGCTGGGGGCCAGCGTGTACCAGGACGGCCCCAGCCCCGGGCTCACACGGCGCATCAACGCCGTGATGAATTGCCTGGACAAACACCCGGACGCCGTGATCATCGCCTCCGGAGGCCAGGGCAAGGACGAGCCCATCAGCGAAGCCCAGTGCATCCGCGACGAGCTGGTCAAGCGGGGCGTGGACCCGGCGCGCATCCTGCTTGAGGACAGGTCCGCCAACACCCGTCAGAACATCGCCTTCTCCAAGGCCCTGATCGACCGCGACGACGCCGCCGTGGGCATCGTGACCAACAACTATCACGTGTGGCGCGCGCTGCGCCTGGCCCGCCGCGCGGGGCTTGAAAACGTCCACGGCATCGCCTCGGAGTACACGGGCCCCACGCTGATCCATTTCATGGTGCGCGAGGCCTTCTCCATCACCGTGGCGTTCCTGAAGGGATACTTGTAAACAAAGAAAAGCGCCTCCGAAACCGGCGGCGCTTCTTCTTTGCCTTTTGGGATCAGCCGATGATGAAGGGCTTCAGCTCTTCCATCAGATCGTCGCAATGATCGGCGTACACCTCCAGGGTGATGGGCTTGGACAGGTCCAGGCTGAAGATGCCCAGAATGGACTTGCCGTCCACCACGTGGCGGCCGACGCGCAGGTCGATATCATAAGGATACCGGTTTGCGATGTTGACGAAGGTCTTGACATTTTCCGCAAGGCTGAGCTTGATATTAACGGCTTTCATGAATACCGACTCCTTACTTATAGGATGATATGAGCTGACGCCCGATATGCTATAAGCATAGCGCTTTATTATGAAAGTTGCAAGCAGATTGTGCCCATTAACGAACATTTAAAAAATGAGCATAAACTTTGATGCACTATGCCGTAAAATGCGCGTTATTACGGGACTCTTCCAACAGAGTATGACAGGGTTAAACAAAGCATTTAGGGTATAATTAGGGTCAGAAAAACCGCCGCGGGATCTCTCCCGCGGCGTGTATGATTTGGCTATTCTGCTTTGATTCTATCGGGCGGTTCGTCTTTGTCTCTCAAGGTTTCCAGCGCCTTCTTCAGCTTCTCCGGGAAGGGCAGGCCCATCAGCGCGGCGTTCTCAAGGATCGAAAGGCCCTCGTTGGCGATGTAGTAGAACACCAGGCTGGTCTGGAAGACCATGGTCTCGTTGCCTATGGCGCGGTCCAGCATCGTGGCCAAGAGGACCAGCAGCATGATAAAGCCCTTCTTGGCGATGCCGATGAAGCCCACCTTGGAGCTGAGGCCGCCGGCCTCAGACTTGGGAGACTTGCCGCAGGCGGCGACGATCACGCCGCTGATGTAGTCGATGGCCATCACCGCCACAAGGATCGTCAGCGTGGTCGACCACTCCCCGAACAGGCCGGCAATTGCGCCCGCGATCCCGGCCAGCCATTTCAATATCTTGTCCCATGTCATGGGATCACCTCCACTTGTACCATTCGTCTGTGAACAGCTCCGGGCCCTCGCTGGTAATGTCGACGCCCGGCTTGTCGTAGTCGATCAAGGGAGGATCCGCCCTGGCCAGGTGGTGGGCAACCAGCACGGCCAGGGCGAGGACGACGGCCAGCGGCACCAGCACGGCCAGCCAGCGCAGCACCGTGCACAGGATCACATCCACCCGGGCCACGGCCTCGATGATCCGGCGCTCCATCAGCTCACCAGCTTCCCGTACTTCCCGCTCACCCAGCCGTTGACGGCGTGGATCTCGCCCGCGGGCCTGTACTCCACCAGCAGCCATCCGGCCTCAGAGGTCTGCCCCTGATAGGGCAGCGCGTCGCCGCGGCGGGCCACGCCCAGCTTGCGGCCCTCGGTGTTGGGGGCCGCGCGGACGTAGCAATCGCCGCCGGAGATCTCCACCTTCCGGGCCGGGTCGGGCTTGTCGGCCTCCAGGGCGTCCAGGGCGGCCTCCAGGGTCTTCAGGGTGACGGGGCCGCACTCGCCGTCCGCCTCGATGCCGGCGGCGGTCTGGAAGGCGATCACGGCCAGCTCGGTGCAGTCGCCGAACTCGCCGTCCGCGCCCCACTTGCCCAGGTCAAAGCCCAGCCTGATAAGGGCCTGCTGCAGCTCGGCCACGTCCGGGCCCTCGGTGTAGTTCACCAGCAGCCGGTCCCCCAGCTTCAGCGGCGCGGGGACCTCCCCTGCCCCGGTGATCACCGAATAGTCCACGCTGCCGTAGCCGTCGATGTAGCTGCTGGACAGGCTGTAGCTCTTCCGGCGCACGCCGCCGCCGTTGGTGACCAGGGTGGACGCGCCGCTGGTGTTTCCCTCGATGGTGTACACGGTGCCGCCGCTGACCTTGGTGACAATGCCCACGTGGCCGATCCGGCCCTTGGCCGTGCTGTAGAAGTAGATCACGTCGCCCCGCGCGGGCTTGCCGCTGCCGCGCCTGACGTAGCGCCCCAGCTTCTTGAAGGCGTTCGAGCCGGTGGGCGTGTAGTTGGTGAAGACGTGGATCAGCGCCTTGGCCCCCTCCAGCCCGAAGGCCTTCACGAAGCACCAGTCCACGAAGTTCTGACACCACTGGTCATTGAGCCCCGCACTGCCCGCCCAGGCCTTCATGTCCCGGTTGTACTTGGTATAGTTCGCGCTGCCGGCGTTGGCGGTCCTGTCGTCCAGGTCCTTGTTGCTCTTCTTCTCCAGGTAGCCGAGCTCGCCCTCGGCCACCGCGATCAGCCTGTCGATGGCGTTCATGGTACTTCGCTCCTTTCAGTCGCTTGTTTTGAGTGGACGGTGGACGGTTACCACTGATCACTGCCCACTAACTTACCCCCGTAATGATCCCACCCGTGACGGTCACGGTTTGGCCGCCCGCGGCGTAGAAGTGGGTGGTCACGCCGTTGCGGGC
>JBGUQG010000180.1:0-7971 GCA_045130815.1 Christensenellales bacterium
ACTACCTGCGCTGCCACGACGACATCGGCTGGGGCCTGGACTATGACTTCCTGGCCCGCTTCGGCCAGGGCGAGGTGGCCCACAAGAAGTACCTGAACGATTATCTGACCGGCAAGTGGCCCGGCAGCCTGGCCCGGGGCGAGCTGTACAACGACGATCCCCGCCTGGGCGACGCCCGGCTGTGCGGCACTACCGCCTCGCTGTGCGGCGTGCAGGCCGCGCTGGAGCAGGGCGACAAGGCGGCTCTGGACCGGGCGCTGACGCTGGATATCGCGCTGCACGCGCTGATGTTCACCCTCAGCGGCGTGCCGGTGCTATACAGCGGCGATGAGATCGGCCAGCTTAACGACGATAGCTATCACGCCGACCCGCTGAAGGCCGGGGATAGCCGCTACCTGCACCGGGGCGACATGGACTGGACCGCCGCCGAAAAGCGGGGCGATACCGCCACCCCCCAGGGCTGCCTGTTCGCGGCGATCAAGAAGCTGGAGGCCCTGCGGGCGAAGCACCCGGCCTTCGACGCCTCGGCGAAGGTGAACCTGCTGCCCGCGGACAGCGACGGCGTGCTGGCCATCGAGCGCTGCTTCGGCGGCGAGCGCCTGGTAGCGGTGTTCAACTTCTCCGACTGGGCTGCGCCCGCGCTGCCCGGCGAGGACGGAAAGCTGACCAATCTGTGGACCGGCAAACGGGTGAACGCCGAAGGGCTGAGCGTGCCCGCGGGCGGGTTCCTTTGGCTCTGCGAGAAGTGAGAGCGGAGAGTGAAACAGCCCGCGCGCTTCACCCTGTCATTGCGAGGAGGGCGGCCGACAGGCTGACCGACGTGGCAATCTGGTTTTTCCCGGAGGTGGATCCATGAAACGGTTTTTAATGATGCTGGCGATAATGGCCCTGTTATTCGCGCTGTCCGGGTGCGCGGGCAGGGCGTCGGGGGAGGCGCTGGACGTGCTGACGCCCGGGGACGCCGCGGCGCTGGTGAAGGGCGACGGCGGGGCCGTTTGGCTGTTTGTCACGAATGTTGGCAAGGGCGACGCGCTGGCGCTGCGCTTGGGCGACTGGATCGGCCTGATCGACACCGGCAAGACCTGGGCCCGGGGCCGTGTGGACGCGGCTCTCGGGGTGATGGGGTCGAATGCCGCGTCGGCGCTGGACGCCCTGTTTATCACCCACACCGACGACGATCACACCGGCGGGCTCAAATGGATGACGGAGAAGAGCAGCTGGCTGCCCGCCCGGAGCGTGGACGCGGTGTACGCCTCCGCCATGTATACCGGCAAGGCGGAGAAGCACCCCGCCGTGAAGGCCTACGGGAATGTCCAATGGCTGCGGCGGGGCGACGCGGTTCCCCTGGGCGGCGCCACGCTGAAGGTGCTGGCCCCCGACTCGCTGCACGAGGATGAGGACGACAATTCCCTGGTGATGCTGCTGGAGAGCGACCAGGGGAAACTGCTGCTCACCGGGGACATGGAGGAAAATGAGGAGGCGGAGCTGCTGGCCCTGGGCGACGACCTGAAATGTGATGTGTTGAAGGTGCCCAACCATGGCGACGACGACGCCACCGGCGCCGGGCTGGCCAACGCCTGCGCCGCGCCGCTGGCGCTGATCTCCACCGACAGCCAGGAGAAGCCCGGTACCCCGGACCCCGGCGTGGTCAGCCGCCTGCAGGCGGCGGGCAGCCGCGTGCTGGTGACCCAGGACAGCGGACTGGGCTTACTGGTGCGGCTGAAGGATGGCGTCGCCACGGCCTGGAACGTGGATTTCTGGGATGCGAACCCCGCGAAGGACCTCTACATCGCCTCCCTTGACGCGGAAGACGATCGGATCATCCTGGGCAACCGCTCCGAAAAGCCCGTCGGCCTGGGCCTGTGCTACCTGTACTCCGAAAAGGGCGACGAGCTGTTCGTGCTCCCCGACGGCGCCAGCGTGGATCCCGGCCAGACCATCACCGTGGGCACGAATTCCACCAAGGGCGATTACGACCTCCTCTGGCCCGACAAGAAGGTCATCAACAAGAAAAAGGCCGACGCGATCTGCCTGTATGACAGCATCGGCCGGTTGATCGACCGGGTGGAGAAGGGGTAATAGGGAACAGGGACACCGAACGCCCGGAAAACAGTCCAGTGGACTGTTTTCAGTGAGGTGGGGCCGGCAGGCCCAAAGCAGGGAACAGGAATAGTGGCTGCCGCGTGTTGACGCGGGGGCGTTTTACCAGGAGGTATCGGAGGGGCGGAGCTCCTCCGATTTTCAATCCGTTCCCGGCGCCGCGGAGCAAGTCCTTTAGGGCGACGCGAAGCAAGTCCTTTAGGGCGCTGCGAAGCCAAAACTATTTCGTCAGCACCTCGCACCCGTCCTCTGTGATCGCCACCAGGTCCTCCACGCGCACGCCGAACTGGCCGGGCAGGTAGATGCCGGGCTCTATGGAGAAGATCATGCCCGGGCGGGCGACGACCTCGCTGACGGCGGAGCAATCGGGGAACTCATGCACGTCCAGGCCGATGCCGTGGCCGGTGCGGTGGGTGAAGTAAGGGCCGTAGCCGGCGTCCTCGATCACCTTCCGGGCGGCGCGGTCGATGTCCTTCATCAGCATGCCGGGGCGGCAGGCGGCGATGCCCGCGCGGTTGGCGGCGGTGACGATGTCGTACACCTTTTTCTGCTCGTCGGTGACCTGGCCGAAGTGCAGCGTGCGGGTCATGTCGCTGCAATAGTGCTTCCACAGCAGGCCCACGTCCGTGATCACGGTGTCGCCCGGCTTCAGGCGGGTGCCGTCGCTGTCGTGGTGGGGCTCCGCGCCGTTGGGCCCGAAGCACACCAGCGGGGTAAAGCTGGGGCCCTCCGAGCCCAGCTCCAGCGCGGTGGTGTTGTACAGCGCCTGGATCTCCTTTTCGGTCACGCCCTCGCGCAGCGCCTGGCCGATGCGGGTGCACACCTCCACGTTCATGCGGGAGCTTGTGCGCATCAGCTCCAGCTCCGCCTCGTCCTTGATCAGGCGGGCGTCGTCGATGGGCTTGCTGCCCAGCACCGGGGTGATGTCCGGGCGCTTTTCCATCAGGCGGATGGTGAAGTGACTGGGCCAGGTCTTGTCGATGCCGATGGGCCCGGGCAGCACGTCGCCGGCCATCACGGCCACGCAGTCGTCGGTGTCGTCATATTCCACCAGCGGCACGTCCGTCGCGCCGTTCAGCGCGAACAGCCTGTTGCCGTACAGTGTGATTTCGCCGGTGTCCTTCACCAGCAGCGCCAGCATGCGCTCGTGGGGCTCGACCCACGCGCCCGTCAGGTAGTAGACCGACGCGGTGGCGCTGACGATGATCTGGCTGAGGCCGCAGGCCCGCATGTTCCCGATGACCCGGTCGATTCTCTGTGTGTTCATTCTGCCTTCTCCTCCGGCTGGAAGCGTTCCAGCTCCACGCCGCTTTCATTCAGTATTTCCAGGGAAAAATCGTCGGGGTAGCCCTCCTGATACACCACGCGCTTGATGCCGGCGTTCACGATCATCTTCGCGCACAGCACGCAGGGCTGGTGGGTGCAGTACAGCGTAGCTCCGTCGATGCTGCTGCCCAGCCGGGCGGCCTGTATGATGGCGTTCTGCTCGGCGTGCACGGCATAGCACAGCTCCGCCCGCGTGCCCGAGGGAATGTCCAGCTTCTGCCGCAGGCACTCGCCCCGCTCCACGCAGGTCTTGATGCCCGAGGGCGCGCCGTTGTAGCCGGTGGTCACGATGCGCTTGTTCTTCACGATCACCGCGCCAATCTTGCGGTTTGCCTTGTAGCAGCTGGCCCAGCCGGAGATGACCCCCGCCAGCTCCATGAATCGCGCGTCCCACTTGTCCAATGTTGGGACCTCCCTTCGGAATAGAATAATACAGGCATAGATCCCATGGGGATTTATACCTGTATTATAATTCAAAACACGGCGGATTGCAATGACTATGATTGCTCTCTCGCCCTCAGCCATATCATCAGCACGGTCACGTCGCCGGGGTTGATGCCGGGGATGCGGCTGGCCTGGCCCAGGGATGCCGGGCGCTGGGCGTCCAGCTTTTGTCGGGCCTCGATGCGCAGGCCGGACATGTTCAGGTAATCGGCGTCCGGGGGCAGGGGGGTGTCCTCCATCTTCATGAAGCGCTGGCGGTCGGCCTGCTGCCGGGCCAGGTAGCCCTCGTAGCGTATGTCGATCTCAAGCTGCTCCACCACATCGTCGGGATAGTCGGGAAGCTCCGGCCTCTGCTGCCGCAGGGCCGCGTAGCTCGCCTCCGGGTGGCGCAGCTTCTCCGTCAGGTGCAGCCGGTCCAGCAGCGCCCTGCCCTCGCTCGTCAGGCGGCGCTTTTCCAGCATCCTTTGATAGCGCTCCCCGGACACCAGCCCGACCTGCCGGCCCTTTTCGGTCAGGCGCAGGTCGGCGTTGTCCTGGCGCAGCAGCAGCCGGTACTCGGCGCGGCTGGTCATCATGCGGTAGGGCTCGTCCACGCCCTTGGTCACCAGGTCGTCCACCAGCACGCCGATGTAGGCGTCCGCCCGGGTCAGCAGCATGGGCGGCCTGTCCTGGCAGTACAGCGCGGCGTTGATCCCGGCGAACAGCCCCTGGGCGGCGGCCTCCTCATAGCCGGAGGTGCCGTTGATCTGCCCCGCGCAGTACAGCCCCGCCACCTGCCGCGCGCCGAGGGCGGCGTTCAGCTGGGTGGGGTCGATGCAGTCGTATTCGATGGCGTAGGCCAGCCGCAGCAGCCTTGCGCGCTCAAGCCCCGGGATCGATGCGTAGATCAGACGCTGCACGTCCTCCGGCATGGATGTGGACATGCCCTGGGCGTACCATTCGTGGGTATACAGGCCCTCCGGCTCCATGAAGATGGGGTGGCGGTCCTTGTCCTTGAAGCGCACCACCTTGTCCTCGATGGAGGGGCAGTAGCGCGCGCCGGTGCCGTGGATCGTGCCGGAATACATCGGCGCGCGGTGCAGGTTGTCCAGTATGATTCTGTGGGTCTCGGGCGTGGTGTAGGTCAGCCAGCACATCGCCTTGTTTTGAAGCGTTGCCGGGTCGGTCATGAAGGAAAAGGGCACCACCGGCTCGTCGCCATACTGGGGCTCCATTTTTGAAAAGTCGATGGTCCTGCCGTCCAGTCGGGCGGGGGTGCCCGTCTTGAAGCGGCGGATGGAGAAGCCCAGGTCCACCAGGCTCTGGGTCAGGGCGTTGGCGGCCATCAGCCCCTGGGGTCCGCCGTTCCAGCTGCATTCCCCGATGATGATCCGGCTGTTCAGGTACACGCCGCAGCAGGCCACGACGGCCCGGCAGGCCACGCGCCCGCCGGTGGTGGTCTCCAGGCCGGTGACCCTGCCGTTTTCAACGACGATGCGGCGCACCTCGGCCTGGCGCAGCGTCAGCCGCGGGCAATCGTCGATGGCCCTGCGCATGCGCAGCTGGTAGGCCTTCTTGTCCGCCTGGGCCCGAAGCGAGTGCACCGCCGGGCCCTTGCCCGTGTTCAGCATGCGGGACTGTATGAACACCTCGTCGATGGCGCGGCCCATCTCGCCGCCCAGGGCGTCCAGCTCCCGCACCAAATGGCCCTTGGCCGTGCCGCCGATGGAGGGGTTGCAGGGCATCATGGCCAGCGCGTCCAGGTTCAGCGTGACCAGCAGCGTCTCCAGCCCCATCCTTGCGCAGGCCAGCGCCGCCTCGCAGCCCGCGTGGCCCGCGCCGATGACGGCCACGTCGAAAATATCTTCCATCAAGCCCACGTACCTCCCGGCGAAATTCTGTAGAATATTATACAGGGCGGGGCGCGAATCGGCAAGACAGTCCATATGAACTTTTGGGCACGAAGAAAATTCACATCGTTATCGTTGACACCCCGCCCCATGCGGTGCTATAATCGATCACGATATCAAGTGGCGCATGGGGAACGCGCGCATCGGAACGCTTTCAGAGAACCGCCGGCTGGTGCGAGGCGGCAAGCGGATCGGTGGGCCGGCCAATTTCCCGGGAGGGTCGCCCTCCCACGCCCCGCGCAGGAAATGGCGCGGCGGTTTTCACCGTTATATGAAGCAAAGTGAGTTTTCCCATTGGGAAGGCTAATCAGGGTGGTACCGCGAAGCGCATCTGTTCGTCCTTGAGGAACAGGTGCGCTTATCATGTATGATACCATGGTATCATAAGAAAACGGAGGTTTTTCCCATGAACATCAAGTCCGCCAACGAGCTGCGCAGCCTGTTCCTCCGCTTTTTCGAGGAGAAGGGCCACGCCCGCATTCCCAGCGCGTCGGTCATCCCCGAAAACGACCCCACCGTGCTGTTCACCACCGCCGGCATGCATCCGCTGGTGCCCTACCTGATGGGCGAGAAGCACCCGATGGGCACGAGGCTCACCGACGTGCAGAAGTGCATCCGCACCGGCGACATCGACGAGGTGGGCGATCCCAGCCACCTGACCTTCTTTGAAATGCTGGGCAACTGGTCGCTGGGCGACTATTTCAAGAAGGAAATGATCCCCTGGAGCTGGGAGTTCCTCACCAGCCCCGACTGGCTGGGCCTGGACCCGGACAAGCTGGCCTTCACCGTGTTTGAGGGCGATGCCGACGCGCCCCGGGACGAGGAGGCCGCCAACCTCTGGCGAGCGCAGGGCGTGAAGGACGAGAACCTGTTCTACCTGCCCAAGAAGCACAACTGGTGGGGCCCCGCCGGCATCACCGGCCCCTGCGGCCCGGACACCGAGATGTTTATCATCCGCGACCAGCCCCCCTGCGGCCCGGATTGCTCCCCCGCCTGCTCCTGCGGACGGTACCTTGAGATCTGGAACGACGTGTTCATGCAGTATGAGAAGCAGAAGGACGGCACTTTCATCCCGCTGAAGCAGAAGAACGTGGACACCGGCATGGGCCTGGAGCGCACCTACTGCGTGCTGATGGGCGCGAACACCGTGTATGAGACCGAGATCTTCGCCGGCATCATCGGCAAGATCGAGGCGCTGTCCGGCAAAAGGTACGGCCAGGACGAGGAGACCACCCGCGCGATCCGCATCATCAGCGACCACATGCGCACCGCCACCTTCATCATCGGCGACGACCGGGGCGTCACCCCCTCCAATGTGGACCAGGGCTACGTGCTGCGCCGCCTGATCCGCCGGGCCGTGCGCCACGGCATGAAGCTGGGCATGCCCGCGGGCTTCACCTGCGAGATCGCCCGGGTCATCATCGACCAGTACAAGGACGTCTATCCCGAGCTGGAGCGCCACGCCGACTTCATCCTCGAGCAGCTGAACCTGGAGGAGGAGCGCTTCCAGCGCACCCTGAAGAAGGGCCAGGCCGAGTTCGAGAAGGTCTACGGCAACATGAAGCGCCGCCTGGACGCCTTCACCGCGCTGAAGGCCAACAAGGCCGATCCGGACGCCGTGGCCGCCGCGTTGAAGGTGCTGCCGCCCAGCCCGGAGAACAAGCCCGTCATCGAACAGGTGAAGGACGGCACCATTTCGGATGCCACCATCGACGCGCTGCTTGCCGGCTGCGGGAAGATGGACGGCCGCAGCGCCTTCAAGCTGTATGACACCTACGGCTTCCCCATTGAGATGACCAAGGAGCTGGCCGCCGAAAAGGGCTTGAACGTGGATGAGGACGATTTTGCCCAGCGCTTCCGCCAGCACCAGGAAACCAGCCACGCGGGCGCGGAACAGCGCTTCAAGGGCGGCTTGGCCGACGCCAGCGAACAGACCGCCTGCCTGCACACCGCCACCCACCTGCTCCAGGCCGCGCTGCGCAAGGTGCTGGGCGACGAAGTGCACCAGAAGGGCAGCAACATTACCGCCGAGAGATTGCGGTTTGACTTTACCTTCGGCCGCAAAATGACCCCCGAAGAGCTGGCCGAGGTGGAACGCCTGGTGAACGTGGCCATCCAGGCCAAGGTGCCCGTCACCATGGAAGAAATGACCGTTGCCGAGGCCAAGGCCCAGGGCGCTATGGGCTTGTTTGAAAGCAAATACGGCGAGCGC
>JBGUQG010000181.1:0-5884 GCA_045130815.1 Christensenellales bacterium
CGCGGGCAAGAACGCGCTGGCGCTGCTGACCATCTCCGACAGCCTGGTCACCGGCGAGAGCCTGCCCGCCGAGGATCGCCAGAACACCTTCACCCGCATGATGGAGGTCGCGCTGGAGATCGCCTGATCACTGCCATGACAAAACCGGACCCGCAACGGCTCCGGTTTTGTCATGGCAGCTTTTCGACCTCCGTGACGCGCAGGGTGTTCTCCTCCACCACGAAGCGCACGTCGAACCCGGCGAATTCCACGCCGTAGCGCCGCGCGTCGCCCGCGTGCCGGTAGCCGGGGCGGGGGTCCTGGGCCAATACCCCGATCAGCGCCGGGCGCTTGTCCTCGGGGATCAGGGCAAGCAGCGCCTCCGGAAAGTCCACCTCCAGCCGGGGATAGTCGATCCCGTCGGTGAAGCCGCCGGTGGCCTCCGGGCGGCAGTCGGCGTAGGGGATATAGGGCTTGATGTCGTAGATCGGCGTGCCGTCCATCAGGTCCGCGCCCGCCACGCGCAGCACCGGGCCCTCGGGCGTGGACAGCTCCACGCCCTCCAGCCTCACGCAGGACAGGCCGATGGGGTTGGGCCGGAAGGGCGAGCGGGTGGCGAACACCCCCATGCGCGTGTTGCCGCCCAGCCGCGGCGGCTTCACGGTGGGGGACCAGCCCGTCATCACCGATTCGGAAAACTGCCAGATCAGCCACAGGTGGCTGTAGCCGTCGATGCCCCGCAGGGCGCTGGCGTCCCGGAATTCGGGCTCGAACACGATCGTGGCCTTCAGCGCGTCCACCAGGCCGCTCTGCCGGGGAATGCCGAACTTGGCGGGAAAGTCGGTGCGGATGCGGGCGACGGGGGTCAGCGTCTGCATGGGCTCAGCGCTCCGTGCCAAGGAAGAACAGCGCGATGGTGCCGGGGCCGGAGTGCGCGCCGATCACCGGGCCCACGTAGCTGATCACGACCTTCTTCACGCCGAAGCGGCTGCGCATGATGTCGGCCAGGAAGTTGGCCTCCTCCAGGCAATCGCCGTGGGAGATGAACACCGTCTGATCCTTCAGGTCGATGCCGCGCTTCCCCGCCTCGTCGGCCAGCGCCTTGATGGAGGCCTTGCGCCCCCGGGCGGTGCTCACCTTGATCAGGTGCCCGTCATTGTCCACGTGCATCACGGGCTTGATGCCCAGCATGCTGCCCACCACCGCCGTCGCGCCGGACACGCGCCCGCCGCGCTTCAGGAACATCAGGTCGTCGATGGTGAACCAGTGGCACAGGTGCAGCTTTGTGTTCTC
Source organism: Christensenellales bacterium (assembly GCA_045130815.1). Taxonomy (GTDB): domain Bacteria; phylum Bacillota; class Clostridia; order Christensenellales; family Aristaeellaceae; genus UBA2862. Next base: position 1,273 of record JBGUQG010000181.1, read on the forward strand.
GGTGAAATCCCGGACCTCCTCGATGCTCCCGCCCCTTTGCTTTTCCTGCCAGGCCAGGTATACCAGCAGCCCCTGGCCCATCGAGGCGCACAGGGAATCCACGGTGTATATCCTGCGGTCCGGATAGCGCTCCGCGAGCTCCTTGGCGGCCATCGCCCCGGCGTTGTAGGTGCCGCTGAGGCCGGAGGAGAAGCCGATGTACAGTATGTCCCTGCCCTCGCGCAGCAGGCGCTCCATGGGCTCCATGAAATCCTGCATGTTCACGGCGCTGGTCTTGGCCGGGCACTTGGTGCGCAGCTTCGCGTAGATCTCGCTGAAGGCGATCTCCCGCTCGTCCAGGTAATTCACATATCTCTGGCCGTCCACCTCCACGTACAGCGGCAGCACGGTCAGCTCCATCTCCTCCGCCAGCTTCGCCGGCAGGTCGCAGGATGAATCCGTCATGATCACATATTCGCTCATGGCTCACGGCCTCCAGTCTGTCATTTGTGGGATCTGACGATCCAAAGCCATTATAGCATGGTTTGCGCCGGTTTGTCCTGATAATCGGGTTAATTTTCTCTTTTGTAACGATCAGGCGGCCGGCGCCGCCCATTCAAAGAATTTTACCTGCAAGGGTATTGCAATCCCGCGGCCCTTGTGCTATAATATCATCCGTTGACTGAATCGGAACCGACCCTTCCGTTTCGCACAACTGAATATGGAGAAGTCGCCTAGCTTGGTCGAGGGCGCACGACTGGAAATCGTGTAGGCGTCAAAAGCGTCTCGAGGGTTCGAATCCCTCCTTCTCCGCCAAAAAGTTGACCCCCTGAAATGGGGGTCAATCTTTTTGGCCGCGACGCGGGGGATAATCGAACCCTCTTTGCGAGTCAGCGAGCGAAAGGGGGCGCGCGAAGCCGCGGCCCGAAGGGACGCTAACCCTCCTTCTCCGCCGCAAGAAAAGGATTTGCGAAGGCAAGTCTTTTTTCTTTGGCGGAATGAGAACGCTCAATAATATACTGGGATACATCGCCTTGCGCGAACGCTGCCTTTGTGGTATGCTTGTTTCACATCATCGTAAAGGAGTGCCCCGCAATGATCCGCTTTGCCCCCAATCCCCGCAGCCACGCGGCGGACACCGCGCCGTTTTCCTATGAACAGACCCGGAATGTCCGCCGGGTGCACGGCATGACGCCGGGATACGCGCCCACGGCGCTGGTTCCGCTGCCGGAGCTGGCGGCGCGGCTGGGCGTGCGGGCGGTCTGCGTGAAGGACGAATCCACCCGCTTCGGGCTGAAGGCGTTCAAGGGCCTGGGCGGGATCTACGCCATGTTCCGCGCGATATGCGAAATACTGCGGCTGGACCCGCAAAACACGACGCTGGACGCGCTGCGCGAGCCGCCCTGCAGCGACGCGATCCGCGGGCTGCACTTCGCCACGACCACGGACGGCAACCACGGCAAGGGCGTTTCCTGGGCGGCGGGGGTGTTCGGCTGCCGGGCCCACGTGTTCATGCCGAAGGGGAGCGTGGAGGTCCGGGCCCGGGCGATCCGGGAGGCGGGCAATGCCGAGGTGACGGTCACCGACATGGCCTATGACGACTGCGTGGCCTGGACCGCCCGGACCGCCGCGGCGCAGGGCTGGCGGCTGATCCAGGACACCGCCTGGCCCGGCTATGAGGACGTGCCGCTGTGGATCATGCAGGGCTACACGACGCTGCTGTTCGAGGCGCTGGAGCAGATGGACGCCCGACCGACCCACCTGCTGCTGCAGGCGGGCGTCGGCGCGATGGCCGGGGCGATCGCCGCAGCGGCGGTGGAGGCCTGCGACATTGCCCCCAGGATCGCCACCGTGGAGGCCGACCAGGTGGCCTGCTTCCATGAATCCTTCGCGGCGGGCGACGGGCGGCCCCACAGGGCGACGGGCTCCGGCGAGACGATCATGGCGGGGCTGAACTGCGCCGTGCCCTGCACGCTGGCCTGGGACATACTGGATGGCTGCGCCGTCGGCGGCTTCGCCTGCTCGGACGATGTGACCGGGCGGGGCATGCGGCTGCTGCGCCGCGCGGGCGTCGTCTCCGGGGAGTCCGGCGGCGTGACCGCAGGTCTGCTGGACGCGCTGGCGGAGGATGCCTCCCTGCGCCGGGCGATGGGCCTCGATCGGGATTCGGTGGTCCTGCTGATCAGCACCGAGGGGGACACCGACCCGGAAAACTATCGGCGGATCACCGGTTGAGCGTTGCATTTTCGGGCGCTTTGTGCTATGCTTGCATTGACGAAAGAACGCCTGGAGCACACAGGAGAAGAGGAGTGACGCCCATGAGCAACGCCGATTTCGCAAGCTGTCCCGAAGTCGAGACCTTTCCGCAGAACCCCGGCCTGACGGGCTTTTCCCGACTGACCGCCAACATCGCCTACGCCGACCGCCCCGGATGCACGCTGGACCTGCTGCTGCCCTGGGCCAGCCAGCACCAGGACGAGCTGGGCCAGGCGCGATACCCTCTGGTCGTGTTCGTGCAGGGCAGCTCCTGGACCACGCCGAACCGGGGCACGGAGATCCCCCAGCTGTCGGCGCTGTCCCGAAGGGGCTGCGTGGTGGCCACGGTGGGGCATCGGTCCTGCCTGGACGGCTTCATGGCCCCGGCGTTCCTGGTGGACGTGAAGGCGGCGATCCGCTTCCTGCGCGCCCACGCGGAGGAATACGGCATCGACACAAGCCGCGTGTCCATATGGGGCACCAGCTCCGGCGGCAACACGGCGCTGCTGGTGGGCCTGACCGCCGGGGACGCGCGCTTCGCGTCCGACGAGTATCCGGAACAATCCGACGCGGTGAACTGCGTGGTGGATTGCTTCGGCCCCACCGACCTGGAGGCCATGACCGACGAGGATTACGCCGACTTCCGGGACAACCCGGAGACGATCTTCGCAAAGCTGTGCGGCTTCCCGCTGAACGAGGAATCGCGGGCGCGCATGCGCCTGATCAGCCCCCTGAGGCACGTGGAGCCGGGGAAGGAGCTGCCGCCCTTTTTGCTGCTGCACGGCACCGGCGACCCGGTGGTCAACTACAACCAGAGCGAGCGCCTGTACCGCCGGCTGATCGAATGCGGCTGCGACGCAAGGCTGGTGAAGGTGCCCGGCGCGCCCCATGAGGGCAGCTTCTGGAGCGACGGGCTGCTGGAGCGCATATTCGATTATCTGATGGAGAGAACGTGATCAGGACATGAAAAAGGCCGTCAGGATGTTGACGGCCTTTTTGGTGGGGTTAAATGGGCTCGAACCATCGACCTTTACGATGTCAACGTAACGCTCTAACCAACTGAGCTATAACCCCGAGCAACATATGGTATTATACTTGATCCGTCGTCATTTGTCAATACCCCGCCGCAAATTTCGTGGGAAATTCGCGGCGGGGTATCCATAAGCTTACGCCTTTCCGTCCGCGCCGAACAGCGCGATCTTCTCCCGGACCACGGCCTTCATGGCCTCGATCTCATAGGGGATCAGGCCCATCAGCGAGGCCGCGCCTTCCCGCAGGCCCTTTTCGGCCCCGGCCTTGCCGGCCTTGTCCAGGTCGGTGAATATGTTCACCTTGCAGATGCCGCGGCGGGCCGCTTCGCGGAAGTCGTCGTCGGACAGGCCGCTGCCGCCGTGCAGCACCAGCGGGATGCCGGTGACCTTTGAAATGTCGGTGATGCGGTCGAAGTCCAGCTTGGGCGGGAACTTATAGTCGCCGTGGGCGTTGCCGACGGCCACGGCCAGCGCGTCCACGCCGGTGCGGCGCACGAAATCCCCGGCCATGGCGGGGTCGGTGTAGTAGTCCGAGGGGTTGGCCAGCCGGCCCTCGCCCTCGTTGTCGCCCACGTGTCCCAGCTCGCCCTCCACGGTGGCGTTCATCGCGTGGCAGATGCGCACCATCTCCCGGACGCTGTCGAGGTTTTCTTCATAGGCGGCGGTGGAGCAGTCGTACATGATGCTGCTGAAGCCCAGCCGCAGCGCCTGCATGCACTTGTCGAAGGTCAGGCCGTGGTCGTAGTGCACCGCCACGGGCACGTCGGCCTTCTTCGCCATCGGGATCAGGTATTCGGCCACCCGCTCCAGCGGCATGGCGGGCAGCAGGATCTCAGCCGTGCCCACGATCACCGGCGCGCGCAGCGCCTCAGCGGTTTCGATGACGGCGCGGGCCATCTCCACGTTCACCGCGTTGAAAAAGCCCACCGAGTAGCGCCCTTCCCGGGCCCTGTCAAGCATGTCCTTCATATTGACAAGCATATTTCATTCCTCCATCGTCTGCCATCCGGCAGCTATGCGTTTTTTCAGTTCGTCCAGGGGCAGTATGCCGCCCAGCGTGTCGTAGGCGGCCACGGCGGCGGCCCCCTCGGCGGCGGCCAGCTTTACGCATGTCTCGGGGCCCTCGCCCTGCGTGACGGCGGTCAGGAAGGCGGCAATGCTTGCGTCGCCCGCGCCTGCCGCGCTGCGCACGGTCTCGGCCCTGAAGCAGGGCTGGCATATCGTCCTGTTCGCCCAATGCCCCTGATCGACCCGGGGCAGCGGCCTGTCGCCGGTGCAGAGCACCATGCCGGACAGCCCGCATTTGAGCAGCACCGCGCCGCAGCCCATGTCCAGGCAGCGCCGGG
>JBGUQG010000182.1:0-10786 GCA_045130815.1 Christensenellales bacterium
GTGCGCGTGATTCCTGACCTGGTCCCAGGGCACAGCGTAGCCCGCGCCGTGGGCGCAGAACACAGAATCCGGCGTGTCGTCTGCCAGCGGGTTGTAGTCCGCCGCGGCGATCACGGCCTCCGCGTCCCGGCAGGGGGCGTAGTGGTCCAGCCGGTACTGCATCAGCCCGCGGCCGTGGGTGGCGGCCAGGTAATCCTGGTTATAGCCGGAGAACGCCGCGAAGGCGGCCTCGCCGGTCAGCGTGAAGGCCTCGTCCTCCATGACGGGGGCGTCCAGCGCCGCGTGCATGGCTGTCAGATCGCCCATCACCCGGCCATAGCTGTCCCGGGGCGCGCGCAGGCTGAAGCGGCAGATGGGCTCCAGCAGCACGGAATGGGCGTACATCAGCGCGTTGCGGATGGCGCGATAGGTGCTCTCCCTGAAGTCGCCGCCCTCGGTGTGCTTCAGGTGGGACCGCCCGTGCAGCAGCTGCACCCGCACGTCCGTCAGCGGCGCGCCGGTCAGCACGCCCTTGTGGACCTTCTCGAACACGTGGGTTTCGATCAGCCGCTGCCAGTTCAGCGACAGCTCGTCCACGTGGCACAGCGATTCAAAGCTGACGCCGCTGCCCCTTTCGCCCGGCGCAAGCCGCAGCTGGACCTCGGCGTAGTGGCGCAGGGGCTCGTAGTGGCCCACGCCCACGGCGGTGGTGTCGATGGTCTCCATATACAATACCCGCATCGGCCCGAAGTCGATCGCGATGCCGAAGCGGTCCAGCATCAGCTGGCGGATGACCTCCAGCTGTATGCGGCCCATCACCCGAAGGTCGATGCCACGGGGATTCACCTGCACGCTGAGAGCCGGGTCCTCGTCCTCCAGCCGGCGCAGCGCCTCCAGCACCCGCCCGGTGGGCAGGGCCTTGTCGAACAGCACGCTGGCGGCCATCATCGGCTCGGTGCGAAAGGCGTTGCGGGCGCCCGCGCCGCGGCCCAGCGTGTCGCCGGGGCGGACGCCGCCCAGCCCCGGCGCGGCGCACAGCATGCCGGCCTCCGCCCGGGGGATCGGGGTGAACCGCGTGCCGCTGTACAGCCGCAGCTCGTTGGCCTTGGCCGTATCGCCGCCGGGCAGGGCGAACTCCTCCCGGGCGGCGACGCTGCCGGACAGCACCTTGAAGAAGCACAGCCGGTTGCCCCTGTCGTCGTAGCGCACCTTGTAGACCCGGGCGGAGAAGGGGGCGGCTTCCGCCGCGCCGCCCGCCGCCAGCAGGCACAGCGCGTCCAGCAGCACATCCACCCCCACGTCGTTCAGCGCGGAGCCGCTGTACACGGGGAACAATTCCCGGTTCATCACCTGGCTTCGCAGCGCCGACAGCCAGCGCTCCGGGTCGTACCGGTCCGCCATCCACAGCTCCAGCAGCGCCTCGTCCCGCTCGGCCACGGCCTCGATCACCCCTGTGGGCATTGGGCCGCCGTGCCAAAGACCCATATCCGTCATGTCGCCGCTCAGCCGCCGCAGCCGGGCCAGCACCGCAGCCGGGTCGCAGCCGGGCCGGTCGGTCTTGTTGATGAACACCACCACCGGCACGCGATAGGCCGCCAGCATGGCCCACAGCGCCTCGGTGTGGCTCTGTATGCCCTCCGCGCCGTTGATCACCAGCACGGCCACATCCATCACGGACATGGCCCGCTCCGCCTCGGCGGCGAAGTCGGCGTGGCCGGGGGTGTCCAGCCAGAAGAAGCGATGGCCGTCGCGCTCGAACACCGCCTGGTCCGAGAAGATGGTGATGCCCCGCTGGCGCTCCAGCGGATGGGCGTCCAGGAACGCGTCGCCGTGGTCCACCCGGCCGGCGGCGCGCAGTACCCCGGCGTGCACCAGCAGCTGCTCGGACAGCGTGGTCTTGCCCGCGTCAACGTGGGCGACGATGCCTATGACCCGGTTCATGCCTTCGCCTCGACTCGCTTGAGCAGCTTCCACAGGTTGAGCCCCGCCAGCTTTTCAAGCTGGGCCTCGGTGTAGCCGCGCCTTCTCAGTTCATTTAGCAGGTTGGGGAAGTCCGCGGGATTGCCCAGGCCCTCCGGCCAGCGCTCGATGCCGTCAAAGTCAGATCCGAAGCCGATCACGTCCTCGCCGCCCAGCTCGCACAGCGCGTCCACGTGGCGCACCACGTCGTCGAGCGTGGCCTCGCCCTCCGCCCGCAGGAAGCTGCTGTAGAAGTTCACGCCGATGAAGCCGCCCCGCTCTATGATGGCCCTGGCCTGTTCCTTCCACAGGTTCCGGGGCACGTCGCACAGCCAGCGGCAGTCGGAATGGCTGGCGATGGGGGGCAGTGCTGCGTGCTCGCACACGTCCCGGAAGCCTGCCTCGTTCAGGTGGGATACGTCCGGCAGTATGCCCAGCGCGTCCATTTCCTTCAGCAGCCTTTTGCCAAAGGGCTTCAGCCCACCCTCCGGGCCCTCGGCGGCGGGATGGCCGATCTCGTTTTCAAAGTTCCAGGTGAGGGCGATCATGCGCAGCCGCGCCTTTTTGTGGAACTCATGCAGCCGCTCAATGGAGCCCTCCAGCATCTCGCCGCCTTCACAGGAGATTACGCCCGCGGGATAGTCCGGCGGGGAATCCGGCAGCTCGCCGGTGAATATGGGTACGCCCAGGCGCGGCACGGCCTGAAGCATGGCCACGCCGTCGGCATAGGCCGTGCCCTTCGTGCCGTGCTTTCCGGCAAACAGCGCGAAGGTTTGCAGTCCCACGCCGCCCGCGGCCATCCGGGCCTTGGTGACGGTGCAGTCCCCGGGCTGCCGGTTTTGCAGGGCAATGGCATACAGCGTGTCGCAATGGGCGTCGGCGATGAACATGATATCGCGTCCTTTCGCAATGGGATGATACCCTGATGATAGCACAAACCGACCCGGCTGGCAAGGACGATTGACAGCATTGGTATAATGGATGTGTATGGCGCGCCTGTTAAATCTCGGACATTTGCAGCAAATCCGGCCGCGCGCGCGTCTTATATATGGACAACCTGGAAAAAGAAGGAGGTCGCTTCATGAAACGCCTGATACTGTTGCTCACCGTGATCCTGCTGCTGGTCCCCGCCGCGGTGGCGGAGGGCAATCGGTTGCTGCCGCTGGACGGCGCGGACTACATACAAAACATGTTTGTCGGCGGCGACACGCTGTACGTGGTCTCGGAGTCGAAGGTGTACACCTGGCATGAGGGTGACGAGTCGCTCACCGCCTGGGAGACCAACGAGATGGAGCTGCCCACCGGGGACGGCGGCGTGGAATACCCGTACCTGTACGAATTCAGACTGTATGCTGACGCCGACGGTCTGCACGGCCTGCGCACGGGCTACGACAAGGATTTCCAGCCCGAAAGCCTGCGCCTGTACGACATGGCCCTGGAAAACGGCGCGATCCAGCCCAGGGAGACCGCGGCGCTGGACCTGCCCGACGAACTGCGTTCGGACTTCTACCCCAACGCGGTCTGCGCGCGCGACGGCCTGCTGGTCCTGTCGGGCGACGGCGAAAACGGCTCCAGCATAGCGGTGATCGACATGCAGGCCCCCAAGAAGGCCCAGGTCACGGAGCTGAACGCCTACGGCAGCGTCCTGCTGCCCGGCCCTGACGGAGTGCTGGTGGCCTACGAGGATTACACGAACGGCGAACGCCGCCTGATCGTCTCAAGGATCGAGGCGGACGCGAGCCTCACCGAGGTGTGCGCGACCGGTGCGCAGGAGCAGGGCGTGGCCGTGAACGCCGAGACCGGCACGCTCTATGCCGTGTTTGACGGGCGCGTGCGCCCGGTGGACGCGGCCACCGGCGAGGCGGGAGAGGCCATCGGCGCGCTGCCCGTGCAGCCGGATCACGCCGCCATGCTGGGAGGCAGCTATGTGGCCACCGTCGGCGGCGACGTGGCGGTGCTGGACACGGCGGGGCGCCTGGACGAGGACGCCGTGCTGACCGTCGAGTCCGGCTACTACGGCGACTGGCTGAACAAGGCCGCCGTCGCCTATTCGGTGGAGCACCCGGAGATGACGCCGGTGCTGGGCTGGGACAGCTACAACATGCTGGACGAGATGATGACCCAGTCCCCGGATACGGACATCTACATATGCAGCAGCTTTGACGGCGCGAACTACGAGTCGATTCTGAACCGGGGCTTCATGATGCCGCTGGAGGGCAGCGAAAAGCTGAAGGCCTTCGCGGATCGCATCTATCCGAACATCCTGAAGAAGCTGACCCGCGGCGGCGAGCTGGTGGCGGTGCCGGTGGGCCTGGAGGGCAGCGGCATGGGCATGAGCAAGGCGGTGCTGGAGAAGATGGGCGTCGCCCTGGAGGACATCCCGCGGGATTGGCCGGGCTTCCTGGACTTCCTGGAGGACACTGTGAAGCCGGGCCTGGCAGCGCTGGGGGAGAAGGACAGCTTCACCTATGACGGCATGTACGCCAAGGACCTGAGCGCCTTCCTGCAGCGACAGATGCTCAACGATTTCGAGCAGGCCTCCAGCGCCGCCGGCGTGCTGCCAAACTATGAGGACCCGCGCCTGGTCGCCGCGATGGAGCGCCTGGAGCAGATCGACTTCACCGAGTACGGCCTGCCGGACAAGCCGGAGGGCGAGGACGGCATGGGCTACGGCTGGAGCAGCGAGAACCACTACCTGATGATGTTCGACGCCAGCTACATGTTCGGCGACATGATGCAGACCGACTGCCAGACCCTGCCGCTGGGCTTCGGCGACGACCTGCCCGGCGTGCTGTCGGTGCAGCTTTTCGCTGCCTTCGTGAATCCCTACAGCAATCACAGGGAGCAGGCCGTGGCCTTCCTTGAATCGCTGGCGGACCGCATGCCAGACGAACTGACCTACGCGCTGTGCCCGGACCTCACCGAGCCGGTGCGCCGCCCCGACGCCGACGAGCAGATCGCCTGGTACGAGCAGCAGATCGAGCAGTGGCAGAAGCAAGTGGACAATGCCGCGCCCGAGGACAGGCAGATGATGCAGGAGGCCATGGGCAACTTCACGCTCGACTATGAGGATTACATGCAGAACCAGAGCTGGCTGGTCTCGGCGGAGAAGCTGGAGTGGTACCGCTCCATCGCCGGGGATATCGCCGTCGCCACCCCCAGCTGGTTCAACAAGGATACCTCCGGCGAGGCCTGGCAGCTGATGGAGCAGTACAGCGCCGGTCAGCTGTCCGCCCGGGAGTTCCTGGCCGCGGTGAACAAAAAGGCCCGCATGATGGCCATGGAAGAGGGCTGATCCCAGCTGCGAAGTCCCCTTGACGATCGCCAAGGGGATTTTTTTAGTGCGCATTAGCTGACAAATGCCGCGTAATCTGCCGGTAATGTGTTCATTTATAACCAGATAAATAAATGTAAGGTTGCATTATTGTGAATAATGGGATATAATGGTTGTGATAAACTGTGTGTAACATGGTGCCAATGACATTTTACCTCCCGCGCACGGCGGGGTCAGGAGGATGCCATTATGATGAGGGAACTGCTCGACATGCTGGACAAGGGCATGTCTCGGGAAAACATGCTGGCTTTCCTGAACAATTCGTCCTACGATGAAATGCTGGGCATCGACCTGAACAACGACAGGTTCAAGTTCCTGTACAATATCGAAGGGAAATACCAGGTTCCTGCCACCGAGGGCTCCTTCAGGAACTTTTTTGAGTATGTCCTGGAGCACCTGATCCACGAGGAGGACAAGGCCCTGTACGCGCAGCTGATGAACCCGCAGACGATGGCCTCCCGGCTGGCGGCCTCGGATATGCCAGGCATCATCGAATTTGAATATCGCACGCACAACCCGAACGGCGGCTGGCGCTGGGTGGAACAGGTGGTCGTGGGCGGCGAGACCTTCAGGCTGCCCGACGGCATGGTCTATTGCTACATCTACGACATACAGAACATCAAGGACCGCGAGGCCGGAAACACCCGAGTGCGCAGCGTGGCCCACGTGGAGCATGACGTGCTGACCGGCCTGTTGCGTGAGAATGATTTCTTCAACGCGGCGACGCCGCTGCTGGCCAATCGCGCCACGAACTGGGCGCTGGTCGTGATCGATCTGGAACAGTTCAAGCTGTTCAACGAATGGTATGGCCGCAAGGCGGGCGATATGGTGCTGGCCCGCATCGGGGCCGGCCTCTCCAGGGACGCGGAGCGCTTTGAAGGCCTGGCGGGCTACATGGGCAACGATGACTTCTGCCTGCTGGTGCCCGCTGAAAGGCTGCAGGCGGAAAACCTGTACGAGAAGATCCACCGGGTCATCGTGCGCTTCGGCGTGTCCATCGGCTTTTTGCCCGCCTTCGGCGTCAGCTATTCCAACGGCAACACATCGATACTGAGCCTGTTTGACCAATCCTCGCTGGCCTGCCAGCAGGCCAAGCAGGACTTCAAGCGGCGCATACGGAATTTCGATCCGTCCATGTACAACAAGACGGCGGAGGACTATCGCGTGCTCTCCGAGTTCCAGGACGCCCTGAAGAACGGCGAGGTCACCTTCTATCTCCAGCCCCAGTGCCACGCCTCCACGGGCGGCATCGTAGGCGCGGAATCGCTGGCCCGCTGGATCAAGCCCGACGGTCAGCTGGTGCCGCCCTCGGATTTCGTGCCGGTGCTGGAAAAGTACGGTTTCATTCCCGATCTGGACAAGTACATCTGGGAAAGCGTATGCAAGTGGTGCCGCAAGTGCCTGGACGATGGCTTGCCGCTGATCCCGGTGTCGGTGAACGTGTCCCAGGTGGACATCTTCACCATGAGCGTCGCCGAGCACTTCTGCGACCTGGTGGACCGGTATGACCTGCCCAGGACCGCGCTGAAGATCGAGATCACCGAATCCGTGTGCGGCGAGGATTCCCAGGAGGTGCGCAAGACCGTGTCCGCCCTGCGGGAGAACGGCTTCGTGGTGCTGATGGACGACTTTGGCAGCGGCTATTCCTCGCTGAACATGCTGCACGAGCTGAACATCGACGTGATCAAGCTGGACGCCTACTTCCTGCACCTGGACGACACCAGCGACAAAAAGGGCATGCGCATCCTGGAATCCATCGTGAACATGGCCAAGACGCTGGCGCTGCCGATCATCGTGGAGGGCGTGGAGACCGAGGCCCAGAAGGAATACCTGGTGAGCCTGGGCTGCGGGTACATGCAGGGCTATTACTTCTACAAGCCCATGCCGGTGGAGGCCTTCGAGGCGCTGATCGCCGATCCCGAAAACGTGGAGAACCGCGGCTTCGTGTTCAAGGCCAACGATCAGTTCCGCATTCGCGAGTTCCTGAACGACACGATCTACAGCGATTCCATGCTGAACAACATCATCGGGCCCGCCGCGATCTATTCCGCCCACGACGGCCGGGTGGATATCGTGCGCTTCAACCAGCAGTTCTTCGAAGCCGTGAACGTGCCCGATTTTTCCGAGCGCCTGAACGACATCCAGCGCTTCATGAGCGACCCGGACGCAAAGAAGATGAAGGAGCTGCTGCTGCGCGCCTACGAGGATCGGCTGAACGGCGCCAGCGGCGTGATGAGCTTTTCGCGGATCGACGGCGGCTATTCCACGTTCCTGATCCACTTCTACTTCCTGAATGAATCCGGAAACAACCGTCGCTTCTATGGCGCGGCCCGGGATGTCAGTGATATCAGCCGCCTCAGCCAGCGCATGGAGCTGATCTCCCGGTATTCCTCGCACACGGTGATCTTCCTGACCCGCAAGGCGAACAAGAGCAGCTTCGAGGTCGTGGCCCACGGCCTGGAGGGCACTATGAGCCTGTCCCGCAACCAGCTGAAGGCAGAGCTGGACAGCGGCGCATTCCTGCGCAGGCTTCCGCCCGAAGACCGGGACAAGCTGGCGATGCTGAGCCGGGAGTGCGACGCCGAGGGCAAGGGCTTTTCCACCTCCTTCATGATGCGCACCGACGATGGCGAAATGCTGAACCTGCGCCTGAAGTTGGACTATGTGGACGACGCGCAGAGCGAGGTGCGCGGCATACTGTCCATGTGGGGGGAGAACGAATAGGAATACGGCCGCTTCGCGCCTGTATGACGGATATCATTGAAAAAGGCACCTGCTGTTGCAAGTGCCTTTTTGCTGGTGGAGCATACGAGACTCGAACTCGTGACCTCTACACTGCCAGTGTAGCGCTCTAGCCAACTGAGCTAATGCCCCATGTCCTCAACGACAGGAGTTATTATAACACAGCGGCGTCGGTTTGTAAATACCCTTTTGAATGTTTTTTTTGTGAATTTCGGGATAGGGTTCGGCAAAGACAGGGCGTCAGCCGCGGGCGGCCATCTCGGCGTCCATCTCCCGGAACACGCTCAGCTGCAGCGGGATCGACGCGGCGAAGGTGATCGCGTCGGCCACGGCCTGGCTGATCTGCAGCCCGAACAGGCCAAGGATTCGGGGCAGGATCAGCACCGCGGGCACGAAGAACAGCCCCTGGCGCGCCATGGCCAGGAACGAGGCCCGCACCGACTTGCCGATGGTCTGCATCATCATGTTGCAAAGCACGATCCACGCCGACAGCGGGAAGGTGAGGCACTGGGCCCGCAGCGCCACCTGGCCCACGGCCAGCACCTCGGCGTCGCCCCTGCGGAACACGGCCACCAGCTGGGGCGCGAACAGGAAGGCCAGCACCGCCGCGCCGCACAGGAACAGGGTGGCCGTGCGCACGCAGAACCAGAAGGCCTGCTTGACCCGATCGTACTTCTTCGCGCCGTAGCAGAAGCCGCACACCGGCTGGAAGCCCTGGCCGAAGCCGATCACGCAGCTGTTGGCGAACATCACGATGCGGCCCACGATGCTCATGGCTGCGATGGCCGCGTCGCCGTAGACCCCCGCGCCCAGGTTCAGGCAGATGGTGCCCACGCTGTTCAGCCCCTGGCGGCACAGCGACGGCATGCCGCCGTTGACGATGGCCTTCAGGTATTTGGCGTTGGGCGTGAAGCTCCGGGGCCGCACCCGCAGGTTGCCGCCGCGCTGGGTGCCCGCCAGCAGCAGGCAGAAGCTGACGAACTGGCTGATGATCGTGGCCAGCGCCGCCCCGGCGATGCCCATTTTGAAAGTGAAGATCAGCAGGGGGTCCAGGCCGATGTTGATCACCGCGCCGGTGGCGATGCCGATCATGCTGTAGAAGGCGCTGCCCTGGAAGCGCAGCTGGTTGTTCAGCACCAATGATGCCATCATCCACGGCGCGCCGATCAGGATCACGCGCATGTAATCCACCGCGTAGGGCAGTATCGTCTCCGTGGAGCCCAGCAGCCTGGCCAGCGGGCGGATGAAGATGATGCCCAGGGCCCCCAGCGCCGCCCCGACGATCAGCGCGCAGAAGAAGCCGGTGCTGGCCATGCGGGCAGCGTCCTCGCCGTCGCCGGCCCCAAGCGCCCGGGAGATGTAGTTGCCCGAGCCGTGGCCGAAGAAGAAGCCGCAGGCCTGTATGATGGCCATCACGGAGAACACCACGCCCACCGCCGCCGAGGCGCTGGTGCCGATGCGGCCCACGAAGAAGGTGTCCGCCATGTTGTAAAAGGCGGTCACCAGCATGCTGATGATCGTGGGCACCGCCAGCCGGGTCACCAGGCCCGGGATGGGCGCGGTGGTCATCTGAAGATACTTGTCCTGGGAATTCTTTGGCATTTGGATCATTCCTTGTCCTTGGCATGGGTCAACTCAGTCCGACGGACATGTCCGTCATGGGTGGCAAGCAAGCTTACCGGGAGTATCGGGGGCGGAGCGCCCCGATGCCTGATCGTTGCCGGCGACATGCGCGGCGGCAACGGTGGCCTTTTTCGCGGCAGTGAGCCTGTCGACCAGAGCGAAAAAGGCTTCCTTACATCGCGGCAAATTCAAACAATGTGACCTGGCTGGTCTCAGGGATGCCGTTCAGGCAGCCGGCCAGCTTCAGCTGCTCCACCATGGATTTGGACACCTTGCGGCGCACCATGTCGTCCTGGCTGATGAAGGGGCCGGCCTTGCGGGCCTCCACGAAGGCCTCCGCCGCCGCCTGGCCGATGCCGGGCAGGCTGTTGATGGGAGGCACGATCTCGCCGTCGTCGGCAATGTAGAATTCCGATGCGCGGGAGGCGTAGATGTCGATGGGCTTGATGTGCACGCCCCGCAGGTTCATCTCGATCAGGATCTCAAGGATCGTGATCTCATCGTCCTTGGTGGCCGTGCGCTCGGATTTGTCCAGCGCCCTGATGGCGTCGATCATGTCCCGCAGGGCGTCCACGTCCCGGGTGGTCATGCGGGTGGCGTCGAAGCTCTCGGCGTTGCGGGCCAGGTAGCAGCAGTAGTAGGCCGCCGGATAGAAGATCTTGAAGTAGGCGATGCGAAGCGCCATCGTCACATAGGCCACGGCGTGGCCCTTGGGAAACATGTACTTGATCTTCTTGCAGGTGTCGATGTACCACTCCGGGCAGTTCGCGGCGCGCATGGCGGCCTCCATCTCCGGCGTCAGGCCCTTGCCCTTGCGCACCGCCTCCATGGTCTTGAAGGCCATGGACGCCTCCACGCCGCTGGCGATCAGCGCGTTCATGATGTCGTCGCGGGTGCAGAAGCATTCCCGCAGCGGTATGCCCTGGCGCACCAGGTCCTGGGCGTTGCCCAGCCATACGTCGGTGCCGTGGGACAGGCCGGAGATGCGCACCAGCTCCTCCATGGTGCTGGGCCGGGTCTCCTTCAGCATGCCCCGCACGAAGGACGTGCCGAACTCCGGCACGCCCAGCGTGCCGCTTTCGGCCACGCCCAGCTGCTCGGCCGTCAGGCCCAGGGCCTCCGGGCCGGTGAACAGGCTGATGATGCTTT
>JBGUQG010000183.1:0-16926 GCA_045130815.1 Christensenellales bacterium
CGCGCGCGCCCAGCGCCAAGGCGCCGGGTCCCATCGCGCACGGACGGACCCGTTCTCGCTGAAAACAGCACACTGTGCTGTTTTCCGAGCGTTCGGTGCCCCTGCTCCCTCTATTATACACTCTGTCCCCCGGTTTTGTCCACTGTCCCGAGGTTCAATGATACTAAACTTTTGAGCCTATGATTTGATCACATACATTTAACGCATACAGCTCCCCGTATCATATTGACAGGGGGGCTGAAAGATGGTTTAATATATTTCGCTTGAAAGTTCAGTAATCTTAAACTCGGAAGGGGTGGGGCGTATGAAGATCGGGGACAAGCTGCGCCGACTGCGGCTGCAGCGGGGGCTGACCCAGGCGGAGCTGGCGGACAGGTGCGAGCTGTCCAAGAGCTTCATATCGCTGCTGGAGCGGGATCTGACCTCCCCCTCCCTGGACACGCTGTCCGACCTGCTGGAGACGCTGGGCAGCGACCTGCCCACCTTCTTCCGTGAGACGGACGAGCGCATGGTCTTCGGCGAGGAAGACATCTTCGTCAAGGAGGACCCGGAGGGCATGAAGGGCCTGATCAAGTGGCTGGTCCCCTCGGCCCAGAAGAACCAGATGGAGCCGATCCTGGTGGAGATGGCCCCCGGCGGCGAGACCGCCGAGCTGGGCCCCCACGAGGGCGAGGAGTTCGGCTACGTGCTGTCCGGCACCGTGAAGATCGTGCTGGGCGACCGCACCGAAAGGGCCCGCAAGGACGAGAGCTTCTGCATCCGCCCCACCGCCCCCCACAGGCTGGTGAACGCCGGAAAGAGCGTGTGCCGGGTGCTGTGGGTGTCCACGCCGCCCTCTTTCTGATAAAACTATTTCTCCCGACAAGGAGCTGTATGTGATATGGTCCAGGATATGCGTTTGATCGAATTGAAGGGCGTCTGCAAGAGCTTTGGCGACACCCAGGTGCTGCACGACGTGGACCTGTACATTCGCAAGTGCGAGTTCATCACGCTGCTGGGGCCCTCGGGCTGCGGCAAGACCACGCTGCTGCGCATCATCGGCGGGTTCGACATGCCCACCTCGGGCCAGGTGCTGTTCGAGGGGAGCGATCTGACCGGCATACCGCCCTACAAGCGCCGCATCAACACGGTGTTCCAGAAGTACGCCCTGTTCAACCACCTGAACGTGTACGACAACATCGCCTTCGGCCTGAACCTGAAGACGCCGGAGCAGTTGGGCGTAAAGACCAAGAAGGAAAAGAAGGAAGCGATCGATCGCCGGGTGAAGCGGATGCTGCGCCTGGTGAAGATGGAGGGCTATGAAAAGCGCTCCACCAACGCGCTGTCCGGCGGCCAGCAGCAGCGCATCGCCATCGCCCGCGCGCTGGTGAACGAGCCGGAGGTATTGCTGCTGGACGAGCCCCTGGGCGCGCTGGACCTGAAGCTGCGCAAGGAGATGCAGCTGGAGCTGAAGGCCATGCAGCAGCAGCTGGGCATCACGTTCATCTACGTGACCCACGACCAGGAGGAGGCGCTGACCATGTCCGACACCATCGCCGTGATGAACGGCGGCCGGGTGCAGCAGATCGGCGACCCCAAGCGCATCTACGACGAGCCGAAGAACGCCTTCGTGGCCGACTTCATCGGCGAGAGCAACATCATCGACGGCACCATGCTGGAGGACGACCTGGTGAAGTTCGCGGACACCGAGTTCCAGTGCGTGGACGAGGGCTTCGGCACCAACGCGCCTGTGGACGTGGTGGTGCGCCCGGAGGACGTCATGATCGTGGGCGAGGACGTGGGCATGCTCACCGGCACGGTGCAGAGCGTGATCTTCAAGGGCGTGCACTACGAAATGATGGTGAAGGGCGACGCCGAGGGCAATTACCTGTGGAAGGTCCATTCCACCACGATGCAGCCGGTGGGCAGCCGCGTGGGCATGACCATCGTGCCCTACAACATACACATCATGCCCAAGGCCACCACGGCGGACGCGGTGCCCGTCAGCGACCGGAAGGACAAGGAGGCATAGCCCATGAAGCGATCCTGGTACGCCACGCCCTACGCGCTGTGGATGCTGCTGTTCGCGGTGGTGCCGCTGCTGTTCGTGTGCTGGTATGCCTTCACCACGCCGGAGGGGCACTTCACCCTGGCCAACTTCCGGGAGTTCGCCAAGCCCCGCTACGTGGGCGTGGTGCTGCGCAGCATGAAGCTGGCGCTGTACTGCACGATCGTATGTCTGGTGATCGGCTATCCCACGGCCTGGTTCCTGGCCGGGCGCGACTTCAACCACGCCCAGAGCCTGGTGGTGCTGATCCTGCTGCCCATGTGGATGAACCTGCTGCTGCGCACCTACGCGATGATGACGCTGCTGGACGACAACGGCGTGCTGAACGCGGCGCTGGAGGCGCTGGGCCTTGGCAAGGTCCACGTGATCGGCACCGAGGGGGCCGTGCTGATGGGCCTGGTGTACAACTACCTGCCCTTCATGGTGCTGCCCATCTACACGGTTCTGAAGAAGATGGATTATTCCGTGATCGAGGCCGCCGAGGACCTGGGCTGCAACCCCCTGCGGGTGATGACCCGGGTGGTAATCCCGATGTCGGTGCCGGGCATCGTTTCCGGCATCACCATGGTGTTCATGCCGGCGGTGACCTCCTTCGCCATCTCCACGCTGCTGTCCAACGGCAAGCTGCGGCTGGCGGGCGATCTGATCGACTACATCTTCAACCAGTCCTCCAGCCTCAACCGCTGGAACATCGGCAGCTCGTTCTCGCTGCTCATGCTGGTGCTGATCCTGATCTCCATCGGCTTTCTGCGCAAGGTGGACCCGGATAACGAGGGGGGTGGCATGTGGTGAGAAGCACGAGAGCCTCAAGGACCGTGCGCGCCCTGTGGATGACGGCGCTGATGCTGTTCCTCTACGCGCCGATCCTGATCATGATCGCGCTGAGCTTCAACGCCTCGGTCTCCCGCAGCCAGTGGACCGGCTTCACACTGGATTGGTATGTGAAGCTGTTCAATGACCCGGCGATACTGGGCGCGCTGAGGACCACCGTGGAGGTGGCCGTGATCGCCACCGTGATCTCCACCATCATCGGCACGCTGGGGGCCATCGGCATGCACGCCATGAACACCGGCATGGCCAATGTGCTGGTGAACGTGTCCTACCTGCCCATGACCACCCCGGACATCGTCACCGGCGTGTCGCTGATGCTGATGTACCTGTTCTGCCACGTGCCCCTGGGCAAGTGGACGATGATCATGGCCCACATCGCCTTCGACATCCCCTACGTGCTGTTCTCGGTGATGCCCAAGCTGCGGCAGATGAACCCGAACCTGTACGAGGCGGCGCTGGATCTGGGCTGCAAGCCCGTCAAGGCGCTGTACAAGGTGATCATCCCGGAGATCACCCCCGGCATCTTCACCGGCGCGCTGCTGGCCTTCACCATGTCGCTGGACGACTTCGTGATCTCCTACTTCACGTCCTCCGACATGTTCCCGAACCTCTCGCGCATCGTGTACTCCTCCACCAAGCTGGGAGTCAAGCCCACGATGTACGCGCTGAGCACGCTGATGTTCGTCACGATCCTGATCCTGCTGGTGCTGATCAACAGGCGGACCAAGCTGGAGAACCTGTAGACCCGCGATCCCCGGCTGCGGCCGTCGATCATAGATTACAACAAGCTACTTGGAGGGAAACGCACATGAAGAAGATCGTCATCGTTCTGCTGGCCGCGCTGCTGGTCGCCGCGCTGCCCGTCGCCGCCCTGGCCGAGGCCGACAAGCCCTTTGCCGGAACCGAGATCAAGGTCTACAACTGGGAAGACTACATCGACCGCGAGGTGCTGAATCTCTTCGAGGAGGAGACCGGCATCCACGTGAACTACGTCACCTTCCCCGGCAACGAGGACATGTACACCCGCCTTTCCTCCGGCGCGGAGGTCTATGACGTGGTCATTCCCTCCGAGTACATGGTGGAGCGCCTGATCAAGGAGGACCTGATCGACGCGCTGAACCTGGACAACATCCCCAACCTGGAAAACATACTGGACAACCTGCGCGACCCCAGCTACGATCCCGGCAACGCCCACTCCATTCCCTATATGTGGGGCACCCTGGGCATCGTGTACAACACCGACATGGTCGAACAGCCCGTCACCAGCTGGGCCGCCCTGCTGGATGAAAAGTACGCCGGCGAGATCTTCATGATCGACCAGTACCGCGACGCCATCGGCCTGGCGCTGAAGGCCCTGGGCTACTCCATGAACACCCGTGACGAGGCCGAGCTGGCCGCCGCCGGCGAGTGGCTGATGGCCCAGAAGGACTCCGGCGTGCTGGGCGGCTACATCCTGGACCAGGCCAAGGACATGATGGTCGCCAACGAGGCCGCCATGGCCGTGATGTACTCCGGCGACGCGCTGTACGCCATGGAGAAGAACGACAAGCTGGCCTACGCGATCCCCGACGAGGGCAGCAACATCTGGGTGGACTGCATGTGCGTGCCCAAGGTCAGCCAGAACAAGGAGGCCGCCGAGTGCTTCATCAACTTCATGTGCCGTCCTGACATCGCCCGGATGAACATGGAGGAGATCCGCTACAGCTCCCCGATCAAGCAGGTCGTCGAAAACCTGTCCGAGGAGGACCTGGCCAGCACCGCCATGAACCCCACCGACGAAATGGTGGCCCGCTGCGAATACTATGTGGATATCTCCGACGTCGCCGACCTGTACGACAACGTGTGGATGGACGTAACGTTGATGTGACGTTCGCGCAGCAGGGCGGGGACGCGCCCGCCCGATGAGGGAACAGGAAATGCCGGGGAACCGGATCGCCACGTCCCCTTCACTGCGTTCAGGGTCCCCAGGCACACAACAGGAAGATCCTTCGCTGCGGCGCGGCGAAGGATCTTTGCATATAACAGGCCCCGGGCGTACCGCAGCATGAAAAACAACATGCGCGCGGCAGCCACCATTCCTGTTCCCTGCTTTGGGCCTGCCAAACGCGCGCGCCCAATGCTGCGCATTGGGTCCCATCGCGCACGGACGGGCCCCACCTTACTGAAAACTCTCCACCGGAGAGTTTTCCGGGCGTTCGGTGTCCCTGTTCCCTGTTCCCTGTTCCCTGGGTTTTCCGGGCGTTCGGTGTCCCCGTTCCTCAATGCGCCCAATTGTACGCGCGGTTGATGGAGGACTGGTGGTTGGAATTGACCTTGCCGCTTTCGTGGCAGGTGCTGCCCACCATGTGCAGGCAGAACTGGCCGTTATAGCCGTTGTTGCGGATGGTCTGGTCGCCGTGGGGCATGGTGTTGATGCCGCAGGCCACGTACTTGCCGCCGGCCTCCAGGATCACGGCGTGGGACTTCCAGGAGAAGCTGCCCCGGGCGATCTTCAAAAGCTTTGCGGTGTCGGCGGCGGTGGCGGGCTCCACGTCGGCGTGGTTGTGGCCGCCCATGCGCTTGATGCGCAGGTAGATGCCGGTATCGATGTCGTAGATGTAGCCGTAGGCGCCCTTCTTCAGCACGTTGCTGCCGCCGCTGAACCACTTCATCTTGACCACCTGGGACTTCCAGCCGCCGGATTTGCTGGTGGCGGTCCTGCTGGCGGACAGGTTGCTCTTCTTCACATAGCCTGTGGCCGTGCCCTTGGTGTTCTGCACCCTGTAATAGCTGCCGCTGGCGCCCGTCACGTAGACCTTCGTATTTTTGGAGAGGGATACGCGCTTGGAGCTGGTGGACGCGCTCTTGTAGACGTAGGTGCTCTTGTTGGTGTAGGCGGCCTTCCTGGCGGCCAGCGCGGGGGTCGTCAGGGAAACCAGCAGCAGCGCGATCGTCAGCGCGCAGATCATCTTCTGTAAGCGACGCGGCATCTTTGTTTCACCTTTCTCTCGAAATTTTAAACCTTGATGGCATTATATTACAAAAGTATTTCAAAAGAAAGTGAATCTATTAAAATGCACTTGTTTTTCCCAACTGTCGCCCCATTGTATCCAATTCCTGTCCATTTCCGGGGCGGACCGGGGAACGGCTCCCGCGCCATTCAAATTCTGACTTTATTTTGAAATCGGCGCGCAAGGTTTGACGCGCGGCGCGTTGACATGTATAATGAAACTGAAACATGGAAGTGTATCGCCCTGCCGCGTCGCGGCGGCACCCCATAGGAGAGGAGCTTCAACCATGGCGAAAACCAGCAGCAAAAAGCAGCCCTCGATACTGAACTGGATGGGCTCGCTGTTTCTGTACATGATCCCCGGCGTGAACCTGATCTTCCTGATCCTGTCCGCCATATTCGCAAAATCCTCCGGCAAGCGCAGCTTCGCCATCGCGGGCATACTGCTGATCGTGGTCCTTGCGCTGCTGGTGTTCATCGCGTTCATGGTCTTCCCGGATTTCTTCACCCGGCTGACCGACGCCATGCGCCAGGCCGTCAACCCCGCCCCCATCGGCGAGGTCATCCCCGTGGCCTGACGCGCCCACGACAAAGCAGGAGCCGTCCGAAATCGATCGGACGGCTCCTGCTTATGTGGGCAACAGCCACTATCCCTGCTTTGGGTCTGCCAAACGCGCGCGCCCAGCGCCAAGGCGCCGGGTCCCATCGCGCACGGACGGACCCCACCTCACTGAAAACTCTCCACTGGAGAGTTTTCCGGGCGCTCGGTGTCCCTGTTCCCTGTTCCCTTCTCCCTTCTCCTGTACAGCTTCCGGTCCAGCGACCAGATGCGCTCGGTGAAGCCGCCGGGCTGGGCGTTTTGCAGCTCGCGGTTCATCTCGAAGATGCGGGCGTCCAGCAGGTCCAGCACGTGCAGCACCTCGGCCTCGGGGAACATCGGGGGCTTGGGGCTGCCGTACTCGGGCAGGTCGTGGTGGGAGAGCACCATGTGCTCCAGCATCATCAACAGCTCCGGCCGCACGTTCAGCTCCCGCCCGCAGCGGGCCAGCTCAGACACGCCCTGCACCAGGTGGCCGATCAGCATGCCCTCGGCGGTGTAGTCGGACACCAGGCCGATCTCGTCGGCGGACATCTCGGTGATCTTGCACAGGTCGTGCAGTATCACGCCCGCGGCCAGCAGCTCGCTGTCCAGCGTGGGGTAGATCTCGCAGATCGCCGCGGCGGCGCGCAGCATGGTGCTGGTGTGGTGCAGCAGGCCCGCCCGCTCGGCGTGGTGCAGCCGGGAGGCGGCGGGATAGTAGTTCAGCTTGTCGCCGCACTCCTCCAGGCGCTTGAGCACCAGGGCCTTCAGCTCGTGGTCGGCGAAGGCGTCCACCCGGTTCAGTATGTAATCCAGCATCTCGTTCGGCGGCAGCGGCGCGCAGGGGGCCAGGGCCGACATGTCATAGTCGTCGGCCTCGGTGGCGGGGCGCAGCTTGTCCACCCGCAGCTGGGGCCGGCCGTTGTACTCCAGCATCATGCCCCGCACGCGGATCACCTTCGCCACCTCCGGCGGCGGGGTGAGGCCGTCCCACATCTTGGCGTTGACCTCGCCGGAGATGTCGCACAGCGTCATGTCCAGGTACTTGCCGCCGTTGGAGCTGGTCTTCTGCGCCGAGGCGCGCACCAGCAAAAAGCCGTCGAATACCTGTCCCTTGATCATCATGTGAAGCTGCGGCTGATCCTTCATCGGTCACTTACCTCCTTGTCTCTTCCGGTCAGGTGCCGGCGCATGGCCTCGTCCGGCTGGATCACCAGGATCATCGTCTTGCCGTCGAACGTATAGGCCAGGGCCAGGGGCTGCAGTGCGCAGCGATCCCGGGTGGCGCGCTCGACGCGGGCGCCGGGGAAGCGCCGCTTCATGTCCTCCTCGCTGCCCCAGGCCCGGATCGTGCTCAGGTACACGTCGGCCATGAAGCGCTCCCGCTTGCCGTAGACCCGGCACACCCGCAGCACGTCGGCCGTGGCGGTGTAGCTGAAGGCCAGTATGTACCGGTCCAGCAGCCACCAGGCGATAAAGCAGCCGTAGGCGATGAAGCCCAGCGAGGCCAGCGAGCCGATCCGCGCGGACAGCCGGCTGAACGCCGCCGAGCCCGCGAACACCGCCAGCGCCGTCAGCGCGATGATCCCGACGCCCCGCAGCGCGTCAGGCCGCGGGTTCTGCAGTTTCTGTTGCAGCATGTGTGTCCTCCGTCAGGTCCTCCATCACGAATTCGAGGGCCTTCATCGTGGTTTCCACGTTGCCGCCGTTGCAGGCGACGCACAGGAACGCGCCCTCGTTGATGAACGCGCTCCGCCGGGACAGGGCGTTCACGCCGTCCAGCCGCAGGCCCGCCAGGAAGGTGTCGGAGGCGCCGGTCTCCTCGTCCTCATAGGTGGCGTAATAGGGCTCCAGGCCGAAATCGCCGAGCCAGCCCGCGGCCACATAGTCGTCCAGCGGCTCCAGCACCTGGGAATTCACCAGCGCGTCGATGCCCGCCTGGCTGGTCATGAAGGCGTCGCCCTCCCCCACCGCCAGCCGCGTCATCAGCAGCATGCCGCTGTTGTAGTCGTCCTCGATGTATTGCAGGGGCTGGAACTCCACCACCTGCAGCTCCTCGTCAAAGGGCCGGGTGCGCTCCAGCGCGTCCGCCGCCACGTCCGCCAGCGGCTCCGGGTTGGCATAGGCGTCCATCAGGTAGATGACCACCGTCTGGGCGTTGGTCGGCTGGGGCCGGGTCATCGTCCACAGCACGCTGGTGCCCAGCAGGCAGACGACGATGCCCGCGATGTAGATCCACAGATACCGGCGCAGGTGCTCCCGCAGCGCCTGCCCGCTGAATTTGGTGTCCGGCATGAATACCTCCCGAAAGGTCGCGTTTGTTGTATCTACTATTATAGCCCATGTCCGGCCCGGGCGCAAGTGGGTTGAAAAAAAGGACCGTGAAAGCCTCAAAACACTATTGACTTCCCCCGCGTGATACTATAAAATGAGGGCGCAAACGACATCTTCCACCAGGAGGTTGAACGCCATGAAGACCCTGTCCCTGAACGGCGCCTGGACGCTGAACGTGTCCGGGGGCGAATTCGGCCCGGTGGCCGCCACGGTGCCCGGATCGGTGTACACCGACCTGCTGAACGCGGGCAAGATCCCCGATCCCTTCTACCGCGACAACGAGAACGAAGCCCTGAAGCTGATGGAGCACGACTTCACCTACGCCCGCGCGTTCGAGGTCCCGGAGGACCTGCTGGCCTGCGACAGGGTGCTGCTGCGCTGCGAGGGTCTGGACACGCTGGCCGACATCGAAATCAACGGCCAGGCCGCGGGCCGCGCCGACAATATGCACCGCACCTGGGAGTTCGACGTGAAAAGCCTGCTGAAAGCCGGCGAAAACGAAATCGCCGTCACGCTGCGCTCCCCCACAAAATTCATCCGCGAGGCCTACGAGGCCGACCCCTGCGAGGGCTCCAGCGACGCGATGCGGGGCTTCCCCCACCTGCGCAAGGCGGCCTGCATGTTCGGCTGGGACTGGGGCCCGAGGCTGCCTGACGCCGGCATCTGGCGCGACATCAGCATCATCGGCGCGCAGCGCGCCCGGCTGGGCGGCGTGTACGTGCGCCAGCGCCACGAGGGCGGCCGGGTGATCTGCGAGGTGGACGCCCACATCTCCCGCTGGGGCGGCGGCGAGCTGCACGTGGACACCGTGATCACTTCTCCGGACGGCAAGACCTTCACCGGCACGGGCAAGCACTGCGAGATCGAGATCGAAAATCCCCGGCTGTGGTGGCCCAACGGCTACGGCGACCAGCCGCTGTACGGCATCAGCGTGACGCTGAGCCTGGACGGCGCGGAGCTGGACCGCTGGGAAAAGCGCATCGGCCTTCGCACCCTGACCGTGAAGCGGGAGAAGGACGAGTGGGGCGAGAGCTTCTGCCACCAGGTGAACGGCGTGTCGATCTTCGCCATGGGCGCGGACTACATCCCCGAGGACAACCTGCTGGCCCGGGTGACTCCCGAGCGCACCCGCCGGCTGCTGGAGGACGCCGCGGCGGCCCACATGAACCTGATCCGCGTGTGGGGCGGCGGCTACTATCCCGACGACTGGTTCTACGACGCCTGCGACGAGCTGGGCCTGCTGGTGTGGCAGGACTTCATGTTCGCCTGCGCCGCCTACCGGCTGACGGAAGCCTTTGAGGAGAACCTGAGGGCGGAGTTCGCGGACAACATCCGCCGCCTGCGCCATCACGCCAGCCTGGCCCTGTGGTGCGGCAACAACGAGATGGAGGGCTTCATCGGCGCGGGCCACTGGGTGACCGACAAGCGCCAGCAGGCCGACTACATCAAGCTGTTCGAGTACATCATCCCCAAGGTCCTGAAGGCGGAGGACCCGGCGACCTTCTATTGGCCCTCCAGCCCCTCCAGCGGCGGCAGCTTCGACGCGCCTCAGGACCCCGACCGGGGCGACGTGCACTACTGGGACGTGTGGCACGGCATGAAGCCCTTCACCGACTACCGCAACCACCTGTTCCGCTATGTGTCGGAATTCGGCTTCCAGTCCTTCCCCTGCATGGAAACCATCGACAGCTTCACCCTGCCCGAGGAGCGCAACGTGTTCTCCTACGTGATGGAGAAGCACCAGCGCAACGCCTCGGCCAACGGCAGGATCGCGGAGTACCTGTCCCAGACCTACCGCTATCCCTCCACGCTGGACGCCTTCGTGTACGCCAGCCAGCTGCTGCAGGCCCAGGCCATGCAGTACGGCGTGGAGCACTGGCGCCGCAACCGCGGCCGCTGCATGGGCACGGTGGTGTGGCAGCTGAACGACTGCTGGCCGGTGGTCAGCTGGGCCAGCATCGACTACTACGGCCGCTGGAAGGCGCTGCACTATTACGAAAAGCGCTTCTTCGCCCCGGTGCTGATCTCCTGCCACGAGGAGGGCGTGCTCAGCCAGAACACGAACGTGAACGCTGAGCCCTTCCCGCTGAAGAAGACCGCGCGGCTGAACGTGTCCAACGAGACCATGAACCCCTTCAGGGGCGTGGTGAACTGGTCGCTGCGGCGGCCCGATTCCACGGTGATCCGCGAAGGGCTCATGCACGTGAGCGTGCCCGCCCTCAGCGCCGTGTGGCTGGAGGAACAGGACTTCTCCGGCGAGGACACCTACGGCTGCTACTATGCCTATGAGCTGTGGGACGACGAGGGCCGCTATGTGGGCGGCGGCACGGCGCTGTTCTGCCCGCCGAAGCACTTCCGCTTCGCCGACCCGCGCCTGACCGCCCACCTGGAGGGCGACGAGATCGTCGTCACCGCCCATGCCTACGCCCGCAGCGTGGAGATCCAGTGCGGCCCGGACGTGCTGCTGGAGGACAACTTCTTCGACATGAACGCCGGCGAGCGCCGCGTGAAGGTGCTGCGCGGCACCCCCACCCGCGTCAAGGCCTGGAGCGTGTACGACATCCGGTAAGCGATCACGAAATCAACCGTCACTCGGCAGGGTGGCGGCTGATTTTTTGTGCGTTTTTCCCATGTATTTATGTAAAGCAGTATTAAATCATCGTGATAAATTCATGAAGTCCCGGAAGTCGATTGACGTTCGGCAGTATGTGCGATAAAATATACAGGTACACTGATACGTTATCATGCCACAGGTGGCGGTACGCGCCGCCGCGGCGCGGGAGGGACTATGACGGACGACCGCTTCGATCTGTACGACCTGAAGGTGGAGGTCGTGGCCACCGACCGGCCGATGGTGTGCGGACACCGCGCGGGCGACTGGTTCCTGGTGGAGGGCGAGGACCTGGTGTTCCCCCAGACCCATCGCTTCTCCATGTATGCACTGGCAGCGCTTTTGCCCCTGCTGCCCGCGAAGCAGCGGCCCCTGCAGCAGAGCGACTGGATGCGTTCGGACGCGCTGATCGCCTGCCCGGACCCGAACTGCGGGGCCCGTTTCAAAATCACCCGCACCCGGCGCAGGACGCTGCGCCACAGCGAATGCACCGCGGTGGCAATGGACGAGGGAGACGATGGCAATGAATCGGAGAATTTCGCTGACGCCGGACTATGAGATCAGCCGGGTGATCAACGGCTGCTGGCAGCTGAGCGAGGGCCACAGCCTCGACGGCGCGCTGGACATGGACGACGTGCGCCGGGCGTTCCACATGCTGGTGGACCGGGGCTTCACCACCTTCGACTGCGCCGACATCTACACCGGCGCGGAGGATTTCATCGGCAGCTTCGTCGACGAGCTGAAGCGCACCCCCGGCCGCTCGCCGCGGGAGATCCAGATCCACACCAAGTACGTGCCGGACCTGGACCGGCTTGAAACGGTGCGCCCGGAGGACACCGAGCGCATCATCGACCGCAGCCTGCGCCGCCTGAACGTGGAGCGGCTGGACCTGGTGCAGTTCCACTGGTGGGATTATGAGATCCCCCGCTATGTGGAGGTGGCCGGCCACCTGGCCCGGCTGCGGGAAAAGGGCAAGATCCGCAACATCGGCGTGACCAACTACGACACCGAGCGCCTCTCGGCGCTGGTGGACGCGGGCATCCCGGTGGTGTCGATACAGAGCCAGTATTCCATGTTCGACCGGCGGCCCGAGCGCGCGCAGCTGCGATACTGCCGGGAGCACGGCATCGCGATGTTCTGCTACGGCACGCTGTCCGGCGGCTTCCTGTCGGAAAAGTACCTGGGCAAGGCCGGCTTCGCCCCCGAGACCCGCTCGCAGGTGAAGTACATGCAGGTGATCGAGGACAGCCTGGGCCTGGAGGGCATGCAGCGGCTGCTGGCGCTGCTGAAGCAGATCGCCGACGGCCACGGCGCCAGCGTGTCCAACGTGGCCACGCGCTATATACTGCAGCAGCCGGGCGTGGCCGCCGCCATCGTGGGCGTGCGCAACAGCCGCCACGTGGAGGACAACGTGCGCCTGTTCGAATTCGAGCTGACGGACGGCGAGTGCGCCGCCATACGCGCGCTGCTGGACGAATACCCGTCGCTGGAGGGCGACCCCTATACGCTGGAGCGCACCAGTCCCCGCTACCGCGGCATCATCAAGATGAAGCTGAACGGCGAATGACCGGCCGCGGGATCCATGAAGTTGACTGAGGTGAAAGCATGTTCTCCTATATCCTGAAACGCATACTGGCCGCCGTCTGCACGCTGCTGATCATCATGGCCGTCACGTTCTTCCTGATGAACGCCATACCGGGCAACCCCTTCCTTTCGGAGAAGGCCTCGCCCCACGCCATCGAGCTGGCGTTCAAGAAATACGGCCTGGACAAGCCGCTGATCGTGCAGTTCAAGAACTACGTGGTCAACTATCTGCGCGGCGACCTGGGCGTATCCCTGAAGATGCAGGAGGGCACCAGCGTCAGCGACATCATATTCAACCAGGGCAAGTTCACCCGCTCCATCAAGCTGGGCCTGTCGGCGCTGGCGCTGGCCATACTGATCGGCATACCGCTGGGCTGCGTGGCCGCCTATCGCCGGGGCACCTGGCTGGACGGCCTTCTGCGGGTGATGACCACCGTGGGCGTGGCCGTGCCCACCTTCGTGCTGGCCACGCTGCTGCTGGCCACGTTCGCGGTAAAGCTGCCGGTGCTGCCGGTGAAGTCCGGCGAGCTGACGGACTTCCGATCCTACATCATGCCGGTGATCAGCCTTTCCTTCTACTATACCTGTTACCTGGCGAAGCTGACGCGCACCAGCATGCTGGACGCCATCAACCAGGATTATATCCGCACCGCCCGCGCCAAGGGCGTGAAGACCGGCAAGCTGGTGCTCAAGCACGCGCTGCGCAACTCGCTGATCCCGGTGATCACCTACCTGGGCCCGGTGATGGCGGGCATCATCACCGGCAGCTTCGTGGTGGAATCCACGTTCCAGATCCCCGGCCTGGGCAAGTATTTCGTGCAGAGCGTGATGAACCGCGACTACACCATCATCATGGCGACCACGGTGATCCTGTCCGCGCTGGTGATCTTCATGAACCTTGTGGTGGACATCGCCTACAAGATCGTGGACCCGCGCATCACCCTGACCGCGAAGGAGGGCTGACAAGGCTATGAAATACAATTTCGCAAAGCTCAGCCCCTTCCAGGTGGACCCGGAGAAGATCGAGCAGACCTTCGGCCTTACGGACGGCGACTTCGAGCTGGCCACCGGCGCGGAAAAGGAATCGGTGGTCTACAAGCACAAGAGCGTTTCCTACTGGCGCGACGCCGCCCGGCGCTTCAAGGCCAACACGGTTTCGATGGTGGCGCTGTTCGTGTTCATACTGTGCCTGCTGTTCGCCTTCGTGGGGCCCAGGCTGATCCCCTACAACTATGCCGACCAGTACCGCTCGTCCCAGAAGCTGGCCTCGATGCAGTATTCCGAGGAGGAGCAGCTGGTGATCGCCATGAGCAAGCACTGCGACGCCTTCTACGCCACCACGCTGAAGTCCGGCAGCCTGACCGCCATCAAGAAGGGCGACTACACCGTCGCCTACGGCGGCAAGACCTACGCCTTCACGCTGAAGAAGGCCATCGAGAAGTCGGTGCTGGCGCTGGACGCCGACGCCGCCGACCCGATCTTCGTGGTGAAGATGAAGGACCTGAACGAGGACGGCACCTGGAAGGACAGCACCCCCGTGGAGCTTTCCGACGCCCCCGCCGAGGGCGCGAGCCCGCTGAAGCTGGTCAACAGCGTGTTCCCCCACGTGTTCGGCACGGATTCCTCCGGCCGCGATCTGATGGCCCGCACGATGTACGGCGCGCAGGTGTCCATCATCATCGGCATCGCGGCGGCGCTGATCGTGCTGGTGATCGGCTCCATCTACGGGGCGATCTCCGGCCTGGCCGGCGGCGCGGTGGACTTTGTGATGATGCGCATCGTGGAGCTGATCTACTCCATCCCCGAGGTGCTGATCGTGCTGCTTTTGCAGGTGGTGCTCACCGACCCGCTGCGGGCCTGGTTTGACGCCCATAAGACCGGCATCGGCGCGATCCTGGGCGATCTGGGCCCCGGCATCGTATCGATATTCATCACCTTCGCCCTGCTGTACTGGGTGACCATGGCCCGCATCGTGCGCGGCCAGGTGCTGCAGCTGAAGGAGCAGGAATACGTGAACGCCGCGGTGGCCCTGGGGGCCTCCGGCGGGCGGATCATCCGGCGGCACCTGCTGCCCAACGCCGTGGGCGCGCTGGTGATCACCACATGCCTGCAGATCCCCTCCGCCATCTTCCTGGAGTCGTTTTTGTCCTTCCTGGGCCTGGGCGTCTCCGCGCCGATGGCCAGCCTGGGGTCGCTGTGCTCCGACGCGCTTTCCACCATCGAGATCTTCCCCGACCGCCTGATCTACCCCGCGGTCATACTGACGATCATCGTTCTTTCCCTGAATTTGATCGGCGACGGCCTGCGCGACGCGCTGGACCCGCGCCTGAAGAAGTGAGGAGGCGACCGAAATGGCTGAAAACGACAGGCTGATTGAGGTCAGGGACCTCCGGGTATCCTTTTTCACCCCCGCCGGCGAGGTCAAGGCCGTGGACGGCATCTCCTATTCCCTGGGGTATGACGAGGTCATGGGCGTGGTGGGCGAATCCGGCTCCGGCAAGAGCGTGGAGGCCTATTCCATCATCGGCCTGCTGCAAGACCCCGGCCGGGTGGTGGGCGGCTCCATCACCTTTGAGGGCGAGGACCTGCTGGCCTACACGCCGGAGCAGATGCGCCAGTTCCGGGGCAACAAGGTCAGCATGATCTTCCAGAACCCGATGACCTGTCTGAACCCGGTGTACACCATCGGCAACCAGCTGACCGAGGCGCTGACCTGCCACGACAGCGGCATTTCCGCCCAGGACGCCCGCGCCCGCGCCATCCGGATGCTGGAGCTGGTGGGCATCAACAACGCCGAAAAGCGCATCGACCAGTATCCCCACGAGTTTTCCGGCGGCATGCGCCAGCGGGCGATGATCGCCATGGCGCTGATCTGCCGGCCCAAGCTGCTGATCGCCGACGAGCCCACCACCGCCCTGGACGTGACCATACAGGCCCAGATCCTGGAGCTGATGAAGCGCCTGCAGCAGGAGGAGCACACCAGCATCATATTCATCACCCACAACCTGGGCGTGGTGGCCGAGATCTGCGACCGCGTGTCGGTGATGTACGCCGGCAAGATCGTGGAGCAGGGCAAGGTGAACGACATCTTCTACAACCCGCTGCACCCCTACACCAAGGGGCTGCTGGCGTCGATGCCCCGGCTGGACAGCGAGGGCCACGAGCGGCTGATCCCCATCGAGGGCACGCCCATCGACCTGCTGAACCCGCCCAAGGGCTGCAACTTCGCGCCGCGCTGCAAGGAGTGCCGCAAGATCTGCCTGCGACAGAAGCCGCCGTTCGCCGACTACGGCGACGGTCACGTCAGCGCCTGCTGGCTGCACTTCATGGAGGATGACGGCCCCGCCGCGTCCGCAAAGGAGGCGAGCGGCAAATGAGCCAGAATACCGCCAAGCTGATCGAGGTCGAAAACCTGCGCAAGTATTTCACCGTGAAGGGCGGCGGCCTGCTGGGCAAAAAGCAGTACGTCCAGGCCGTGGAATCGGTGTCGCTGTTCATCTACCGGGGCGAGACGCTGGGCATCGTGGGCGAGTCCGGCTGCGGCAAGTCCACGCTGGGCCGGGCCATCATCCGGCTGCACGAGCCCACCTCCGGCAGGATCGTGTACGATGGGAAGACCATCTACGACAGCCAGGCGAAGATCGCCGTGCCCATGCTGCCCTACCGGCGCAAGATGCAGATCATCTTCCAGGACCCCTCCGCCTCGCTGGACCCGCGCATGACCGTGGGCGAGATCGTGGGCGAGGCGCTGGACATCCACAAGCTGTGCGCCGGCAAGGCCGAGCGGCGGGAGCGCATCAACGAGCTGCTGGACCGGGTGGGCCTGAACACCGAGCACGCCAACCGCTTCCCCCACGAGTTTTCCGGCGGCCAGCAGCAGCGCGTGGGCATCGCCCGCGCCCTGGCGGTGAACCCGGAGTTCATCGTGTGCGACGAGCCCATCTCGGCGC
>JBGUQG010000184.1:0-6919 GCA_045130815.1 Christensenellales bacterium
CTGCCGGAGAAGGGCGTGGGCCACTTCCAGGTCGTCGCCAGCCACGGCGATTCGCCCTGCTTCAAGCTGAAGCCGGCGTTTCAAAAGAGCGCCGAGGGCTGCGCGCTGGCAAACGTGGAAAAGTACGGCGGCATGCTGATGTCCACCTGGCTGGACCGGCCCCTGTCCGTGGCGGGCAGGCTGGTGGTTTCCGGCCCGGACGGGCTTGAGACGCGGCTGGTGAACATGGACAGGGACGTGGCGCTGATCCCCAACCTGCCCATACACTTCAACCGCAACGCCAACGACGGCGTGGCCCTGAACGCCCAGGCGGACATGCTGCCCGTGGTGGGCATGGACGGCGCGGACCTGATGGCCGCCGTGGCCGGGTGCGCCGGGGTGGACAAGGCGGACATCGCCGGGGCGGACCTGTTTCTGTACAACCGCCAGCGGGCCGGTGTGTTCGGCGTGGACGGCGCGTTCATCGCCGCCCCCAGGCTGGACGACCTGGAGTGCGCCTATACCTCGCTGACGGCCTTCCTGCGGGCAGCGCCGGGGAGCCACACCGACGTGCTGTGCGTGTTCGACAACGAAGAGGTGGGCAGCGGCACACGTCAGGGCGCTGAATCCACGTTCCTGCTCGAGACCCTGCGCCGGGTGACCCTGGCCGTGGAGGGGGAGGCCCAGGCGCTGGATGCGGCGCTGGCCCGCAGCTTCATGGTGTCCGCCGACAACGCCCACGCGGTCCATCCCAATCACCCGGAGAAGTACGACCCGGAAAACCGAGTGCGCATGAACGGCGGCGTGGTCATCAAGAGCAACGCCAGCCAGAAATACGCCACCGACGGCCTGTCCGCCGCCGTGTTCGCCAGGGTGTGCGAAGGCGCGGGCGTGCCGGTGCAGCGCTTCTCCAACCGATCCGACATCGCGGGCGGCTCCACGCTGGGCAACATCGCCCTCACGAAGGTATCCATGCCCGCCGTGGACATCGGCCTGGCCCAGCTGGCCATGCACTCCGCCTGCGAGACCGCCGGCGTTATGGACGTGGAATACATGGTGAGGGCGCTGAAGGCGTTCTACGAGGCGGAGATCAGAATAAAGGATGAAAGCGTGGAGTTCATGTGAACTCTACGCTTTCATTTGCAGGCGCTGCCAGCTCGAAATTGATCTCGCCCAGCGGCACGCTGACGCGCTCCACGCGCACGCGGACGCGGTCACCGGGCTTGAACACGTTGCCGGTGGCGCTGCCCACCAGGCGGCCGCGGGCGTCGTCGTATTCGTAGTAGTCGTCCAGTCCGGAGATGTGCACCAGGCCCTCCGCGCCGTTGGGCAGGGCCACGTACAGGCCCCAGCCGGTCACCGAGGCTACCACGCCGTCGAACTTGCGCCCGATCTGGGTGGACATGTACGCCGCGGTCATGATGTTGTCGGCCTGCCGTTCGGCGGACACTGCGGCGCTTTCCCTCTCGGAGGTGTCCAGCGCGATCTCCGGCATCCTTCCCGAATGCCGCTGGGCGGCCTCGATCCGTCCGTCGATCAGCATTTTCAGCATCCGGTGCACGGTCAGGTCGGGGTAGCGGCGTATGGGCGAGGTGAAGTGGCAATAGTCCTCCATCGCCAGGGCATAGTGGCCCAGGGGCTCGCTGTCGTAGCGGGCCTTTTTCAGCGCCCGCAGCATCTGCCGGCGCACTACGTCCCGGGCGGGGTGATCCGAGATCTCGTTCAGTATGCCCTGCAGCACACCCGGATGGGGCTTTGGGCCGATGCGGGTGTACAGGTTCAGGCTGTCCAGGAACACCTCCAGCGAATGCAGCCGGTCCGGGTCCGGGGCTTCGTGCACCCGATACACGAAGGGCAGCCCGGTGTCCTTCGCCAGCGCCGCCACGGTCTCGTTGGCGGCCAGCATGAAGTCCTCGATGATGCGCTCAGCCTCGCCCCGGGGCTCCAGCAGGATCTCCGTGGGCTCGCCTCTTTCATTCAGCACGAACTCCGGCTCGTCCAGCTCGAACTCTATGGCCCCGCGGGCCACCCGTCGGGAGCGCAGCGCGTGAGAAAGGGCGCGCATGTCAAATAGCGCCTGCGCCACGTCCTGCGGCACGTCCGCGTCGCCGCCCTCGAACAGGCGGTTCGCCTGGGCGTAGGTCAGCCGGGCATGGGAGTGGATCACCGACTTCACCAGCCGGTGATCGGTGACGGCCCCGTTGCGCACCTCCATGAACAGGGAGAGGGCCAGCCGGTCCACGTCCGGCATCAGCGAGCACAGGTTGTTGGACAGGCACTCCGGCAGCATCGGCACGGTCAGCCCCGGCAGATACAGCGACGTGCCCCGGCGGTAGGCGTCCTCGTCGATGGCGGAGCCTGGGCGCACATAGTGGCTGACGTCGGCGATGTGCACGCCCAGCCGCCAGCCCTTATCCGTCCGCTCGACGGACACCGCGTCGTCGAAATCCTTGGCCGTGGCCCCGTCGATGGTGAAGGCGAGCACGTCCCGCAGGTCCTCCCGTCCATGGACGTCCTCCGGACGCAGGTCGGCGGGCATGGCGCTGGCCTCGGAGAGCACGGCGTCGGGAAGCTCGGTGGCGAAGCCCTGGTCCTCGGCAACGGCCTTCATCAGCGCGGGCAGGCTCCCCTCGTTGCCCAGCACCCGCTCCACGCTGGCGTAGATCGGGCGGTTCATTTCCGGGTACTTTTCGATCCTCAGCAGCGCGATCTGGTCGTTGCGCACATAGGAAAGATCGCCGGTCAGCACCACGTCGTAGGGGATGCGCACATCGCAGGGCACGGCGGTGGCCACGGTCTTCAGCTCCGCACGGTTCCGGGGCGCGCCCTTGGGGGCCCTGCGCTCGATGCGCACATAGGCGGGGAAGGTGTCCCTGCCCCGGCGCAGTATGGCCTTCAGCTGGCAGCGCTCGCCGTCGGGCCGCACCATGATCAGGTCGCCGGGCATGACCCGCGTCGTCCTGCCGGAGAGTATGGGCATGGAGGCCCCGCCTGAAACCGGCTGGGCCAGCGGCGTGCCGTTGCGCTGGAAGGCCGCCTTCGCCAGTGCCAGACCCACGGCCTCCGGCACGGCCCAGCCGCCCTTGCGGGTCTGAACGGCGAGGCCCTCGACTGAAAGATCGTCAAGGGCCTTCTGTATCTCGTCGATGGGCGCGTCCAGCGCCGCCGCCAGCTGCCTGTCCGTGCGCGTCCCGCTGGCGCCGCGCAGCTGGTCAAGTATCCTTTGCTTCATGCTCTTTCTCCTGTGGACGTTCGATGCGGATCTGCTCCACCTTGCGGCGGGCGGCCCGCTCCACCGTCACGTGCAGGCCCTCATAGTCGAAGGTATCGCCGGGCTGGGGGAAGTGGCCAAGCACCTCCAGCACCCAGCCGTTCACGGTCACGGAGTCGAATTCATCGCCGATGGGCAGCACTTCCCGCAGGTCCTCCAGGCTCGCGCCGCCGGACACGCGCCATTGGCCGTCAGGCAGCCTTACCACATCCTCCACGACCTCGTCGTGCTCGTCCCAGATCTCGCCCACCAGCTCCTCCAGAATGTCCTCCATCGTCACGATGCCCACGACGCCGCCGTATTCGTCCACCACCACGGCCATGTGGTTCTTGGTGCTTTGAAGCAGCTTCAGCAGCACCCCCAGCTGGGTGGAGGGCACCACGCACAGCGGCGCGGTCATCATCTTGCGTATGGAGGCCTTGCCCCGCAGGCGGTAGAAGTCCTTTTCATGCAGTATGCCCACGATGGTGTCGATGTCGTCCTCGTATACCGGCACGCGGGAGCGGCCGCTGCGCTCGAAGGCGCGGGCCACGTCGTCGGCGCTGTCGTTGACCTCCACGGCCACCACATCCACCCGGGGGGTCAGTATGTCCTCGGCGGTCAGGTCGTTGAACTCGATGGCGGAGCGGATCAGCTCGCTCTCGTGCTCGTCGATCTCGCCGTCGTTTTCGGCCTCCTCCACGATGGTGATCAGCTCCTCCTCGGTGATGCCCCGGTCCTCGCCGGGCTTGAACACCCGATACACCAGCTTTTGCCAGCAGCCGGTCAGAAAGATCACCGGGGTGAGCACCACCAGTATCGCGCTCAGCGCTGGGTAGAAGGCAAGGGCCAGCTTCTCGGGCCGCTCCTTGGCGATGCTCTTGGGGGCGATCTCGCCGAACATCAGCACGACCACGGTCATCACGGCGGTGGACAGCGAGACGCCCGCGCCGCCCACCAGCCGCACGAACAGCACCGTCGCCAGCGACGCGGACAGTATGTTCACGATGTTGTTGCCCACCAGTATGCCCGAAAGCAGCCGGTCGTAGTCCTCGGACAGCTTCAGGGCCCTGGCCGCGCGCCTGTCGCCGTTGTTGGCCATGCTCTTCAGCCGCGCCTTGTTGAGGCTGGTATAGGCCGTCTCCGACGCGGAGAAGAACGCCGACAGCGCCACCAGCGCGATCAGGGCCAGTATCAATGTACCGTTTTCGTCCATGAAGGACAGTCACACTCCTTTGGGTCGATGGACGGGTCAGTCCAGAAGTCCCGCCACGTTTTCGGCGCGATAGCCCAGCTCCTTGATCAGCCTGGGCCGGTCGGGCAGGCTGGACATCAGCACCTTCGTGTCGCCTACCAGCGCCACGCCCTGCAGGGCCGCCGGCACCAGCACGCTGTCGAAGGGCTTAAGGTCCATCTCGCCGCCGTCCCAGCGCAGGGTGCAGCCGCTCATCGGGGTCAAAAACAGCATCCTGCCGCTCTCCAGCGGCATCGTTCCTGCCAGATTCAGGCGGCACAGCTCGAAGTTAGTGTCGGAGATGTAGTAGGTGCGGCTGCCGCCCTTGCACAGCGCGGTGGTACCCTCGATGCGGTCAAGGTCCAGCTCCGGCCGGCACACGTCCAGCCCCTTTTCGATGTGCAGCGCTCTCGGCTGGCCGTTTGCGCCCACGCGGCCCCAGTCGTAGAAGCGGTAGGTGACGTCGCTGGACTGCTGGATCTCATAGCACAGCACGCCTTCGCCCAACGCGTGCAGCATGCCGCTGGGAATGTAGTAAACGTCGCCGGGGCGCACCGTGCGCCAGCGCAGGTGATCCTCGATCCTGCCCTCGGCCACGATGTCCTTCAGTGCCTCGCCCTTTGTGTCCACGCCGTAGACGATCTTCGCGCCGGGCTCGGCGTTGAGTATGATCCAGGCCTCGGTCTTGCCGCGCTTGCCCTCGTGCTCGGCGGCATAGGCGTCGCCGGGGTGCACCTGTACGGACAGAGCCGTCTGGGAATCCAGAAGCTTCAAAAGCAGGGGGAAGTCGCCCTCCGTGCCCGTAAGATCCGAACCCCACAGCTCCACCATCCGGGTGAGGGGCTTGCCCGTGTGCTCGCCGTTGGCCACCATACTTTCGTGGCCCGGCAGGGTGGAAATCTCAAGGCTTTCGCCGGTGGCGTCCTCGGGGGCGTCCTTCATCAACGTGTTCCGCAGCATGTGCCCGCCCCAGGGGGTCTCATCGCCGTGCCGGAAGGACGGCGCCATCAAAAGCGGATATAAAGACATGTTCACATCCTCCTTCTTTTTTTGCGCGCTTGCAAAAGCTGCCTTTGTGCATTATACTGGATTGCGGATGGACACAACCACCCATTGATAATGTAACATGACAAAGCCGCAATGTCAATACGAGAGGGGAGCTGCCGGTGCCAAAAATTCATTCGGTGAGCGTGCGGGCGCTGGCGGAGTTCGCCTTTGAGAAGGGCGACCTGATCCCCGCCGCCCGGGCCGCGGCCCGCATGCGCGACGGCACCCGGGGCCACCAGGCGCTGCAGGAGCTGCTGCCGGTCAGCTGGCGGGCGGAGGTGCCTGTGTCCAGGGACATCGCGGTGGACGGCCACATTCTGCGGGTACACGGTCGCGCCGACGCGCTGTATAACGACGGGGAAACCGTGAAGGTGCTGGAGATCAAGACCACCGTGAAGGACCCGACCGCCATACTCAAATACGACTATCCGGCCCACTGGGCCCAGGGCGAGATCTACGCGGCGCTGTTCTGCATGAACAGCGGCGCGCCCAGGGCCGAGGTACACCTGACCTACGCGCGGCTGGACGGCAGGAAGCGGGAGTACAGCGAGGAAAGCGAAGCCTGGGAGCTGATCGAGCGCCTGACGGCCTACGCCCGGCAGTACCTCTCGTGGATCGTGACCGTGGACGACTGGAAGGAGAAGTCCCGCCCCACGCTGGATGCGCTGCCCTTTCCCTTCGACACCTACCGCGACGGCCAGCGGGAGATGGCCCTGGCCGTCTTCAACGCCATGAAGGAACACGCCAACGCGCTGATCGAGGCCCCCACCGGCATCGGCAAGACGGCGGCCTCGCTGTTCGGCGCGCTGAAGGCCCTGGGTCGGGGCTATGTCACGGCCATATTCTACCTGACGGCCCGAACCACGGGCCGACGCGCCGCCGAGGACGCGCTGCAGCTGATGCGCGGCAAGGGCCTGTTCGTGCGGGGCGTGACCATCACGGCCAAGGAAAAGATCTGCCCGATGCAGCAGAAGGACTGCATGGGCTGCCCGCTGGCCACCGGCTACTACGACCGGCGGCGGGACGCGCTGAAGGAGGCGATGGCCATACAGCGCCTGGACGCCGAGGCCGTTTCCGACCTGGCGCGGGAGCATGAGCTGTGCCCCTTTGAGCTGTCGCTGGACATCTCCGAGACGGCGGACGTGATCATCTGCGACTACAACTATGCCTTCGACCCGAAGGTGCGCCTGAAGCGCTGGTTCGACGCCAAGTCCGGCGCGGGGCTGCTGGTGGACGAGGCCCACAACCTTGCAAGCCGCGCCAGGGACATGCTGTCCGCCGGGCTGTCCGGCGAGGAGATCGCCCGGCTGCGAAAGCAGGTGCTCGGCTTCGAGGGCCCCGAGAGCCCGATGGCCCGGCTGATGGGCGAGCTGCTTGCTGCCTTTGACGACCCGGAAGCCGAGCAGGAG
>JBGUQG010000185.1:0-6627 GCA_045130815.1 Christensenellales bacterium
GCTGACCACCAACGGCATGCTGCCCAAGTGCTGGCGCAGGATCGACGGCAAGGTGAAGCTGTACAAGGGCGGCACCTCCGGCGCGTCGAACGCTGGCTTCGAGCCCTATTCCGAATACTATGCCGCCCAGGTGGCCGAGGCCATGGGCATCAATGCCATCCACTACGGGCTGTCCAAGTGGAAGGGCCAGCTTTGCTCTACCTGCGAGCTGTTCACCAGCCGGGATGTCTCCTTCATGCCTGTCGGACGCCTGGTGACCCACGGCGGCTTCGGGGCCGTGAAGGCGTTTTATGAGGAACAGGGCCCGGAATACTTCCAGGCCCTGCGGGATATGGTCGTGTTCGACGCCGTCATCTACAACACCGACCGGCACTTCGGCAACTTCGGCTTCCTGATCGACAACGCCACGAACAAGATCGTTGCCCCAGCTCCGCTCTTCGATCACGGCAATTCCCTGTTCAACTTTGCCGGGGCTGAGTTCATGTCCAGCCCGGAGAAGCTCCAGGAGTACGCCGATACCCTGCTCCCGCGCACTTATGAGGATTATGTGGAAACGGCGCGCTCCATGATGAACGATAGGAACCGGGAGCAGCTGAGGCATCTGATGACCTTCCGGTTTAAACGGCATTCGCATTATAATTTGCAGGATAATGGGATTAAGTCAATTGAGACGCAGATAAAAAGGCGTATAGTATTTCTTCTGGAGATTCAATAGTATACAGTGGGGGACGGATACAAAAGAACCATCCCCACTGTAAGACCGGAGAAGAACATTATCGGGATTCCTTGCGTTCAGTAAATGATCTGTGAAGGCACACTTGAATTAATATCGTTATGCCGCCTTCGGGCGGCACTTTTTGTCGTCTCTAATGGCTAATCCTTTTTAGTATTCCTCTAAAGGTAAGTACATCTGTACGCCCTTTCCTGATTTTTCATCGTCTGACAAACTCATAGACATTCCTTCGTCCAATTCTGAAAAGCCACGTCGCTTGTAGAGAAGTATGCCCGCCTTCGATGCTGTAAGCGTAACAAATTGGAAGCCGACGTGTTCCTCACGTATGTATTTTATGCGTTGAAGACAGTCGTCCAACAGGATGTCTGACCAGAATACTCTGCCTTCGGGAGTATTGAAAGCAATTACACCGCGAAAATCTTGATCCAATGCAAGGTAATTGATGTGTATTGATCCTCCCTGTTTCAGGCTTTGATACCCATCAAAGAACTCAACACAGGATGTTCCTATGTTGTAATATCCAACAATTTCACTCTGATCCATTGTTGGTAACACATATGTCTTACCATATGATGGGTCAATTGCTTTTGGTGATCGTAAGAAACTATTATACACAGGTGCACCACAGTCAGAACTCGATGCCACGTTTTGCAACATAGCATCGAGTGGTAGTGTCAAATAATCATTCTGCTTCTTCATTGCACTTTTCAGAAGTTACAGTTATCGGCTTATTCGTATTCGGATCACGAACTATGCCCAGAGTATGTGAGGCCATAAACGCTGCAATCCCTAATGCAATTGGAGCTGTATGCCTAACAATCTCAATTGCACTCTTCGCGATAAAAGGCCTCTCATCGTCATGTACTGTGTAGTTCACGTCCTCACCTCCAATCACCAAAACGGCGTCTGTATCCTCACCCACTTTTATAATACCACGGAAACTCGTCTTTGTCAATTGCATGCTGGAAACGAAGCACTGGAAATTTGAGGAGAAAATGTACTGCAAATAGGAATGATTATATTGTGATGATGATACTATCGTGTTATAATATAGCTATTATAGATTCAGGAGGGGTATTCATGTCAGAAGAGCGGAAAGCATTGATCCCTGATTATGTTTCCAACATGGTAGAAACGGAATCAACGGATTTAGCGCGGGACAACATGGACATTTTTATCCAACAGATGTTGGAAGCAGCTCCTGGGCTATTCCAACAAGCACTTGACATAGCGAAACAAAGTGCCGAATTCAGGGCAGATGTTTTTACCAAACTAAGCCGTGAAATCCACGATGCTACAAAAGCCAATGACGCCATGGGTCAGAAGGTAATTGATGATGCCTATCAGAACAACGAGCTTACAAGAAAGATAATAGTAACAATGCTTGCAGATGGGCAGATTTCTCCAGAGGAACTCGAGTTTCTATTTAGAGATCTTAGATTCTATCACAATGAAATGAAAGAAATGAAGAGAGAAACACAGGCTGAACGTGAACGGATGCTAAAGCAGGAAAAAGAAGCCGCTGAAATGGCTGCAGAACAAAACGGCATAGGTGGTTATATGGCAGGAGCGATAGCTACATTTTTGGCTGGTTTAAGTGTAGGCTGGTATTTGTGGAGACGCAAATAAGCTCCGTATTCCCGTTGCCAGAGCAACAACCTTCTTTTCCCATGGCTATCGTGTAATCCGTGTTTGGCGTGTATTGATACCCAGCTTTGCATGGTTTACAATACTATTCCTCCTCGTCAAAGTAGACCGAAAACCCCAGCAGCACCATCGCGTCCTCATAGGCTTCTTTCAGGATGGTCATGCATTCCACATCGCTCTTGCCCTCCTGCATGGCCTTGTGCATCTGGGCCTGTGCCCAGGCGATGGACAGCCCTTCCTTCGGTGTCATTTTGAATCCACCTCCAATGTTTGGTCGTCCGGGCCGGACGCCTGGCCGGCTGACTGTGGAGCGCCGCGCGACTATGCGCGGCGCTCGATTTCGTCTTCCACCCGGCGAAGCAGGTCGCTCAGGCGGAGGTCCAGCCCTCCGGCAATGCGCCAGAGGGTTTCGACGTTGGCGTTGTCCTTCCCGCTTTCGATCTCGGCCAGGTGGCTGCGGGAGATGGCAGCGAGGCCGGACAGCACCTCCTGGGACATCCCGCGCTCCAGGCGCAGTCGGCGGATGACCCGCCCGGTGACGGTATGGTCGTAGCTTTGCGGCATAAGCATCGCTCCTTTTGATGTTGGTAGGCGTGGGCCTCCATCTCAGGGCTTGTTTTTACCGCGAGGTCCGGTGCGGTCAACAAGCACCCTTTCACGATGGGGACTGGCGTCTCCATACAGGGGCTTGTTTTTACCGCGAGTTTTTTTGCCGGTCGTTTGGGCCTGTTGACAGCTATACCGCAAATAAGATCCGCCGGTTGTCTGACTTCTCCGACAACCGGCGGGCGAAAGCATGCTACAATCATAAGACCAAATACATAAGGGAGGTACATACCATGAAGAAGCTGATCACATTGACCGTGGCGCTGCTGATCCTGGCCCTCGGCGGCTTATGCGTCGCCGAGCAGCCGGACGACGGCGGCGCGGCCGCCTTCGACTTCACCCGTTACAGCTATGATGAGCTCATCGGAATCAGGGAACAGCTTGTCGCCGAGCTGCAAACGAGGCCCGAGGCGGGAGAGCGCATTCTCCAGCCGGGCCAGTACGTGGTGGGAAAGGACATCGCGCAGGGGATATACGATGTCGGCTTTGTCCCCGCCGAAGAGGACGACACCTATACCAACTGGTACGTCTACGACACGAAGCAGATGTACGACTACGATGTGAGCCGCCTGTACCTGGGCGACCTGCCGCGCGAGGAAGGCCGCGTACAGGAGGGCAGCTCCGTGAAGGTCGAGCTGTTCGACGGCGATTACTTCGTCATCTATTACTCCGCCGCCTCCATCGAGCGGACCGGCAACGCCGTGCCGGTGGAGTATGACTATACCGCGCCGGAGGGAACCTCCGTCCCCACCGGCGTCTATATGATCGGCGAGGATATTCCCGCGGGGAAGTACACGATCTGGTTCAACGGCAAGGCGCCCTCCCGCGTCCGCACCTACGCGAATCCCGAGAAGGCCACCAACGACTTCGAG
Organism: Christensenellales bacterium; assembly: GCA_045130815.1. Lineage (GTDB taxonomy): Bacteria > Bacillota > Clostridia > Christensenellales > Aristaeellaceae > UBA2862. The sequence goes on from JBGUQG010000185.1 coordinate 3,859, forward strand.
GATCCGGAGTTCGAGGCGGTACTGGCCATCTACAACACCTGTGTCGAGGCCAATCTGAAGGAGGGGTACGCGCTTCGGCTGGAGTACAACAACGTCATCATGAAGAAGTCGGAAGGCTTCGTCTTCGACTGACCGGGAGGATGCGCTTATGGAGCCGAACGCAATCGCCAGGATCCTGTTGGGCCTGCGGGCCCTCGGACTGACTGAAAAGACGATCAATGACCTGATGCTGTATATGGCGACCGGGGAAGAGCATTATCGCGAAGCCCTGCGCTCGGCGGGGGAGCTGTGAAGCCATCTACGGACACACGAAAAAATCCTCAACCCGAAAAATCCCATATTTACCAGACGCGCCCAACTGTGCTATAATGCCGGTATGGGCGCTTTAAATGGCGTCGGACGGAGGGATTCGGATGGATGACGGGCGGCTGGCGGTGCTGTTTCCGGGCATCGGCTATCATTGCGACAAGCCCCTTATGTACTATTCGGCGAGGGTCGCGCGGGCGGCGGGGTACGCGGTGCTGCCCGTGCCCTACGCGGGCTTTCCGGAAAAGGTGCGGGGCGATGCGGACAAGCTGCGCGCGAGCGTGGAGATCGCCCGGGCCCAGGCCATTGAAATGCTGGCGGGCGTGAACTGGGCGGACTATGGGGAGATACTGTTCGTCGGCAAGAGCATCGGCACCCTGGTGGCCTCCAGGTACGCGCTGGAGCGGAATCTGACGGTGAAAAGCGTGCTGCTCACGCCGCTGGAAGCGACGTTCCCCTTCGTCCGGGGCGAGGCCGTCGCCTTCCACGGCACCGCCGACCCCTGGGCCGACACGCGGGCCGTCGTCGAAGCCTGCCGGGAGAAGGGCATTCCCCTCTTTCTGACCGAGGGGGCCAACCACTCGCTGGAGACCGGGGACGTGCCCCGCGACATCAAGACGCTGGCGGAAACCGCGGCCCGGATCGAAGCGTTCATCATGAAAAAGTGAGGCACAGCGTATGAAGAGCATCAGAATCGCCGACACCACCCGCGAGGAGCGGGAGCAGATCGTGGCCCGGTCCATCGGCAACCTCGACGGGCTGTGCGACGGCTGCAGCCCGGGACTGACAGAGATGTACCAGGATTACATCGAGGGCCGCAGGGAGCTGCGGGAGATCAACATGGAATTCAACGCCCGCTATACCTCCGGCGCGACGGGCCCGGCGCGGGGCGGCTGCGGTTTCACCGTCGCGGAAACCACCGGACAATGACATCAGAACGGAGGAAGATATGAGCAAGAGAATCATCGCCGTGAACGCGGGCCCCAGGCGGGGCTGGAACACCGATACCCTGATCACCGAGGCCGCGAAGGGCGCGGAGGCCGCCGGTGCGAGCGTCGAGCGCTTCGACCTGTTCCGGCTGGAGAAGTACACCGGTTGTATCTCCTGCTTCGGCTGCAAGCGGGAGCGGAACAAGGGCCGCTGCGTGTGCCGGGACGGCCTGACGCCGGTGCTGGACGCCATCCGGGAATCGGACGGGCTGATCATCGGCTCGCCGAACTACCTGGGCGAGCTGACCGCCGCCTTCCGGGCGCTGTACGAGCGGCTGATCTTCCAGAGCCTGACCTACAACCTGGAGACGCCCTGCTGCAACCCGCGGCAGGTTCCGGTGCTGCTGATCATGACCAGCAACGCGCCGGATACCGCCTTCCGGGCGCTGCTGCAGGGATATCAACAGACGCTGAGCCGCTTCGTGGGGCCGACGCAGGTGCTGGTCAGCGGGGACACCCTACAGCTGAAGGACTACGGCAAGACCGACTGGCCCTGGACGATGTTCGACCCCCAGGCCAAGCAGCTGCGCCACGACACGGTGTTTCCCCAGGAGTGTAGCCGGGCCTTCGAGATGGGCGGAGCGCTGGTATAGAGGCAAAAAGGCATCCGGTATAAGCAGAGCGCTCTCCCCGGAGGGGAAGCGCTCTGTCTATGCCTCGCTCTGTATCGCGTTCATGCGGGCATAGCTGCCGCCCAGCTTCACCAGCTCGTCGTGGGTGCCGCGCTCGACCACCCGGCCCTCCTCGATCACCAGGATCTGGTCCGCGCCGCGGATCGTGGACAGCCGGTGGGCGATGGCGATGATGGTGCGCTGCCCGGCCAGGTTTGCGATGGCCTGCTGGATCTGGCGCTCCGTCTCCACGTCCACCGAGGCCGTCGCCTCGTCCAGCACGATGATCGGGGAGCGCCGCAGTATGGCCCGGGCGATGGCCACCCGCTGCTTCTGCCCGCCGGACAGGCGCAGGCCACGCTCGCCGATGGCGGTATCATAGCCGTCCGGCATATCCATGATGTCCTGATGGATGTTGGCGGCCCTGGCCGCCTGCTCGATCTCCTGCCGGGTCGCGGTGGGACAGGCATAGCCGATGTTCTCCGCGATGGTGCCGTTGAACAGGAAGGTGTCCTGCAGCACCGGCGAGATCGCGGCCCGCAGGCTTTCCAGCGTGACGTGGGCGATGTCCCGGCCGTCGATCAATATGCGGCCCCCGTCGGGCTCGTAGAACCGGGAGATAGCTGGGTCAGCGTGGTCTTGCCCACGCCGGTTGGCCCCACCAGGGCCAGCATCCTGCCGGGCGGGCAGTGGAAGGACACGTCCCTGAGCACCGGGCTGTCCTGCCGGTAGGCGAAGCTGACGTGATCGAAGGCGATGTCGCCCTTCACGTCCTCAAGCGGCGTCGCGTCGGGGCGATCCACGATCTGAACGGGCGCGTCCAGTATGTCCAGCACGCGCTCCGCCCCGGCCATCGACTGCTG
>JBGUQG010000186.1:0-2811 GCA_045130815.1 Christensenellales bacterium
CCTTCGGCGCGCCGTCGGTGTAACAGTCCCACTCGGCGCGAACCAGCTGAATGCCGGGTTCGACCTCGGCCCAACGGCGTTCAATGATCTCCCGATAATACACGGGATCCGGCAGATATGGAAACACCGCATACGTCAAGCTGTCCACGCGCGCTTCGGCGCAGGCTGTCGCGCCAAGAAACATCATCAGCGCCACGATGGCTACGAAGCCTCTCTTCATTGCGCTCACCTTTTCCCTTGCGCCGGGCTTTTCTCTCGGCAAGGCCTGATCAGCGATTTGTCCCGCCATACCGGCGGAGGGCACGGTGGAAACGGCACGGGACCTCTGACATGCAAAAAAGCGCGGGGCTGTCTCAAACGGTTTCTTTGAGACAGCCCCGCCTGTCGCGGTCAAAGAATCGCGCGGCTTGCTGCCCAAGCGGCGGGGTTACGCCGCGTCGGCAAGCGCCTGCTCCGCGTAGGGAAGTCCGGTTTTTTTGACGCCCTCGCCGTAGATATCCTTCCAGTCGTTGGCCATCGAAATGGCCGTCCAGCCCTCGGCCCCGACCTTTTCATAGAATCCGGCGGCCTTCTCGTCGCTGCCGTATTCCCGCTCGGTGTCGTCGCAGACGATGAAGAAGCCCATGCCCTCGTGGTCGGGGTTGCCCTCGGCGTAATTGAGCATCGAATAGTCTCCGGAGCTGTTGCCGAACGCCAGCACCGGGCGCTTGCCGATCTCGCGGACGATGGCCGCCGGCTTGCCGGACTTGCCGCATTCCACCGCGTCCAGCGGCGCGCCGAGGACAAAGTCCTCGTCCTGGCTGATGTCGTATTCGTCTGCGTCCTTGCCGTCGTTGCCGGAGGCGACGTAGGGAACGTCGGTAGCGATCACGTGATCATAGGGGATGTCGAAGCGTTCCACCAGCGCCCGCACGACCTCGCGCTCGCAGGCCGAGACCATCCATACGTCAAAGTCGTTGGCCTTGAGATAGTCGATCACTTCGATCATGGGCTTGTAGAACGACTGGGCGTAGGTCATGCCCTCGAAGCCCACCGCGGCCGTCTTCTCGGCGAAATCCAGCACATAGGCGCGGAATTCGGCGGGGGTCATGCCGGCGAAGGCCGTGGCGACCAGGTCGTCCTTGGTGATGCCCTCGGGGTGGAAGGTTTCGCCGCCGGCATAGGCGTGGTCGCGCACCTGCTGCATGGCGTCGCGCTCCTCCTCGGTGGCGTTGTACGCGGGATCGTCCAGCACGCGGTACATCGTCAGGCAGTAGTCCAGGTATACGGGCGCCTTCTCGCAGAGTATGGTGCCGTCCATGTCGAAGGTCGCGATGCGGTCCGCGGGATCAAGGTAGCCGTCGCCCGATTCGTCCGCGCAGGCCGTCACAAAGTCCACCAGCGCGTGCAGCGATTCGCTGTCCGGGTTCCAGGAGGGGAACACCGCTTCATAGTCGGTTTCCGCGCCCGTTTGGGACTCCGCGGGCGCCTCCTTCAGCGCGGCGTAGGTCATCTCGCCCACGATGCCGGTCGCGTCCATGCCCCTGTCCTTCTGGAAGGCCGCCACCGCCGCCTCCGTCTTGGGGCCGAACACGCCGTCCGCCGCCCCGTCCAGATAACCCTGGGAGATCAGTATCTCCTGGATCTGCTTCACGTCATCGCCCTTGCGCCACTTCTGGATGTTCTCCATCGCAAGGCAGCTGACGGACATGAAGGCCGCCATCAGGATACAGAGAAACGCAATCGCCGTTTTTTTCATAGAACACACCTCCGTTGAATTGCCCCTATATTACTACTTTGAACGCGCGTTTGTCAAGATTCTGCTGTGCCGCACCTTCAGTGTCTTCAGGTATGTCTTCTGTTCATCTGTGATCCTGTAGCTTTCCACGCTTTTCTGGATCGCCTTGTTGTGTACCCAGCCGTCCAGGCGCATTTCCTCCAGGTACGGCAAGGCCCTTTCATACTGCTTGGCCAGGGCGGTCGCGAAATACCAGGTGATCATCATGTTGATGTAGTATTCCTCCGATCTGACATTGGCCACCATGTCCGCATATTCCGTCTCAAAACGCTCGTCCAGAAAATGCTGCATCAGCATCCCGATCGCAAACCTGACCGTGTAGGTTCGATCGGACTTGATCCACGTATGAATGCAGGGGAGCAGCCGCTCCGGTTCCCTCCTGAACGCCTTTGGCGAAAGCTGATCACAGGTGGCCCAATTGTCGATGCAGGGCAGAAAGGCTTCAACCTTTGCGATACACCTGTCAAAATCCTTCTCCAGCGATATAACAAAGGCGTGCAGCTGGTCTTCATCGAAGTATTGATGCGGCGTGCAGGAAAGAAAGTCATCCGCATCGCGATCTGTATACAGTACCTTGGCAAATGCGCGGAGCGCCGGTGTCCTGACGCCTATGATCCTGTCCGCAGCCATCGTGGGAATGATTTTGGCCTGCAAAAGGGCGTAGTCCTTATCCCGCATACGGAACAGCTCCGCGACGATCTCACTTCTGTTCATGGATGAATTACCCCTTCCTTTGCCATCAGATGACGTCCGTCTCCTCCGGCGTCGTGGCTGCAAGCTTTTCCGGCAGCTCTGTTTGCTGCTTTGAACAGAACTCTTCATACACCTACAAAATATAATGTATTATCTGGTGAAAATCAAGCGGTATTACGATGGTTTTCCAAATGATGGTCTATTGGCGTCAAGCATGGGTAACACTTTCAGGGGAAGGAAGCTGTCAAGCCAGAGGGTGGAGATTCTCCGGCAGAGGGAGGCGGGGGTTAAGCGCCAACCCTGTGCAGCCGGAAGATACAACCCTGTGCAGGCGCAACAGA